>DVIP01000016.1 GCA_018711225.1 Candidatus Cryptobacteroides intestinipullorum | reverse complement strand
GCCATAATGACCTTATCGGCAGGATGCACGGAGCTTATCATAATAGAAGTGCCGTACACGGCCTGCACGACTCCGCCTTCAGACAATGGCGGGAACAATTCAGACAATACGGGAGAAAACGGCCTGGGTTCCAACCTGATAACTTTCCACGCCTCCGTGGAAAGTCTCAATATCGCCACCAAATCCATGTCCCCGATCTCGGCAGGCACGAAAGTAATGGTATATGCATATCACGGCTCCACCTCGGATGCCGTCTCCACCTCAGCCGTGGCCAGAGGTTCATATACCGCACAGCAGACAGGGACACTCACAGGGGACAGCGGCTACAAGATGTCTGTAAGCAACGGCACATTCGATTTCTACGCCGTATCGACAAATACTTCAGCCACGCCTCCGGTATTCTCAAACGGGGTCTCGTCCGCATTGTCCAACGGTGTGGACTACCTCTGGTGGAACATAGACAATTATGACATCGCAGCCGCACAGGTATCAGTCCCTATTGTTTTCAACCACTCTGCCACCCAGATATCCTTCGAAATCGAAAGCGGTACCGGGATATATGTCCAGGATATCGTGTCCGCCACCATAACGGCATCCAAACCGGGGGCCACAATGGACCTTTCGGACGGCATAATCCCGCCGGCCACCGAATATGACGCGACACCGGCGGCCATGGGGATAAACGGGCTGAAACTCCAGTACACGATGCTTCCTCTCAAGACAGACCAGCCGATGCATCTCGTCCTGAACCTTCACCTGAACGGGGAACCGGACGTGAAGAAATACGAAGTGGATGTACCTGTACCTGACGGAGAGCTTGCGGCAGGCAATTCATACAGGTTCAGCGCCGTAATCAATGCCGACAATGTCACATTCCCGCAGGTAGGCGTGACGGACTGGGTGGATGTGGATGAAACCGGGAATCCGCTTTATCCTCATTAGATCTTCAAATCACTGAACCATGTCATTCATGAACATAGAGTCCATTGTCGGATTGGGACTGGTGGCTGTGGGAATTGCCATAGCCTTGTGGGGTGCGTCACGTCCGAACAGAATAGAATTAAACGGGGAAAGCCTGACAATAAAAGGAAATTACAGCCATACCATAGCCATCTGCGATATCGAATCCGTCGTACTTGCGGACAAACTGCCGGAAATCGTACTAAGGACCAACGGAATCGGATTCAGACATATCAAGGTAGGGCATTTCCGGCTGAAGGGAACAGGGAAATGCCGGCTCTACGTAAATCTCAGATATCCTCCCTATGTCCACATAGTCACAGTCACGGGAGAACATGTCTTTTTCAACACGCCCGATCCCGACTATACGAGGGAACTGTACAACACCCTTATTTCCAGCCGGAATCAGTGCTTGGGAGATTCGAAAAATATCGGCAATAGGGATACGAATAAAGGCTAATCCAGTGACTTGCACTAAATTAGCCTTTTACTTCCGTGCTCCCTCAGGGGCTCGAACCCTGGACCCCAACATTAAGAGTGTCGTGCTCTACCAACTGAGCTAAGGAAGCAATATTTCAAGTTCGTGATCCGTTTGGGATTCGAACCCAAGACCCCAACATTAAAAGTGTTGTGCTCTACCAGCTGAGCTAACGAATCTTCCCGTTCAACCCCGCTTCAGAATCACTTTCTCTGAATTGGGATTGCAAAGGTATACGTTTATTTTGAATAATCAAAATTATTTTGAAATATTTTTCAAAATCCGACAGGGTCTCCCCTCCGCAGGCATTTACAGAATGACCAGTTCCTCCAGAATACGCCGGCGGGCAGATCTCGCCCATTCCGGGAAAGCCTCGTCAGGAGTGAAATTCCCGGCAAACTCCAGCAGTGACGACAGGTCGAAAAAATCGGAAGAAATCCCGACTCCGTTCCTCACGGCATCGAATGCGTTGCACTTCTGCTCGATATGCGAAGGGACCATCAGCACCGGTTTTCCGAAATACATGGCCTCGCAAACGGATTCGAAACCGGCCGTACTGGCATACGCCATACAGCCTGCCATCTGCCTGAGAAATTCCTTGTCATCCAGAAGATAGAACGACAGGGTATCATCCACCTTCTTCACCTTCGGCTCCGACCATTTGTCCCAGAAAAACCTCAATTCCACATCAGGATGGTCCTCGTGCCATTTCATGACATCTTCGGCAAAACCTGAATTCAGCATATACCCGTGAATATAGCCTCCGTCTGTCGGGACAGTCTGCAGCACGGCCTCCCTCAATATCGGCGGTACGACTCTGATATGTTTCTCGTCGTCATCAGCCATGTTTCTGAAAGACAGCGCAAGTTTCTTGCAGGAACCGATGGCGGTCATGCGGGTAAAAATCATCAGTCCTTCGGTTCCCATAATTCCCGAATCACCCAGATGGAAGCCGGAATGATGGAAAAGGTACTGGTGTCCGATACTGATATTCGGAATGTCAGGTTTGAAATTGAAATATGTTATCCCGGTCAGCAGTTCATAGAAATTCACCACGACATCCGCACCGGAAGATTTGATGGCATCCTTGAGGAAAAGTACACTCTTGAGATATTTGGGGAACTTCTCAATATTGTACATCACGCTTTTCAGCATGTTCACTGTCCTGTTCTCGGATGTCGGCTGGAAATTCACGCTGTCGAACTGGCGTATCGGGGCTGAAACGCTTTTGGTGAAAAAGTCCGGAAGCTTGCGTGCCTGGCTCTTTCCCACCAGTATTCCCACAACCTGATGCCCGTTTTCAAGCAGCAGTTTTTCCAGAGCCATAGCCTGGGTCAGATGTCCCCTTCCCTCACCCTGGACTATAAACAGATATTTCAGACCGCGCGCCATACCGATTCTTTTACGTTTCACAAAACCCCAATACAGGCAACAGCCCCGAAGGCAATCAGAGATATTCCTCCCTGTACTTCATTATCCTCCAGTTCCCGTCCTCGTCTTCCAGCAATGCTGACAATGACTCCACCCAGTCCCCGGAGTTCATATACCGGATTCCGTCAATCATCCTGTCTTCCGGATAATGGATATGTCCGCAAATGACACCGTCACAATGTTTTGACCTAGCCAGGTCGGACAACATCTTCTCGAACCCGGAAATAAAGGACACCGCCTGCTTGACCTTGTGCTTTATAGCCTGGGAAAGCGAAAAATAAGGCTTTCCCTGACGGGTCCGGATTCTGTTGTATATACTGTTGAACCGGAGAAGGACGGTATAACTGACATCCCCCAGTTTCGCCAGCCACTCCATTTTCGAAGTCACGCTGTCGAACACGTCACCGTGAGTCACGAAGAAACGGTGGCTTCCGGATTCCAGTATATAATCCTGGAGAATACTTACGCTTCCCAGGGAAAGAGGCACTATATTGTCCAGAAAATCGTCATGGTTTCCCCGCAGGTATATCACTTCCGTACCGTTAGTCTCCATCATCTTCATTATGACATCCACGAACCTGGTATATTCAGGGCTCCATTTCTTGTCCGCGGATTTCTTCTGCAGCTGCCATCCGTCTATAATGTCCCCGTTCATTATGAGGCGGTCACATTCCACCTTTGACAGAAAATCAGCGGCCTCCCTGACCTTCGAATGGGCAGAGCCGATGTGTACATCCGAAATGATGACTGTCCTGTAATGTCTTCCTTCCATTTCTATTTGTCAGCCGAATATTCCTTTATATTCTGTTCGTCCGCCAGCCGGCAAATAAGCAGCGCCCCGCCTTTCTCGGCTACTATATATCCGTCCAGCCCCTCTATGACGGCCTTTCTGACCGCCGGCAGGTGTACCATGCTGTTCCGGCAGTTGAAAAGCCTTATATCACCGCCTACGACCGAATTACCGTCAGCATCCTGGCTTGCATGGGACTTCACCGAACTCCAGCTTCCCAGGTCACTCCACTCCAGCTCTGCAGGTATGACATAAATGTCAGGAGACTTCTCCATGACAGCGTAGTCTATGGATATCTTTTCGCACTGAGGAAAAAGCTCCTTCAGGGCGGCATTTTCACCCGGCGTGTCAAGATGCGGGGCAAGCCTGTCCATGACAGCGGCTATCCCTGGAGAATATTTGCGGAACTGGGAAACTACTGTCCTTGCATTCCAGACGAATATCCCGGCATTCCACAGATAGTTCCCGTCAGCCAGATACGCTTTCGCAGTGGCCAGATCCGGCTTTTCCCGAAAAGAGATGACCTTGGTGACCTTTCCGGTCCCGGCCCCGGAAACCTGAATATATCCGTAGCCTGTCTCCGGACGGGTCGGCATGACACCGACAGTGACCACAGCTTCCCTTGATGCTGAAAATTCGAGTGCCGACTTGATGACTCCGGTGAACACATCCCTGTTCAGGACCAAAGCGTCCGCAGGTGTGAACACTATGTTGGCATCAGGATGTGAGGAAGCGATTTTCCAGCATGAATAGGCTATGCAAGGAGCCGTATTCCGGGCCTCCGGCTCGGCGAGGATGTTTTCCTCCGGGATTTCCGGCAGCTGTTCCCTGACCAGGTCCGTATATCCGGACGATGTGACCACCCAGAATCTGGACGGGTCGCATAATGGCCTGAACCTGTCCACAGTGAGCTGGATAAGGCTCTTGCCCACACCCAGTACATCTATGAACTGCTTCGGTGTCTCAGGCGTACTTGCCGGCCACAGCCTGCTGCCGATACCTCCGGCGATTATCACTACATGGGTACTGTTGTCCATAAGCATAAAATAAAGATGTGCCGTACCCCGACACATCTTCAAAGATAAACATTTTTTCGGTCCGGAATATGAAAAACAGGATTTTTTATCTGTCCCTTCCGGCATCACCGGCATCCGCGGCGTCTCAGAACGAAAGTCCGAGCTTGAAGCCGGCATTGTTGATGCCGTCAAGTCCGAATGCCTCGCTTCTGTTCGTGGCATAACTGTAATATCCTGACAGCTGAAGTCCTATGTTGCTCTTGTTGAAAGGATGGAACACCACGCCGATTTCAGGGGAAATGTAAAATCCCCACTGGCTGTCATACGCCCCGTAAGTGGAAAACAACTGGTATTCCCTCGCATAATTGGCGCCTATCTTGGCTTCCGCATAAGGCTGGACCTTCTTCCATGCGAAACGGTATCTGAGCGTAGCTCCGAACGGTATCTGATAGAGGGAATTGTACAGATCGGTAGTCACAGCCGTCGTGTTCCCGACAGCATAAGTCTGTTTCGGAAAATACTCGTTGTTCGTATTGAAGCTCGCGAAAACTCCTGCAGCCACCCTCGGCAGGAAATAATATCCGCCCTCGATGTAAGCGCCCCAGCCATTGGCACTCTCTGAAAAACGGTTGTCGAAAGTACCGTTGAACTGCCAACCGGCATCCACATAATAGCGTCTGCCGACCTGCGCGTCAGCACATATTGCCGCAAGTATCACGGCCGCTGTCACTAAAAATATCTTTTTCATCATCATTTCCTCCTATAAGTCTATTTGGCGGCAAGGTACTCTGACTGTGCGAAAGCCTGGTCTATGGCATCGACGAATTTCTGCAAGTCGTCTCTTGAAGAGCCTGCGCTGCCGTTTATGAAACAGCTCCATATTACGGGAAGGCTCTCGTTTTCGCCCGTAGGAGCCGTAAGGTCAGCCATGTCGGCCATCAGGGAATGCGTAGTGAATCTGTAAGTGACCGGATAAGGATAATACCATCCGCCTCCCCAGGCTCCCCAGTAATACGAAGACCAGTAACCAGGATAGTCTAGCCACCAGTAAGGATTCACATATTCGGTATAATAGTCCGTATCCGCCACGTATGAAAGCTGCACGGCAAGATCTGCCGATACCGGCACGTCATCTTCCTTTGGCACGTATGTATAGCCCCTTTCTTCAAGCATTTTCCGGTATTCCCCGACAAGCTTGTCGGTAGAAGCGTTCTTTATGGTATCGCATCCCATGTAGGAGTCCAGCACCAGAATGCTGTCAGCAATCGTGAAAGTAGTGTATTTACTGAAATCCGTATCCTCCGCATAAGATGTCGAAACGAGGAATTCGCCGTCCGCATCAGTCACTGACGGGAATTTCTGGCACGAGTACATGATTCCTGCACACGCCAGTATAAAAGCCAATGTCATTTTCTTCATTTCATGATAAATTTAAGTGTCACCGGGACAATTCAACAATAAATTACGTCAGTCCGACAAATTGTCATGCCAGGCTTGTCAGATAGTACTGCCCTCGAATACACGGGAGTGCTCGTACGGTATCAGATAGCCTTCAAGCCGCACGTCGTTCGAATTGAACGTAGGGGAAATATCGACAGTCACCCTGTTTGTTCCCGGATATGCCGAAATCGAAACAGTGGCATTCACTCCCCTTCCCATCACGTTCATGGAAAAATGCATGCGTCCTTTCCTGTCGTATGATATCTGCACGTTGGAGGCGACTCCCTCCACCGTAATTCCGCCCACTCCGTTAGGACCTCCGTAGAAGTAGCTCGGGGAAACCTGAATCACGGCCCTGTCACCGTCCAGAGATACGAAATTCGTGGTAGAATTGACCTGGACCCTGGTACCGTACTTGAAAGTCACGGCATCAGCCTCGACTACAAAGGACGAATCCTTCAACGCTTTCTGCGCCTGCAGCCATGTCAGTGTGTCGATTACAGCCTGTCTGTCTTCAACACCTTTCCGACCCTGGTTGAAATCCGCCATATCGCTTTTCCATCTTTCGATCCTTTCCTGCAGGGTCTCCTTATTCTGGGCCGACCCTGAAACCCAAACTGACATCAATATCAGTAAAAACATGAACTTTTTCATAATTTCCTTTTTATTTATTTTCATCAGCATACGGACTGCCAGAGCCTCAGCTGTCCGTACCCGAACCGTCCATTTATCAAAGTGTGCGCCATCTCCGGCATTCTTGCATGAAAAAAGTCATTTTCAAAGCTGCTTCCATAAACCTAAATCCGGGAAAGGCGGAATACTGCATCTCTCCGCACAGAGTTTTCCACAACATCGGACAAGTTTTCCACATTTGCCGAAATTTTACTTCCGCACGGGACACAGGTAAAATATTTTGGCTACCTTTGAACATATATAAACTCAAAAAAAACGATGGAAGCAATCGTCAAGACAGACTTCAAATTTCCGGGACTTACAGGCAAATATACAGGCAAGGTTCGCGATGTATACGATATAAACGACGAATACCTTGTAATGGTCGTCACAGACAGGATTTCGGCATTCGACGTGGTCCTTCCCGAAGGAATACCATACAAGGGACAGGTGCTCAACCAGATAGCGTCAAAATTCCTGGACGCCACTTCAGACATACTTCCGAACTGGAAAATCGCGGAAGCGGACCCGATGGTGACGATCGGACACAAATGCGAGCCTTTCAAGGTGGAAATGGTTATCAGGGGATATCTTTCAGGCCACGCATGGAGAGAATACAAGGCAGGAAAACGCACCATTTGCGGAGTGCCGATGCCTGAAGGCATGGTAGAGAACCAGAAGTTTCCCGAGCCGATAATAACTCCGACCACAAAAGCGGCCGAAGGACATGACGAGGATATCTCCAAAGAGGACATCATCGCATCCGGACTTGTAAGCAGGGAAGATTACGAACAGCTTGAAAACTATACCAGAGCGGTTTTCCAAAGAGGTACTGAAATAGCCGCAAAGATGGGACTCATACTTGTGGACACGAAATACGAATTCGGGAAGAAGAACGGGACGATATATCTCATGGACGAAATACATACTCCGGACTCGTCCCGCTATTTCTACGCCGAAGGTTATGAGGAAAGGCTTGCGAAGGGGGAAAAACAGAAACAGCTTTCGAAAGAGTTCGTACGCGAATGGCTGATGGCCAACGGATTCCAGGGAAAAGAGGGACAGACCATCCCTGAAATGACTCCTGAAATAGTGGCGAGCATCACCGACAGATACATAGAACTTTACGAAAACATCACCGGAGAGCGGTTCGTCAAGGCCGAGTGCACCAATGTGCCGGACCGCATAGAAAAGAATGTTCTGGCATGTCTTTCAAAACTCTGAGTGAGGAAATACACCCATCATTCCGCTGAAATACAGACAACAGGGAACAAGATTAAAGGGGATGACTTAAAACCGAAAGTCATCCCCTTTTCTTTTATCATCAAATACCTGACTTATCTGTTTCCAGCTGAGGCCGGGCTCCGTCATTCGCCCTGTAATGCGGGGCATACAGACATTCGGTTCCGGCTACCGGACAGGAGAAAAGCCCGGACTGCGTCACAATCAGAGACTCTGTAATCCTCGTGTCTTCTTCTGCAAGCACATCAATATACCACACGCTTCTGTCCGATTTCACCTCTCTGTAGGAATAAGGGGCGAAACCGCGGATTCCAGAGCGCCAAAAGCCTCCATAATAGCCGGAAAGCTGGTTCTCCGGACGCATTGAAGCATATCTCGGAACCGTAAGACGCACGAAACTGCGGTTCTCGGCACTCCAGAGGTCATACACTGCCAGGATCTTGTCCCCGACATGAAGGACCTCCCCTTCCCGGATCTCCCGATATCCAGGCATACCGGTATCTTTCACGGTATCATCCGCCTTGAAATAACGGCATCTGACGGACATGTCATTGCCGGCAGCCTTGATTTCCCTGAAAGGCCTTTCATACTTCTGTGTCAGTATCAGCACTTCTGATGCAAGCAAATCCGGAGAACCTTCAGAAACCGCATTCAGGGCCAGCATGAAAGCCGGATCATTGTCCCAGTCCTGGGTTTCCTTCTGCACCATAATCCACAGCCTGATCCCGTCGGCGATTCCGGCAGCCTCCATGTCTCCGGAAGAAGCGGCATAGACTGACATCAGAGTACAGAGCATGGAATGCGCATACAATTCATTTTCCAGCAGTCCCCGGAAAGGCATTACGGCATTCGGGTAATAGCAGCCGCCGGACTTGTGTGCGACAGCATATTCCTTTAAAGATTCCATATATCCGGAAAGACGTGCCCGGAGTTTTCCGGAAGTCTTTATATTGACAGAACGCAGATAAGAGTCGCCGGCCCCTTCAGATGACAGGAAATTCATGACCGTCATTGCCCTGCGTGCCTTGTACAGAATATATCCTGGAGCATCGGACTCCTTGCCCAGAAGATATTTTCTGGCTTTCGAGGCAAACTCCTTCAATTCCCTGCGACCGACGGAAACCGTCAGCGGTACAGAACTGTAAAGGGAGCGGACATAAAGATATTGGCACATATCCGTACTTCCTGCCAGATATCCGCTTTCCTTATCTGAAAAATAACATGAATCCAGATATTTCACGGCATCATATACGGCTTCGGCAAGTCTTTCGTCACTGCTGTCAGGGCATCTTCTGTCCAGCACTGAAAGATACTCGAGAATCACTGATGTCATAAGCGGAGAAGACGGCCCGCCTTTCAGCCATGCGAATCCGCCTCCGGCATTCTGATATGAAAGGAGTTCTCCGGCCAGTCCAGCCACACTTTCGTTTCTCCCGGTCTCCCCTCTGAGGACGGAAGACAGCCGTGCGGAGAAATAGGCTTCGGCCACAGAAATGACATCAGGTGCATCAGCTCCGGCTATGGAATCCGGAACAGCTTCTTCAAGCATATCCGATATGGATATTTCCCGGGAAACCGCACCGTAACCCGAAACATTCACGAACTCAGACCTGAGAACACTGTAAAGCGAATCCCTGGACATGCCTGAAAGCAGCAGGGCCGAATGGGATTCATACAAAGTCTGTACAGGCGGGAAGACCGGCACTGTCACGAAAATACCGTCAGAAAAACCTTCAGAAGCCCTGTAGATGACTTTGATTCCAAGAGTGTCTATACCTGAAGGTACATCCAGAGGGAAAATTTCCCCTATGGCAGAGCCTTCCGGTATCTTCACGGGCCGGCTCATCACCATGGCCGGAGCCAGATCCCGGTATTCCTCTCCGTCATAAAGGAAAACGGACAGCGTACCTTCAGAATCCGAGTCGGAGACATTGGACAGGGAAACTGACATGTCGTAACGGTCTCCGGAATACAGGTATCCCGGCTGCATGACAGAGACAGTCACAGGCAGGGACACCTGCATATCCTTTCTCAGCACGTTGTTCGACATCGACTTGTCATGGGCAAATACCGACACCGCGTATGTCGACAGCTTGTCACCTGCAGGGAACTCGAATAATATCTTTCCGTTTTCGTCCGAATACAGGAACGGCCGGAATGCCAGAGCCTCGGAAAAATTCTTCCTTACAGTCACGTCCGCTGCGGAAGACTGCTCCACGGATACGGATTTGGCCATGACAGACTCCTGGAGCATCGTATTTCCGGCTGCCGGACCAGCAAGATTCGCCGAAAACCTCGGGGCGTCAGATACCATCTGGAACGGTATCGCGCTTTCTTCACCGAATCTTCCGAAACGGAAAGCCGGAGAACTTCCGGAGCCCGATATCCCGCCTCCGGAAGATGTGACATAGACATACGGGATGTTATGATACGGCACATACCGGCTCCATGGATTGGCACGGAAAACTTCCGTACTCACATCAAAGACCGATACCGCACATTCCACACCAGGAAGGGTCTGTATTTCATATACACAATTTCCGCCGGGCATTGCCTTATCCGTAAATCTGGAAAACGAAAGTGGCAGCATCAAGTCTGCATGACGGCGCTCGAAATCCCGGCTGAACATGTGGAAAACACCGTCTCTGAAATATGACACGAGAAGACGAACATTATCAGGATAGCTGTCTTCATAGTCATACGACAGTGCCCTCAACGACCCGGCAGAACCGCTTGTCCCCTCAAGATGCACCATTTCGGAAATAAGACACTCGTTTTCATCCCCGAAAAGCTGCACGGCCGCCCAGACAGGTCCGGACGAAGCCCCGAACTGAAACTCTATGCAGTCAGAAGGCAGCACCTTGATGAAGTGAGCGAAAGCTCCACCCAGGACATCATCGTCATCAGAGGTCTTCACCAAATCGCATATACAGGTCTTCTCCCTGCCCCTGACATCAACGGCAGCCTTGAGTCTGAAAATTCCCGACGGCCATGACGAGAGGTCTATCCATGTCTTCTCCCCGGCCTCGGCATCACCCGACACGACAGGCTCACCTTCATAATATACCTGATACGAAATCTTTCCCGGCACAGGCTCGAATCCGGCATTCCTCAAGTCGAAAGAAACTACTGCGAAATCCCCTTCAAGAGCTGATACGTTATAAAAGTCTGCTGAATCAGCCTCGGCGTCAGGAAGCCGGCCTCCACCGGCAAATTCTATGGAACCGTCCGCAGCATTCCCGATTTCAGCGCTGAAATAACAGTCATCCACTACGATACTCTTCCCGAACTCATGGCTTTCGCCGGTCGCATCCGTCACTTTAACCGCAATACGGTAATAGCGGTCATATTTCCCTTTCCCCGCCAAGAAGGACAATGAGAAACTTCCGTCAGGAGCTATTTCAAGTCCGCCTTCCTGAATCTTCCTGCCGGACAACGACACCGTATAACCGGCCTGTGCGGCAGCAAGAGAAAGCCCTGCATAACTGCCGACCCTGCCCCGCACAGTCACGGTATCACCCGGGAAGAATATCTTTCCCGAATCCTCGAACTCGGCATAGAAAGAAGGAAGCACGAATTCGTCCACAGTCAGGACATCACTCGCCAGAATCCTTCCTCCTGTCTCCACATATAAAGTGAAAGTACCGTTCCTTCTGTCTTCCGGTAATGCGAAACGGCCGGAAACCGAACCGAACGGATTGGCGTACAGCGTATCTCTGGCTATCGTATTCCTGGATGCATCCTGCAGCCCCACAATGACAGGCTCCTTTCCCGTCCAGACACTGTAACGCACCCTGCCATCCACTGCAGCAGTATCGGTTCCGAACAGTATCGCCTTGTATTCCAGTGTATCTCCCGGATGGAATGCAGCCATGTTCTTCAGCAACATGCACGACAGGCCGCCGCCGTCATTATGCGGAATTCCCGGAGAAGATACGTATTGTTTTTCCGTCTGTCTCAAAAGTCCGGAATCATCCGTATAACTGCATCTGACATAATACCAGTCATCCGGCTTCATTTCCGCATCCAGGACTGTAAAGCCGTCGAGGACAGTACCCGGCAGATACCGGACAAGACTGTCCTTATAATATATGGAAACATCCGCCTTTTTCACCGGCTTTCCGCTCTTGAAATCAGTCAGGAACACGGCCAGCCCCTGCTTCTGCTGCTGACAAGCCATAGCCAATGTATATCTGCGGTACGCGAAATCCGTCTTCACGTCCCCGTCACTGCATGATATGATATAATCCCCGTCATTAGCAGCGGGAAGTTTCACGAATATAGTGTCAGGTACATAATAGCTGCACACCGGATTATCTTCCGAACGTCTGAAAATGACAGTACTGTCCCTGGTCATCAGTCTTACCACCACCTTGTCCAGATTCCGGAGCCCAATCTGCAGGGTATCCGTATTCTTTTTGACCGAGGCCGTGATACGGCTGAAATCCAGAGTTTCGGCAAGGCGGGCAGGATATGTGCATACCTCCGTGAGGGAAGCCTCGTCCCTCTCAGCCCTTAAAGCTTTCTCGAATCCTGCACATTCCTCTCTGAGCTCCCTGTATGCCTCTGATGAAGCATGACTCTTCTCCAGAGCATTGAATTTCATTCTTAAAAGCTCCTCCATAGCCAGAAGCCTTATACCCTTGTCACGGTATTTTTCCACGAATGAATCCAGTGCCGCCTTTCTCATGGAGGTACTGTCTGAGGATATGTGTGCCGCCTCGAGAAATTCGATGTATGCGGCTTCAGGATAGCGTCCGGCATAATACTCCGCCATGATTCCCGAAACCCTGGCGAAATTCCATAGCGAATCCCTGTCTCCGGAAGACCTGTACGCATGACCGCGCATAAGCATCGACCACAGAAGATACTCATAGTCGTTGCCGATATTGTTCTGTATGGCCTCAGGGAGATTGCCTCCGGTTATGAATCTGTCATTACCATAGAACTGGTCATTTCTGTTCCGGAGCAGGTCTTTTCTGATTTCCTGCCCGGCAGGGTCCGGGATTTCCTCATACAAAGGGTAATCCGACAAATTCCACAAGACCACCGGATAACCGTAATCCGCGACCACCGTTTTCAGACTGTCGGTTACTGTTCCGTATCGTTTCCAGTCATAAGACCTTACGGCAGAACAGTATTTCCTCACCGCATCATAAAAGTCCCACGGAAGATGTCTGTCAGCCGACTTCTCCACCAGCTTTTTCAGGACTTTTTCCTGAGTCTGCGGCAAATCCTTTTCCACAGCCTCGTAATAATTTTTCCATTCGGACATCAGGACATGTCCGTCCCGGTCTCTTTTTCCGGCTTCCGCCACAAGGCTTGCCATTGTCAGGAAAATGCCTGCCGTCAATGACAGGAATCTGATTGCGGACATGTATCCGCCACTTCCTCTAAACTTCATGATATTATGGTTTTCCGGCAATCCCGCCTGCAACGGCGGAGACTGGCCTGGTTATCTCAAGTGTTCCTTCACAGGGACTACCGCCTCGGAAACCACGTATGTGCTTCCGCCTATATAGACCAGGGGCCTGGCATCCCCTGACTTTCTCTTCAGGTCTCCGGCCTTTTCAAAAGCCATGGAAACCGCACCGGCAACAGTGTCTGCACTCTCTGCCGGGCAAGGCGTCAGTCCGTGACTGCTGCAGAATGTCAAATATCGTTCCATCAGGACTTCTGAGGGCATGGCACGTTTTCCGGAAGCATTGGTGAAAACATATTCGGCATTGTCCGGCATAAGACTGAAAACCGCATCTACATCCTTGTCAGCGGCAGCACCGTAGATTATTATCAGATCCGTGAACGTACCGGTCCGGAGCAAGTCTTCAAGCTGGGAGAAATTGTATTTCAGGCCATGAGCGTTATGGCCGATGTCCGCTATAACTGCCGGATCGCTGCACAGCCTCTCCCACCTGCCGTGGAAATCCATTCTGGCCGCCGTGTGGATAATGGCGTCTGCCACCTGCCGCCGCCCTGTCTCTTCTTCCATCATCCGCGCCAGGTGGGAAAAAACACTGTCCGGCATGTTTTTACAACTGAGACACAAGACATCCAGGGAAGTCAGGACCGTGCGGAGATTCCTGACCTGATATGCCCCCTGCAGGTCCATTTCACGCAGCAGTTCGTCCTTAATCCTCCACAACGAAGGCTCTACCTTGTCTGCAAATGTCAGCAAGGACATTATCCGGTTCCTGTCACCCATGTATTCCGGATCAGGAAGATTCGTATACAGCACTTTCCGTTCGAAAACAGCATCTGTATCGGGCGAAGACTCCCCTACCACAACCGGTGTCCGCGGCTTGATGATCCCGGCTTTCTCAAAAGCTATTTCACCCAGGGTATTGCCCAACATGTCGCAATGGTCCAGACCGATATTCGTGATGATGTCCATTGCCGGAGATATGATATTCGTGCTGTCAAGCCGTCCTCCGAGTCCTGTCTCAATGACGGCTACATCCACGCCCTCGGAAGCGAACCAGTGGAAAGCCATCATGGTGGTGATTTCAAAGAAAGACATGTCGAGATGGTCGAATGTGGCCTGCCACCTGCCGACGAATTCCATGACTTTCTCTTTCGGAATATACTCCACTGCCTGTTTTCCCGTCTTTCCGTCAAGGATTCTCATGCGTTCCCTGAAATCAAGGATGTGAGGGGATGTGTAAAGGCCTGTTTTCAGCCCCGACGCCGCGAACACGGAAGCCAGCATATTGGAGACAGAGCCTTTCCCGTTGGTTCCCGCGATATGTACCGTAACGTATTTCCTGTGCGGATGGCCGGACAGCTGGTCAAAAAAGATCATATTGTCCAGTCCTGGCTTGTATGCCTGCCCGCCCACGTTCTGAAAAGACGGGAAACGCACAAAAAGCCTGTCTATCATTGCATTATATTCTTCGTCCGAATATTCCATAATTATCTCAAACCATCTGTTCCAACACAAAAATAAGAATTTATTGCAACAATTTCCCAGCATCGGTCATCTTCTCAGCGGACAATAAAATATAACGTGAATTCGATGAAATGAATGGAATGAATTTCATCGAATTACCTCTATAGAGGACGAAGTCCGGCGTAAGGGGGCTCTCCTTACTCGGTTTCAGCATCGTAGTATCCTGCAGAGTCGAATACGGCTCTCCTTACACCACGTTCCAGGTGAGCGGGAAAGTCACTGACGAAAACAATGTCCCCGTTCAGAATATCGAAGTATCGGCTATGGAGACCATGAACAAGACTGTGACAGGGAAAAACGGAAGTTTTGCAATCGAAGGAACGAACTTCTCAAATTACGAACAGATCAGTTTTCCTGCCCTTCCATCGTCATACACGGTAGAAAATTTTTCTTTTTTTGGCTGTCCGATTCTTGAATTTTTGTAACTTTAACGAAAATTCGATTTCTATGAAACGTTCAGTCTCAGCCTTGTATTCGCCGTACGTCATCGACGGGGTACAGATGGACTACACTCCGGCCCAGATGCTTGATGACTGCATGCCTGCCGGAACACGGAGTACGGAACAGAATCCGGGCACATACGACAGTATAGTGGACGAAATCACGGATCCGACACCGAAAAAAACGGTCTATGACAGGGAGTCTGTCACGGCATATCTCGACAGAATAATGGAAATCAAGGATAATGTACCTCATAATGCCGCACATTATCCGAAATCCTACACAAGACGGAAAATCGCCGGTGAACTGATTTCCGCATTGTGGAAAAAGGGACATTTCACACTTGAAGACCTCAAGCTGGATGCCGGATGGAAATGGGACAATGTACCGCTGGGGAACATGGCGGCCTTCTATTTTTCGGCCGAGGCGGCAAGCCAGTACATATTCGGCCTTGGAATCAGACTTGAAAGTTATTCTTTCGTGAAATCGTCAGGGTCATCTGACGTGGAATTCCGCGTGAATGCCGATGTGACGAAGGATGAGGAGGCCGAGAACGAATATGATTTCTTCAACGAGCAGGAGGCCGGAGAGCCGCACTATTGCTGGATGGCCGATGACGCCAAATGCGGGAACAAACTGATCGGAGACCCCGATTCGTGGCTGATTTACATTCCTTTCGACACATGCAGTTTCCGGCTTGGGGATTCCCTGCTTGAAAGGGCGGCCGGAGTAAGCGGAGACAAGGCACCTTCCGTGCAGGACCCGGACTATTTCATCGACTGTTTCGAAGTGGTGAGGGAACTTATAGAGGACGGGGTCATAATTTCCGGGACGACAGTAGGCCCGGGAGGACTGGCAGCCGCAGCCGCTTCCATGTGCGGCGATTACGGCATAAAGATAGATATCAGCGGTATAGGAAGGGCCGCAGGCGAAGCGGATCCCGTCAGAATACTGTTTTCCGAAATCCCGGGAGTCCTCGTGCAGATCCGGGATGATGACTACGACTACATCGACTCGCAAATGCTCCTGCAGGACATAGCCTACTTCCCTCTGGGACATCCGGTACCTGACTCCGGGTTCGGCATCCTTCAAGGACGGCACCCGGGAGTCTCCGACATCCTGGCATCCCTTGTGCTCGGCCACTGTTCCGAAGGCGAGGACTGAAAGTCCTTCATACTCTGACATTTTTATATTCCGGCGATATGGGAACAAATAATAGAAAAAACGGCAAAAAACCCAAAATATTCATCCTCGACACCAATATAATATTGCATGATTTCATGGCTGTCAGGAAATTCCAGGACAATGACATCGTAATCCCCGTCGCCGTCCTGGAGGAACTGGACAAGTTCAAGAAAGGCAATGACAACCTGAGCTACAACGCGAGGGGATTCATGCGGGAACTGGACAGGCTGAGCGGGAACAACATGTTCGGAGAGAACGGAATACCGATAGGCAGGGGGCTCGGGAGGATCAAGGTAGAACTGAACCATCCTTTCCCTGACGATCTGAAAGGCTGTTTCCAGGATGACACCCAGGATCACAGGATATTGGCTACCGCCATCTGGGTAAGGGATCACAACCCTGACAGATTCGTGGCCCTCGTCACCAAGGACATCAATCTGAGGATGAAGTCGAAGGCTGTCGGAATGGAGGCACAGGACTATCTGACAGACAAGATAGAGGAATCGCGCGTGGAATACACACGCAATGAAGTGGTCATAGTGGAAAATCCCGATTGGGACGCGATTCAGGGGCTTGCATTCGGGCAGGGCAGCATTCCATACGAGAGTTTATGCAGCGAAAAGCCGATGCCGAACCAACTCTACAAGTTCCGGATGGAAAAGAACGGGCAGCATACCAATATATGTGCAAGATATGATGACAAGAGCCGCAAGATTGTCCTGGTGAAAGCCAGGTATGCTTACGGAATATCGCCGAGGAACGATGAACAGAAATTCGCGCTGGATGCCTGCCTCAACCGCGACATACAGCTTGTTTCACTGACAGGAGGCGCCGGTACGGGAAAAACATTGCTGGCACTGGCCGCAGCCCTCGAACAGGAAAGGGATTTCGAACAGATCATTCTTTCGCGTCCGACAGTAATATTGGGGAACCAGGACATCGGTTTCCTGCCGGGAGACCAGAAAAGCAAGATGGGTCCTTTCGTCCAGCCGCTCCTTGACAACCTGAATGTCATTAAGGATGCCGTAAGGCCCGGAAGCAAACAGGCAGGAAAAATAGAAGAGATGATAAAGAGCGAAAAACTTCTTATTTCACCGCTTGCCTATATCCGCGGACGGAGTCTCGGCCGTGTCTATTTTATCGTGGACGAAGCACAGAACCTGACGCCTCACGAAATCAAGACCATTATAACCAGGGCCGGAGAACACACGAAGATAGTC
>DVIP01000138.1 GCA_018711225.1 Candidatus Cryptobacteroides intestinipullorum | reverse complement strand
AGCTGGTGCAGCACGAGCCGTTTTCATCCACTCAGAAAGCCATAGAGGAAGGCCAGGATATCAAGTCCACCACACAGCTGGTAGAACTCAGCAGCCAGAGGATGATGGTCAAGGACACTGACAAGGGCAGGGAGCTGATGATACAGATAGAAGATCTCAAGAAACTTCTGCAGGCATACAGGCTGGGCATAATCAAGGAACGTTCCTGATCATGTCCGCAGCCACTGCTTTTGAAGCCCCGGCACCGCCGAGGGCTTTTTTTATCATTTCATATTCTCCGAGCATCCTCTGCCTGTAGGCACTGTCTTCGATCATGGCCCTCACTTCGAGGACAAGGTTTTCCGGACTGCAGTCGTCCTGGATGAGTTCCCTGAAGGCAAGCCTGTCCAGTATAAGGTTTCCGAGACTGATGTATCTCACCTTTATTATGTGTTTTGCTATCGTGTATGAGATTTTCCCTCCTATATAGCCCACGACTTGCGGTGTGCCGAGCAGCACAGTCTCCAGGGAGGCGGTGCCGGAATTCACTACTGCGGCTTCTGCATGCCTGATGATGGACTGTGTTTCGCCGAAAAGCACCCTGATGCCTGATTTTTCATAGTCTTCGTGCAGATACGGGGAGTAATCGTCCATGTTTCTGGCAGGCGCCCCCGCCACCAGGAACTGGTAGTCCCTGTATTCCGGAATTTTCCGCATCCTGGCCGCAAATTCGGTGAGTACCGGCATCATGGTGCTGATTTCCCCTTTTCTGGAGCCGGCAAGCATGGCTATCACCGGCCTGTCGTCCAGACCGTTCCTGTTCAGGAAATCCTCCCGGCTTTCGTTCATGGCCCTGGAGCCGACGATCGAATCCACCAGCGGATTCCCGAGATACACGGCATCGACCCCTTTTGACTTGAAATACGGGATTTCAAACGGAAATACTATGTACAGACGGTCCACGTATTCTTTCAGTTTCCGGATTCTTCCTTCACGCGATGCCCATACCTTGGGGGCAATATAGTAGAATGTCCTGATTCCATGCGAATGGGAGAAAGCCGCTATCTTGAAGTTGAAACCAGGGTAGTCAATCAGGATTACCACATCCGGCTTCCATCGCAGGATATCCTTCCTGCACTCCGATACATTCCTGAGAAGCCTGCGGCCGTGTGTCAGGATTTCCCAGAATCCCATAATGGCATCTTCCCTGTAATGATGCACGAGTCCTTCGCCCTCCGTTTTTCCGGCACGTCCGCATGTCCTGCAGACTTCATTCATCAGGTCTCCGCCCCAGAATCTGATGACAGCTTCCGGGTCTTCTGCATAGATTCCCTTCATCAGGTTCGAACCGTGCAGGTCTCCCGATGCCTCACCTGCTATAATATAGTATTTCATTGTGTCTGATCTCCCTGAATTTCATGTAACAAAAAAGTTTCAATCTAAAACTTAAATGTTTTATATATTGAAAATCAATAATTAGTGTTAAATCCGAGTTTTCTAAGCCTCATCAGCTCCGTCCGGTCCGTACAATCAATGTTATGGGGCACGATGCTTATGTAGCCGGCCTTGTTGTACCTGTGGTCGGCATCCCGGGGATTCCTTTCGTCGTCCAGAAATTCACCAGACATGATGAATAGCCTCTCCCCGTCTCCGGCTGCAGCCGAGTCCCCGTAATTTTCCGGCAGTCCGAGTTTCCTGAAAGTCTCCTTGTCCCACGGGAGGTATTCTTTTATCCATCTTCCCATTCCCTGGGACGCGGTCCTTGTACCCAGTACTGGAATGTTTTCGTCAGGGAAGTTTATATTGTAATAGACACCGTAGGCCGTGGGCAGGGAGGCGAGAAGCCTGTCGAGTATATCCGGCAGATATTTCCTGACTGTACCGAAACCGGCGTCCGCATCGGATGTATCCAAAGAGACTCCGATTCCGGGTATTCCGTCCAGGGCGGCTTCCGCTGCAGCCCCGAGTGTCCCGGAATAACATACTGCGGAGGCCGCATTCGAGCCGTGGTTTATTCCTGATACCACTATGTCCGGACGTGGTATCGGGACAATCCCGTTCAGGGCGAATTTCACGCAGCTGGCCGGAGTGGCATCCAGATATGCCCATCTGGCTCCGTTCCTGTCCCCGAGTTCCTTGTATGCTATGGCCTGTCCGCCCATTGACACGGCCATCGACATGCCTGACTGGTGTCTTTTCGGGGCGATTACTGTCACCTCGCCGAAATCTTTCAGGATGTCCGCGAGAATACCGATACCCTTTGCCTTGTAGCCGTCGTCATTGGTCAGTAATATGTTCATGATGCAAAAAAATTGTCCGTTTTGTACCCAATACTGAATGTACTTCGCACAAATATAGGCAGTATGTTTTAATTTTTCTAAAAAATAGGTCCGGACTCTATGAATCTTCGTATTTTTTCTTAATTTTGCAGAGATTTTCAAGAGACCCTTGGAAACAGGCGGAATCTCCTTGGAAAAGGCTTGAAGTTTTACTTTAAAAAACATAAGGAAATGATTAAATTAGGTATTAACGGATTTGGTCGTATCGGCCGTATGGTATTCCGTGCAGCTGTTGAGAATTTCTCAAACGACATTCAGGTTGTAGGTATCAATGACCTCCTGGATGCTGATTATCTGGCTTACATGCTTAAATATGACTCAGTTCACGGTCATTTCAACCATGACGTGAAAGTAGAGGGCAACTACATGATCGTAGACGGCAACAAGATCCAGATTTTCGCAGAGAAAGACCCTTCAAACATCACTTGGGGTGCTCTCGGTGTAGATGTAGTAGTGGAATCTACCGGTTTCTTCCTTACTGAAGAACTCGCTTCCGCACACATCAAGGCCGGTGCCAAGAAAGTCATCATGTCAGCTCCTTCAAAGGATGCCACTCCGATGTTCGTATATGGCGTAAACGACAAGACTTACGCAGGTCAGCCTATCATTTCTAACGCATCTTGCACCACGAACTGTCTTGCACCTATTTCCAAAGTGCTGAACGACACATTCGGTATCAAGAGAGGCCTCATGACCACTGTTCACGCAGCTACTGCCACTCAGAAGACTGTTGACGGTCCTTCAAAGAAAGACTGGAGAGGCGGCCGCGGTATTCTTGAGAACATCATCCCTTCATCTACAGGTGCAGCCAAGGCTGTAGGCAAAGTCCTTCCTGAACTGAACGGCAAACTTACAGGTATGTCAATGCGTGTGCCTACTTCAGACGTATCAGTAGTTGACCTCACTGTAGAGCTCGAGAAACCGGCTACTTACGAGGAAATCTGCGCTGCCATGAAGAAGGCATCAGAGGGCGAACTCAAAGGTATCCTCGGATATACTGACGAGGCTGTCGTTTCTACTGACTTCCGCGGCGACTCCCATACTTCCATCTTCGATGTCAAGGCCGGAATCCAGCTCGATCCTACTTTCGTGAAGGTGGTTTCATGGTATGACAACGAGTGGGGCTATTCAAACAAGGTTTGCGAGATGGCACGTGTCATCAGCAAATAAGTTTGCAGAATATTGACAGGGCCGGATAGGTTTCTGATATTCCGGCACGAGTATGGGGCTGTTGCAAAAAACAAATTTTGCAACAGCCCTTTTAAGATGATGTGTCAGTATGGCACACTGTCAATTTGTTTGATACGACCGAGGTATGGCAGAGAAACTTTGGAACGGGAATTATCTTAAGATCTGGACGGGAAACTTTCTTCTCAATTTCTCGTTCACCCTTATCGTACCTCTTCTTCCCCTTTATCTGAGTGAAGAGTTCGGGGCCACTAATGATACCATCGGCATGGCTCTGGCGGGGTATACTCTGATGGCTTTGGTGATAAGGCCGTTCAGCGGCTATGTGGTGGACAATTATCCGAGAAAAACAGTCCTGATGTTGTGCAATTTCTTGTTTTTCCTGATATTTTTCGGATATATCGTAGCCGGTTCCCTGACGATGTTCACAATATTCAGGACCCTGCACGGGGCGCCGTTCGGAGCCACGACAGTTGCCGCCAGTACGGTCGCCATAGATGTGCTTCCTTCTTCCAGAAGGGGAGAGGGCATAGGTTATTACGGACTCAGCAACAACCTTGCGACGGCGTTGGGACCGGTCCTGGCAATCTATATGCTGGAGGCCTTCAAGGGGGATTTCCATGCCTTGTTCTGGATTTCCACGGCGTTTTCCTTTGCAGGACTGCTCCTGGATTCGACTATCAGCCTTCCGGCCAGGGAGACGGTTCCTGGAAAGAAGGTGATTTCACTCGACAGGTTTTTCCTGCTGAACGGATGGAGGGAGGCACTGTCCATGATGTGCTATTCGTTCAGCTACGGAGTGGTTTCCACATACGTGGCCATATACGGCAAGGAAGAACTCCGCATAACCGGAGGGACCGGGGTATTTTTCACCTTGTTTGCGGTCGGACTCATAATCTCCAGACTGACGGGAGCGAAGGCACTGAAGGAAAACAGGGTCAGTTACAATGCTTCGGTCGGATGCCTGGCTTCTCTGGCCGGCTATTTCCTGTTTGCCGCACTGAAGAATCCTGTGGGTTATTATGCATCAGCCTTCGTCATTGGCCTGGGTAACGGCCACATGTATCCGGCCTTCCAGAACATGTTCGTGAACCTTGCGGAAAACAGTCAGCGCGGCACGGCCAATTCATCAATCCTGACCTCGTGGGATGCCGGTCTCGGACTCGGCGTACTCGCAGGCGGGATGCTTTCTGAGCATTTCGGGTATCATACCGCATTCTGGGCGGCGCTTGCAGTCAATGCTGCCGGAGTGATATGGTATTTCCTCAGGGTCAGGAATCATTTCGAAAAGAACAAACTGCGCTGAGAATCCTTTGGATTTATAATTTAATTCACTATATTTGTGAAAAATCTATTAATTTTTAATAATTCTAAATTAAAGACAATGAAAGATCTGAAAGGAACAAAGACCGAGGCGAATCTCCAGGCTGCGTTCGCCGGCGAGTCACAAGCCAGGAACAAATACACCTATTATGCTTCCAAGGCCAAGAAGGACGGTTATGTGCAGATAGCGTCTATCTTCGAGGAGACTGCAAACAACGAGAAGGAGCATGCCAAGATATGGTTCAAGCTCCTGCATGGCGGTGACATCCCTGCTACTGATGCGAACCTGCTCGATGCAGCAGAGGGCGAGAACTACGAATGGACCGACATGTATGCCGGATTTGCCAAGGAGGCGCGTGAAGAAGGTTTTACGGAAATCGCTGTCCTGTTCGAGAAGGTGGCAGCCATTGAAAAAATGCATGAAGAGCGTTACCGCAAGCTTCTGGCTAATGTGAAGGACGGACTTGTATTTTCAAAGGACCAGGATATGGTATGGGAATGCTCCAATTGCGGCCATATCGTGATCGGGAAGAAAGCTCCGGAAATGTGTCCTGTATGCAAGCATCCGAAGAGTTATTTCAAGATTCATTCCGAGAACTATTAGAATTCCGGAAACTGAAGGAAAACAGGGAATGCGGACATTTGCCGTCCGTGTTCCCTATTTTTTTGTAAAGACTGCATTGATGACATTCATCAGCACGTAGATGACAAAGCTCAGGAGTATGATCATGGACCAGTTCAGTCCGAGCAGGGCCACAAGCACGATGCATGCACAGAAGATTCCGATAAATGCCAGCCTCATCTTGTAGAGCGGGGATTCTGCCTTGTCGCTTTTCTTGAATTTCATCGAAAACATGGGAATCCTGCAGACCATCAGAGCCGAGAGGATCACTGTCGATGTTATTATGAAGAGCGGACTGGATAAAGCTCCGGTCATAATGCTGTCCTGGCTGCAGGTCACGTTGTATATGAACGATCCCGTAATCATGGCGGATGCCGGTGTCGCAAGTCCCTTGAAGTTTTCGGTCTGGGTATCGTCCGTATTGAACTTGGCCAGCCTCAGCGCTGAAAAAACGACAAGCAGCAGTGGGATGAATTTCACTATGCCAGTGACGCCCGCATTGCATACGGCCGTATGGAACATCACGGCAGGAAGGAGTCCGAAACTGATCAGATCGGCCATTGAGTCCAGTTCCTTTCCGACAGGGGAGTAGGCTTTCAGCATCCTGGCGCTCCATCCGTCGCAGAAATCGAATACGGCTGCGGCAAGCATCAGCAGGAAAGCCAGATCCGCCCTGCCGTCAAAAGCACAAATCACACCCACGGTCCCGCACAGCAGGTTCATGGATGTGATTGTGTTGGGAATATGCCTGACGATATTCATTGTCCGCCATTATTATTTTATCCCGAGTTTCTTCCTGATGTCCTTAGGTATGGCGTTCTTGTTCACCACAATGTTCAGAGTCTTGTATCTTACGAATGCATCGGAGGCGTACCAGATACCGTCATATTTGCCTGCATCGCCCCATGAGTTCTTGACCATGAAATAGTTAGTGCCGTTCTGGTCTTTGGCTATACCGTATATCTGCATCCCGTGGTCATCGGTGGTGGTCTTCCTGTCATAGCCGTCCTGTCTCATTTCCGGTGTAATGACCTTTTCACCTTCGGCGGCAGGCTGTGCTTCGGCACTTTCCTCGGACTTGCCTATCCATCTTTCCTGGTCTGAACCGGCACCCGGTTTCTTGTCCACATCAGGAACAATGGCTACACCGTTGCGGGAAAATCCGGTTTCGCTCACATCGGAGCCCCATGCAATCGTATAACCGTTCTCTATTGCGTTATACATCACTTCCATGAATTCGTCGAGAGGAAGGTTATATGACGAGTCCCACCTCCAGTTGTCGCAGACTTCTATGATGAACTGCGAATAATAAGGATGATGCATGAATGAAGTCAGTGATACATAGTCATCCGGGTTGATTCCGAGGTAATCCCTGTAGGTTTCAGGAGTATATGTCGTGCCGTCCACTTCGAAAGATTCCGGAATCTCTCCCAGATAAGCGGACAGAATGCCGTCCAGTCCGTTCACCCACGCAGTCGTAAGGGTCCTGTTCGGGTTCTGGGCAATGGCTTCCACATACCCTTTCAGAGCCTCGTCCATTTCGAAATGTTCCGGCTTCTCTGTCCCGTAGTTCAGTCCAGGCATCACTTCCTGCGGCACGATTCCGTAGTCCTTTATCACGTGCAGCACGTCTCCGAATGAGCTGCCGGCCCCGAAATTGAGATGTCCGTCCAGTCTCACGTACTTTATGCCCCTGTCGTGGTATGACTTGGAGACAACGAACATTTCAGAAAGGTCCAGACTGTCGATTCCCTTCTCCTTCATGATTTCCGACTCGAGGAAGGAAAGTGCTGAGAAACACCAGCATGTACCGGAACGGTACTGGTCCTTGATGGATGTTATAGGGTTTTCCTTGATTACAGTGAACTCATAGTCAGTGTTTTTCTTCACAGTGGAGTCTTTTTTCTCCTGAGCGGAGCCTGACAACACGATCAGAGCCATAGCCGCCGTCAATACTATTTTCTTCATTATTGGCAATAAATATTTTAATAAAAACTCGTCTGTTCATGCCCTTTCCGGCAGAATTTTACAAATATACGCATTATTTTCTTATTTTATCTTAAGCATGAATTGACTATTTTTGCGCCGGAAACGATATCCGGACAATATCTTATCAGGCAATGAGCGGGGAGAAGACTATACTTTACATTCACGGCATGGGAGGGGGCGGAGACAGCCGGATACCCTCCATCCTAAAAGGCCATATAGCCGGCGTTACAGTCAGGACCTACAGTTTTAATCCGGACATAGCCGCCGGACAGATAGACGCATGGGTAAGGGAACTTCGCCCGGACCTGATAATAGGGGAGTCCCTGGGGTCTCTCCATGCCATAGGCATAAAGGGGATTCCGCATATTCTGGTTTCCCCGTCGCTGAATGCACCTCTCTATCTGGGATATCTGGCATTCCTCACCCGAATACCCGGAGTGACTGCCCTTGTTGACCGGATATACAGGCCGAAAGAAGGGGATCGGCAGAAACTGCATTTTACTTACGGTGTCATGCGGAAATATCTTTCTCTAAGACGAAAGGCCCTTGACAACAGCCTTTTGCGCGGAGGCGGTGACAGTTTCTTCGCATTTTTCGGCACACGCGACCACTACCGCCGTTCTGGCAT
>DVIP01000137.1 GCA_018711225.1 Candidatus Cryptobacteroides intestinipullorum | reverse complement strand
TATGCCGTGGAGCCAGATCATGGTCACCGGAGGAGTAAAACCGACCAGAGAGAACCTCGAAGGCTGGTTCAAGGCCGGAGTGACATGTGTCGGAATGGGAAGCAACCTCTTTCCAAAGGACGTGATTGCGGCCGGGGAATGGAGCAGAATTACAGAACTCTGCAAGGACGCGCTTGCAATAATAAAGGAAGTACGATAATCATTTAAACAACACCGGGGCCGGAAGCGGCAAGGCTGACGGTCCCTTTCAAAGCGTCTGCCGACGCCCAACACAATAATCAAGAATGGAACAGACAACAAGTAAAAAACTGATGACCAATTGGAGGTGGTGGATGGTGGTCTTGCTTTTCGTGGCCACTACCGTCAACTACCTCGACAGACAGGTACTGTCTCTCACCTGGAAAGACTTCATTGCGCCGGAATTCCATTGGACAGACAATGACTATGGAACAATCACGGCGATTTTCTCTATCGTCTATGCCGTATGCATGCTTTTCGCCGGCAAGTTCGTAGACTGGATGGGGACCAAGAAAGGATATCTCTGGTCCATAGGCATCTGGTCCACCGGAGCCTGCCTCCATGCCATCTGCGGCTGGCTGACAGTACATATCGAAGGTTATGAAAGCGCCGCTGCCATGACTGCTATCCAGGCTGGCTCCACTGCAGCGCTCGCGATAGCTTCCACCAGTGTTTGGCTTTTCCTGGCAGCAAGGTGCATTCTTGCTCTCGGTGAGGCCGGAAACTTCCCTGCCGCCATAAAAGTGACGGCAGAATATTTCCCGAAGAAAGACAGGGCGTTCGCCACGTCCATATTCAACTCGGGAGCATCCATCGGAGCCCTTATCGCTCCTGCGACCATCCCTGTCCTCGCACAGTTCTTCAAGGATCAAGGAGTAGGCGGCGGCTGGGAAATGGCATTCGTCATAATCGGTGCCCTCGGCTACATCTGGATGGGATTCTGGGTATTCATGTACAACAAGCCGGAAAAGTCGAAACATGTAAACAAGGCCGAGCTCGAGTACATAAACCAGGACTACACCGCTGAAGAAATAGAGTCCGACACTTCAGGAAAGGAAAAAGATAAAAGCATATCCCTGTGGAAATGCTTCACATACAGACAGACATGGTCATTCATCGTCGGAAAGTTCTTTACTGACGGCGTATGGTGGTTCTACCTGTTCTGGGCTCCTGCCTATTTCTCGGACCAGTACGGCTACGCTTCAAGTTCCGGTATGGGAGTGGCCCTCATAACCACCCTTTATGCCATCGTGACCATACTGTCCATTTTCGGAGGATATCTTCCTAAACTGTTCGTGGAAAAGAAAGGGATGAACCCTTACAACGGTCGAATGCTCGCCATGCTGATATTCGCATTCCTGCCGCTGCCTGCACTGTTCGCGCAGAGCGCGGGAGCCGTTTCCGTATGGTGGCCGGCCATTATCATAGGACTGGCAGGAGCGGGACACCAGGCATGGTCCGCAAACCTGTTCTCCACTATCGGTGACATGTTCCCGAAATCGGCGATTTCCACTATCACCGGAATCGGCGGAATGGCAGGCGGTATAGGCTCCTTCTTCATACAGAAAGGTGCCGGAGCGCTTTTCACTTATTCAGAGAATGCCGGGACAGCGTTCCAGTTCCTGGGATTCGAAGGGAAGACCGCCGGATATATGATAGTATTCTGCTGCTGCGCCGTTGCTTACCTTATAGCTTGGACTATTATGAAAACACTTGTACCGCGGTACAAAAAAATTGAAGCCTGACATTCAATACCAAATCCTTAATACATCAAAGCAATCGGACCCACGGGTTCCGGAGGAAGAGGATGGCCGTTGAGGCCCTCCTCTTTTTTCGTATTGACGGAGGAATTTCCCGTGGCGCGGGACATGACAATATTGTCTGTCATGTTCCGCACGCTTCCATGACAAATTGGCAGGGTGTCGGGAGGTGGCAGATAATTTGTATGGTGGGAATCGGTTAATTGGATTGACAATGGAAAAGAAAATGGAAGATATGGTACAGGAAAATATTGAAGGACAGGAAAAGGAACTCGAAAAGGAGATTCCGGAATCTCAGGAAGCAGGAAAAACCGAAACGAAGGAGGCTTCCGGGGAAAAACATGAGTCCAGAAAGGAGAAAAAGGAAAAAAACAGGATCGAAGTTCTTGAAAAGGAGATTAAGGATCTTAATGACAAGATAGCCAAGGAAAAGGATGATTATATCAGGCTTATGGCCGAATTTGAGAATTTCAGAAGGAGGACTTCTCAGGAGAAACTGGACCTGGTGAATGTAGCCTCCGCAGAAACTATCAAGGGGCTTCTGCCAGTCCTCGATGACTGCGAAAGGGCGATGGCCACACTGGCCAAGTCTGATGACAACCCTGCAGCCAAGGAGGGGACCGAACTCATCTACAGCAAGCTCACAAACTATCTGCAGTCAAAGGGACTCAGCAGGATAGAGGCCATGGGCGCAAAATTCGACACGGACCTGCATGAGGCCGTAGCACAATTCCCGGTACAGGAAGAGGAGAAGAAGGGAATGGTGTACGATGTCATACAGACCGGCTACACCCTGAACGGGAAAGTGGTAAGATTCGCCAAGGTAGTCGTCGGCATTTAGGATAAGGAGACATGTCATGGCAGAAAAAAGGGATTATTATGAAGTCCTCGGAGTGAGCAGGAACGCCACGGACGAGGAAATCAAGAAAGCATACAGGAAAAAGGCTATCCAGTACCATCCGGACAAGAATCCGGGTGACAAGGAAGCCGAAGAAAAGTTCAAGGAAGCTGCGGAGGCCTACGATGTCCTGAGCAACAAGGAGAAAAGGGCCAAATACGACCAGTTCGGACATGCAGGGCTCGACGGACAGGCCGGGCCGGACTTCAGCGGAGGTTTCGGAAACCTGAACGATATCCTGAGAGACCTGTTCGGAGGTGGATTCAGCGGAGGTTTCGGCGGATTCGGAGGCTTCGGCGGATTCGGAGGCGACAGCCAGAGGCAGTCCGGCGGGCAGAAAGTCTACAAGGGCCGTGACATACGTGTCCGTGTCAGGCTGACACTCGAAGAAATCGCCAAGGGTACGGAAAAGGAAATACAGATAGAAAGGAACGTACCGTGCCCGGACTGCAACGGGAAAGGTGCCAGGAACAGTTCCGACATCAAGGTCTGCCCTTCCTGCAAGGGAACCGGACAGATCAAGAGAGTGGTCAACAGCTTTTTCGGACAGACTGTCACCTATTCCACATGCCAGCAGTGCAACGGCGAGGGCAAGATTGTGACCAACCCGTGCCACACATGTTCCGGAACAGGTCTTGTGCGCAAGAAAGAGACTGTAAGGGTCAAGATTCCGGCTGGAGTGGAAGACGGC
Organism: Candidatus Cryptobacteroides intestinipullorum; assembly: GCA_018711225.1. GTDB lineage: Bacteria > Bacteroidota > Bacteroidia > Bacteroidales > UBA932 > Cryptobacteroides > Cryptobacteroides intestinipullorum. The sequence continues at coordinate 17,026 of DVIP01000137.1, read as the reverse complement.
ATGCAGCTGACGATGAGAGGACAGGGGCACTGCGCCAAGAACAACGGCATAAACGGCGACCTCCTTATTGTCATCAACGAGGTGGAGCATCCTGACATCAAGCGCGACGGGAACAATCTGGTATACACGAAAATAATTTCAGTTCCGGAAGCGGTAATGGGCGCTACTGTCAGCATCCCGTGCCTGGACGGTACATACAATGTGAAGGTCGAGCCCGGCACACAGTCCGGTACAGTCATCCGGCTTAAAGGGAAAGGGCTTCCGACAGTCAACGGCTACGGAACAGGTGACATGTACGTCAAGTTCATTGTCTGGATTCCAAAGAAACTTAACAGGGAAGAAAAGGAGATAATGGGAAAACTTGCCTCAAGCGACAGTTTCAAGCCGGATCCGAGCAAGGAGGATAAAAGCTTCTTCGACAGGCTCAGAGACATGTTCTGAAACAAATGAGGCGCGAAGGCTATGATTTTTTCAAAAAAATTTGCTTAGTTGAAATTTATTCGTACCTTTGCAGTCCCAAAATCAAAGCAACCTCTTGCGCCGGGCATTGGAAATGCGTAATGTTGCCATTAAAATTTTAGAGCAATGGATTTGATTAAAGTTGTAGAGCAGGCTTTTGCCAACGAGAAAGTGGCTACCTATCCGAAGTTCAAGGCAGGTGACACACTTACAGTCACTTACAGGATTAAGGAAGGTGACAAGGAAAGACTCCAGAAATTCAAAGGTGTAGTGATACAGATCAAGGGAGCTTCTCCAGCCACCAAGACATTCACCATAAGGAAGATTTCAAACGGAGTAGGTGTTGAAAGGATTTTCCCGTTTGCATCACCGTTCATCGACTCAATAGAGTTGAACAAGGTCGGCAAGGTGCGCAGGGCAAGGATTTTCTACTTGAGGGAACTTTCCGGTAAGAAGGCCAGGATTAAGGAAAAGAAACTTGCCATCGTGAAAGAGGAAAACGCCTGACGAAAGATATTTTTCCGGCCCCATAGCTTAACTGAATAGAGCATTTGACTACGGATCAAAAGGTTACAGGTTTGAATCCTGTTGGGGTCACTTGAAGGACTGCAGAAATGCAGTCCTTTTTCATATCCGGCCGATGCAAGACCGGTATAAAAAATTCACGAGGCAATCACACTGAGTGACCGCCCCGCTACTTAACCTAAACTTAAACTATGAAAAACTTCAGCGCAAATATATGGATTTTTCATTTCCCGTCAATACTTATGATGCGGATTTTTGCATAATTCAACATAAGTATCTTCTCCCCGTACTCGTCAAATGCGATTCTCGCCTTCTTTCCGGCCGCATCACCAGTTATTTCCCGGATAATCCCGTACCCGAACCTGTTGTGCTCGATCCTTTGTCCCGGAGCAAGCTGCATAACAGGAGAAGGCACAAAATCATAATCCGCCCTGGGTTTCACCACCTGGGCCGGCTTTCGGAACGGTGTCACGCCTGAAGTGCGCGGGACTTCTGTCCTGACCGGACCGGCATTACGCGGCTGCTGTGTCCTGAAAACAGGACGGCTTTCCTGAGACCGGTACTGCTGCCGCATCCCTGCATATCCTGACTGTTCACTGTCGTCCCCGGACTGTGTCTCAAGAGGATTCAGGATATACTTTCTGTCGATTTCACGGATAAAACGGCTCGGATAATTGGACTCATGCTTCCCGTTCCTCATCCTTGTGGAAGCGAAAGAAAGCCATACGGCCTTCTCCGCCCTGGTCATGGCGACATAGAAAAGACGGCGTTCCTCTTCTATCTCATTCTCGGAAGCCAGGGACCCTCCCGAAGGGAAAAGATTTTCTTCAAGCCCGACGACGAAGACATACGGAAATTCAAGACCTTTCGATGAATGCACGGTCATAAGAGTGACCTTGTTGTCCGAATCCTCATCATCTTCCATATCCACGGCACTGAGAAGGGAGACATTCTCCAGGAAATCCCCGAGAGTCACTGTAGGAAGGTCTCCGGCACTGATTTCCACATCCTCCGCAGAGTCTGCCAGCATTTCCTCGAAATACTCGTTCTTCTTTTCTTCGACGAATGTCTTGACACTGTTGATGAGCTCTTCGATATTGGCGGTCTTGGACTGCCCTTCTATACTGGTATCGCTCTTGTACAGCCCGAGAATGCCGGATTCCACGGCTATGGACACAGCGAGTTCTCCAGCCTCGTCTTTCGGTATGCGGAGTGAAAAACCCGCTATCTGGCCGCAGAACGCGCGTATCTTCTCCACGGCAGCCGCCTTGAGACCGTAATTCTCCAGGTCATCGGCAAATGCCGCACGGAAAAGAGTCACCCCCTTGTCCATGGCAGCGGCAGACAGGGCCGCCAGAGAGGTATTGCCTATACCGCGCGCCGGCTTGTTCACTATTCTCTTGAAAGACTCGTCATCATCAGTATTGGAGGCAAGCTTGAAATATGCCATCAGATCCTTGACCTCCATCCTGTCGAAAAAGGAATTGCCGGAATAAATCCTGTACGGAAGATTCCTGCGTCTGAGGGCCTCTTCCAGCGCCCGCGACTGGGAATTCGTCCTGTAAAGTATTGCAAAGTCCTTATAGGCGGCGGACTCGGAATGTATTCTGGACACTATTTCCGAGACTACCAGTATCGCTTCCTCCTGCTCCGTATAGGCGCTTATCAACTTGATCTTATCCCCTACTTCCCCGCCTGACCAGCACTTTTTCGGAATCCTCGCAGAGTTTCTGGCAATCAGGGAATTGGCGGCATCCACTATAGTACGCGTCGATCTGTAATTCCTCTCCAGGCGGAAGACATTGCATTCCGGGTAATCCTTCTTGAAATTCAGGATATTCTCTATCTTGGCCCCCCTGAATGCATAGATTGACTGGGAGTCGTCCCCCACTACGCAGATATTCCTGTGGTCCGCACTCAGTTTCTTGAGAATCAGATACTGGGAAAAGTTGGTGTCCTGATACTCGTCTACCATTATATAGCTGAACCTGCCGGAAACAGATTCCAGCGCTTCGGGATTGTCTCTAAGCAATATGTTCATATTCAACAGGATGTCATCGAAATCCATTACATTGGACTGAAGACATTTCTGGGAATAGAGCCGGTATATTTCGTGGATTCTGGGCTTTTTGGCCGCGGTATCGTTCTGGATGGCAGCAGCGTTTCTCGAATATGCGGCGGCCGTGGTAAGATTGTTCTTGGCCATTGAAATCCTGGAAAGGACATCTTTCGGCTTGTATATTTTCTCGTCCAGCTGCAGTTCCTTAAGGCAGGTTCTGACAGCGCTTATGGAATCACCGGTGTCGTAGATGGTGAAATCCTTCCTGTAGCCGAGGCTTTCGGCAAATTCCCTGAGAAAACGGATAAATACGGAATGGAAGGTCCCCATATACAGTTTTCTGGCAGGTCTCTCCCCTACCATGCCAGCTATCCTTTCCTTCATCTCGTTCGCCGCTTTCTTCGTGAAAGTCAATGCGAGAATCCTTTCCGGCGGGCATCCGGACCCGAGTATGTACGCTATCCTGCTGGTCAGTACTCTGGTCTTTCCCGAACCCGCTCCCGCAACAATGAGCACCGGCCCTCCAATGCATCTTACGGCCTTCTCCTGCTCTTCATTCAAACCTTCTAAAATAGTGCTTATTTTGTTCTCCATAATGGCGCGAAATTACGAAAAATTTAAGTATATTCGCGGCGGCTAACTGAAAATACGCAAAAACGGTTATTATAATGTCTAACATCATCGAATTGAAAAAAGGACTGAATATTCCCATAGCAGGGAAAGCTGTCCAAAAAGCAAAGAAGGTGGTAATTCCTGATGTAGTGGCAGTCAAGCCTACGGATTTCAGAGGTCTCGTACCGAAGCTTCTGGTCAAAGAGGGTGACACGGTGCTCGCAGGCTCGCCTGTATTTGCTGACAAGACCAAACCCGAGATCCTTTTCACTTCTCCGGTCAGCGGCACCGTTTCGGAAATCGTCCGCGGAGAAAAGAGGAAACTTCTTGAAATCCGCATCAAGGCCGACAAGGAACAGAAATCAGTGGATTTCGGAGCAGTGAAAGTCGCATCTCTGGACGAAAGCCAGATAAAGGATCTTCTCATGAAGAGCGGACTCTGGCCGGCACTGATCCAAAGACCTTACGGCATAATCGCCGATCCTTCAGCCAAGCCTAAGGGAATCTTCATTTCCGCTTTCTCCACAGCACCTCTTGCAGCAAACACGGAGTTCGCCCTCAGGGATGAATTCGAAAACATCCAGACAGGCATCAACGCACTTGCCAGGCTGACGAACGGGAAGGTGCACGTTTCCTTCAACAGGGAGAACTACGCGGGTACGCCTTTCCACAAACTGGAGAACATCGAATCCCACATTTTCGGAGGGAAACATCCTGCCGGCAATGTCGGGGTGCAGATCAGCCACATTTCCCCTATTGTGAAAGGTGATACGGTATGGACAGTGTCACTGATGATGACGGCAGCCATTGGAAAACTCTTCAATACCGGAAAATACGATATGAGCAGGCTTGTGGCCGTTACCGGGCCAAAGGCAGCGGATCCTTCGTATGTAAAGGGAATTGCCGGCATGTCCATGAAGGATATAGCCGAATACTGCACTCCAGGTGAAAACATCAGATTCATCAGCGGCGACGTGCTTACGGGCACGAATGTCGGAGCCGACGGGTTCCTGGGCTTTTTCGACAATCAGATAACTCTGATCAAGGAAGGCAACGAACATGAACTGTTCGGATGGGCCAAGCCAATAAGAAGCAGCCAGTTCAGCACATCGCACACTTACTTCTCATGGCTGACTCCGAAAAAGACATACGACATGGACACGAACCTTCACGGCGGCCCGCGCGCCTTCGTGATGTCCGACGTATATTCTAAGGTGCTGCCTATGGACATATACCCTGTTTACCTGATCAAGGCCTGCCTTGCGGGAGATATCGACAAGATGGAAAAATTCGGAATCTATGAGGTCATCGAAGAAGATCTCGCCCTGTGCGAGTATGTCTGTCCGTCAAAGATCGAGTTCCAGTCCATACTTTCCGACGGCATCAGTCTGATGATGAAAGAAATGGCTTAACAAGTGCAAGTTATGAGAAAATATATCGATAAAATCAAGCCTGCCTTTGAAAAAGGCGGAAAATTCGGATTTCTGCATTCTACTTTCGATGCTTTCGAGTCATTCCTTTACGTGCCTGACACGGTGACCAGGAAAGGTTCCCACATCAGGGACTGCGTCGATCTCAAAAGAATCATGATTATCATGGTCCTGGCCCTGGTTCCGGCAATGCTTTTCGGTATATGGAACACCGGATACCAGCACAGCCTTGCATTCGGCCTTACGGACTGGGGATTCTGGGATATTGTCGGATATGGTCTTGTAAAGGTCATTCCGCTCTACCTTGTATCATATATAGTAGGTCTTGCCATTGAATTCATATCCGCACAAATCCGCGGCCATGAAGTCAATGAGGGATACCTCGTTTCAGGCATGATCATTCCTCTGATTGTTCCGGCCGACGTTCCGCTCTGGATGCTTGCCATAGCCGTGGCATTCGCTGTCATCCTCGGCAAGGAAGTCTTCGGCGGCACTGGAATGAATATATGGAATCCGGCCCTTCTCTGCCGTGCGTTCCTGTTCTTCTCCTATCCGAGCATGATGTCCGGAGATACGATATGGACTTCCGGAGTCACCAGATATATGGCAGAAGGCAAGGCTTTCGCATGCGGGAACGGTCTTGTGGACTCCTATTCCGGAGCGACACCTCTCGCCCATCCTACTGTTGAAGGACTCCAGAACGCAGGCACATCACTGTGGGATCTGATTTCAGGTGTCATTCCGGGATGCGTCGGTGAGACATCCGTAATCGCCATTCTCATAGGAGCCGTCATTCTGATATGGACAGGCGTGGCCAGCTGGAAAATCATGTTTTCTTCACTGGTCGGAGGACTGGCTATCGGCTACCTCGGCTTTGCCACAGGCGTGACTGATCTGCCGGGCTACTACCAGCTGCTTATGGGAGGCTTCCTTTTCGGAACAGTGTTCATGGCTACAGATCCCGTGACATCTGCCCAGACAGAAACAGGGAAATGGATATACGGCTTCCTCGTAGGAGCACTTGCAGTGACAGTGAGACTCTTCAATCCGGGATATCCGGAAGGAATGATGCTCGCCATCCTGCTCATGAACACATTTGCACCGCTTATTGACCACTATGTCACCGATGCGGCCATAAGCAGAAGGGCAAAGAAAGTCAGAACCGCTAAATAAACAATCAGGTATGAACACAAATGGCAATACATATACTGTCATATACTCGATAGTTCTCGTAGTGCTTGTAGCGGCCATCCTTGCTTTCGTGGCAATGAGTCTCCAGGACAAGCAGAATGAGAATGTCAAGAAAGAGACAATCACCAAAGTGCTCAATGCTGCCACACAGACAGACGAGAGCTTGACAATAGATGAAACCACGGACGTACTCAAGCTGTACTCCGAGAAAATCACCGAAGCCTTCTATGTGGACGGAAACGGAAACATAGCCGGCAAGATGGATATGGGCAAGGATGACGTAACCAAAATCCAGGTGCCTTCAACTTCGGATCTCAAGAAACAGAACGACATCCTCAAGAAGATAGACGGCACAGAAGACGAGGCTGCCAGAGCCGCCCTTCTGGAAAGCCTCAGGCTTCCGGTATTCATATTCGACATCAACGGCCGGGCCATAACCGTAATACCGTGCTACGGTGCCGGACTGTGGGGTCCTATCTGGGGATATATCGCACTGGCTGAAGACGGGAAGACCATCGACGGCGCCATATTCGACCACAAGGGAGAGACTCCGGGCCTCGGCTCCAAAATAGCCGAACCGGCATTCTATATCGACAGATTCAAGGGCAAGTCACTCGGCAGCGGAGAAACTATTTTCTCCATCGAGAAAGGCAAGCATGAAGACAATCCGCATTGCGTGGATGCCATCAGCGGGGCCACCATCACATCCAGGGCTCTCGGCAAGGGTATCAACCTGTGGACCAAATACTGCATGCCGTATCTCGAGAAGGCTGCAGCTGCCGTTACCGATTCCTGCGCTGCCCGGACCTGTATTCCTGCAACAGCCATTGAAGCCGCAGATTCCACTGCAGCAGCAGACACGACTGTCACCGGACAAATTAACCAAATGGAGGAATAATCTGCTATGAAAGATATAAACTTTAAGGAAGTATTGCTGAAACCTATCTTCAAGGGCAATCCTGTAACTGTCCTTGTACTGGGTATCTGTTCCTCACTTGCTGTGACAGTACAGCTGAAAGGCGCACTCGTAATGGCCCTTTCCGTCACAATCGTCACAGGGCTCTCAAGTTTCGTGGTATCAATAATACGTAATACGATACCGAACCGAATCCGTATCATCGTGCAGCTCGTGGTAGTAGCACTGATGGTAATCCTCGTAGACCAGATACTCAAGGCTTATTCATACAGCATAAGCAAGTCACTGTCCGTATATGTCGGACTTATCATAACCAACTGTATCGTCATGGGACGTATCGAGGCATACGCTCTGGGCAACAAGCCTATTCCGTCACTCCTGGACGGACTTGCAAACGGAGCAGGGTACGGACTCATACTTATAGCCCTCGCATTCGTGCGTGAAATCCTCGGCTCCGGGACCCTGTTCGGTTTCAGGGTAATCCCTCAGTGCTTCTATGATGCAGGCTACATGGACAACGGACTTGTAATCCTGCCTCCTATGGCGCTTATACTGCTCGGAATCATCGTCTGGATACAGAGAAGCATCCAGAAGGACCTGCAGGAAAAATAACGTAAACTCAAATCGAAATGGAATATATAAGCTTATTCGTAAAGTCAATCTTTATTGATAACATGATATTCGCCTACTTCCTGGGCATGTGCTCATATCTGGCGGTATCTAAAAGTGTGAAGACGGCTACCGGTTTGGGTATTGCAGTGATCTTCGTTCTTCTTGTGACACTTCCTATCAACTACCTGCTGAACGAGCATGTCCTCAAGCCGGGAGCACTGGCATGGGCAGGACTGCCGGATGTCGATCTCAGCTTCCTGAGTTTCATCATCTTCATTGCGGTGGTTGCAGCCATAACCCAGATAGTGGAAATGGTAGTGGAGAAATTCGCCCCTACCCTTTATTCCCAGCTGGGTATCTTCCTTCCGCTTATAGCTGTGAACTGTGCCATTCTCGGCGGTTCGCTGTTCATGCAGGAAAGGGATTTCATAAATGTCGGTGAAGCCACTGTTTACGCATTAGGCTCAGGCATCGGCTGGTTCCTCGCTATCGTGACACTGGCGGCCATAAGGGAAAAAATGGAATACTCCAATGTCCCTGCAGCCCTGAAAGGACTGGGAATCACTTTCATAACTGTAGGTCTGATGGCTATATCATTCATGACATTCATGGGTATTCAACTTTAAAGCAGGAGGAGGACAATGTTTACTACAATTATTTCAGCGGTAATTACTATAGTTGTAATTACAGTATTGCTTGTGGCTGTGCTCCTGTTCGTGAAAATCAAGCTCACGCCTGCAGGAAAAGTCAAGATAAGCATCAACGACGGCAAGAAGGAGATCGAGGTGACTCCGGGCTCTTCGCTTCTCAACACACTTGCAGAACAGAAAATATTCCTTTCTTCCGCATGCGGCGGAAAGGGAAGCTGCGGACAGTGCAAATGCCAGGTAATCCAGGGAGGCGGGACAATCCTTCCTACCGAGGTCGGCTTCTTCACCAGAAAACAGATCAATGACAACTGGAGGCTCGGCTGCCAGGTGAAGGTGAAGGAAGACATGAAGATAAAGATCGCCGAATCTGCCCTCAGCGTCAAGAAATGGGAATGCGAAGTCGTTTCAAACCACAACGTGGCAACTTTCATCAAGGAATTTGTCGTCAAGCTTCCTGAAGGGGAGCATCTTCATTTCCGTTCCGGCGGTTATATCCAGGTGGATGTGCCTGCCACCACTGTGGACTACAAGAATATAGATGTCGACGAACAGTACCGTGAGGACTGGGAGAAGATGGGTGCGTTCGATCTAAAGATGGTGAACACCACGCCTACAATCAGGGCATATTCCATGGCCTGCTACCCAGCAGAAGGTGACATCATCAAACTTAATGTCAGAATCGCGACACCTCCGGTGGACAGGGCTACACGCAAGTTCCTCCCTGTAAATCCGGGTGTATGTTCATCATACATCTTCTCGCTCAAACCGGGAGACAAGGTGACTATCTCCGGACCTTACGGAGAATTCTTCCTGCCGGACAATCTTCCTGCAGACCAGGAACTTATCTTTATCGGCGGAGGTGCAGGTATGGCACCTATGAGAAGCCACATCATGCATCTGTTCAAGACTGAGAAGACCACCAGGAAAGTCAGCTTCTTCTATGGTGCGCGCAGCCTGAAAGAGGCGTTCTATCTGGAAGACTATCACGAGCTTGAAAAGGATTTCCCTAACTTCAAGTTCCAGCTGGCGCTTGACAGGCCGGATCCTGCTGCCGATGCAGCCGGCGTGGCCTACCAGGCAGGGTTCGTCCACAATGTGCTCTATGAGACATATCTCAAGAACCACGAAAATCCGGAGGATGCCCTCTATCTCATGTGCGGTCCTCCAATGATGACCCAGTCAGTGCTGAATCTGCTCGACAGTCTCGGCGTTCCGCCTGAGAACATCCTCTTCGATAACTTCGGAGGCTGATACGGGACAATGCAATAGAAAAACGGCTGTACAGGAATTCCTGCACAGCCGTTTTTTCTTTCGGCTGCAGAGAACACCGCTTCCGCCGACTTCCCTGTCAGGGGCCGGACTACTTCTCTACCACATACCTGAGCAGAAGTTTCCTTATGTGATCTGAAAATGTCTTGGCGGTATCTGTCGTCGCCTCAAGCATCTCTGCAATATTCTTGTATTTCATAAGTTCTATGGCATCTGTCTCATTCTGGAAAATATACCCCACATATTCCTCGTAAGTCTCGTCGGCGGCATGTTCAAGTTCAGTAATCCTGTCGCACTGTATGGTCATGTCAGAGAATTTCTTCTTCATTTCATCCATACCGGAGACTATGAGTGTCAGGGCATCGGATTCAGCACTGATATATTCGGCCAGTTCGACCAGCTGCATGTCTATCTTCTGAGGCATATACCTCAATATTGATTTAGCGGAATCGTTTATATTGTCCAGGATGTTGTCAATATTCATGGCCACGGTCTGCAGGTCAGAACTGTGCAGAATCGAGAAATATTTGTCATTCAGCTGTTCATAAAACTCCGTAAGCATGGCGTCGCCCTGGATTTCGCACATCTTGACTTCCTTTTCCAGACGCTTTCTTTCCGAAATGTCATCGGTCTTCATCATCTGGAGCAAGGCTTTTGACGCCTGTCTGATATAAGCTGCCTGCTGTGAGAAAATAGGCTGGAAATGGGTTCTCGGTGAAAAGGCTCTCCTGAATCGTCTTAGTATGGTCATAGTTCTTTTTTATGCAGTTATCAAATGTAGTGATTTTTTATTATAAAACATGTCTGCAGGAATAAAAAAAGAAAATCTGGCTAAAAAAAGAAAATCTCCGGAAATTTTTCTTTTTCCATCATCCCGGTCCCCGTCTTTGACATAGTTTTGCCGATGAAAAAAACGACTGACCATGAACGGGAAAAGACATAATCAACAGACCATAAACGGGAAAAGACATAATCAACAGACCATGAACGGGAAAAGACATAATCATAAAGGCCGGATTCCAACATTTTCATCACCCCGCCATTCGGCAAATGCCTTGCTTATATTTCTTCCGGCCTTTATTTTCGCCTGCTGCAGCAAGTATTATCCTGAAACATGCGGCACTGTCAGCGCCGGAAATACCGGCCTGTATCTGAAATCCTCTCCAGACGGAGACACCGGGCTCGCAGGTATGGAAGCCGATGTATTCTTCTATAATAATGACGCACTCGGAAGGATAGATTCATATCAGAGGCTCACCATAGGACAGGACAACTTCCTGGATGCCGCGTCCAGAAAAGGACATAAGACTGCCGCGGTCATCTGCAATCCACAGGAGGCCGGTTACGACTGGGGTGCAGTCTCGTCCCTGGAAAGCCTCTACGGACTGTATGCGGATCTGAAAAAGGAAAAGCCAGGAGCACTCCTGATGTGCGGAATCATGGAACTGGACGCAGCGGATGACGGAAGATTCGACATGGACGTACACCCTCTGTGTTCCGAGATACGGCTCAGGTCCATAAGGTGCGATTTCAGCGGACGGTCATACAGCGGGTCCCGCCTGGAAAACGTACACGTTTATCTGTCCAATATAAATTCCATGGCGAAGATATTCCATTCCGGAGACGACATACCCGTGTCCCCCGTCAATACTGACGGTCTGTACCATGAGTCGGACAGGACTTTCACCTGTCCGGAAATAGTGCACGCCGAAATCCGGGAGGGAGTCGGAAGCGAAACGGCATATCCGGGGATCAGACTGTTCTGCTATCCGAACAGCAGCACGGAAGACTCGGCAGGAAGCCCTTTCACCAGACTTGTGGTTTCCGGAGAAATAGACGGGAAAAGGTATTATTATCCACTGAACATAAATCAGGACGGATACGGGAAAGCGGAAGGTCCGTGCGGCATCGGAAGGAACTGCTGCTACACTTTCGATATAGTGCTCCGGCAGACAGGAGTCACAGATCCTACTCTTCCTGTTTCAGGAGAGATGGTGGAAATATACGGTACCGTGAAAGCCTGGGACGTAAAAAACGAGAACGAGATATGTTTCTGAACAGGCAGATACTGGCTATAATACTTTATGCATGCGTTTTCTTTCCGTCATGTACGGTTTCCGTATTGCCGGAAATACCGGACGGAGGAAAAGAAACCGTATCATTCAGATTCCGGCTGTCAGGACCGGTATCCAAATCCGCCGATCCGGATGAAAACCGGATATCCGACATGAACATATTCGTATTCAACACATACGGAGTACTGGAAGCGAGTGCATACATGACATGGGAAGATTCCGGAAGCGATGCCGGCATGATCCGCTGGACAGCAAACCTGGTAAGGAACGCATCTTATTCAGTATATGCATGTGCCAATTTCGGCTATCGGTTGGAAGCCGGATCAGCCGCAGAGCTGGAAGAAATGAAATATTACATGGCATATCCCGACGACTACGCGGCAGGTATTCCGATGAGCGGATATGTCGGGAATGTCATTGTGACCGGGAATGAAATAACCGTCCCGCTGGAAAGACTTATGGCGAAAATCAGCCTGACAGTGGACAGAAGCAGGCTGGACGATGATGTGGAGTTCAACATCAGAAGCATTCAGGTCGAAGGGTGTCCGCGCTCTGTAAACCCCTTCCGCAGAAACCACATCCGCGACCCCTTCGATTTTTTTCCTTCAGGTTTCATCAAAAAAGACTATGAAGCCGACATGCTCAATACGGAAGGGTCTGACGGGAACAGCGGAGAAGTGTCACTGTACATGCTGGAGAATATGCAGGGCGACCTTCTGCCCGGGAATACGGATGAAGCAGGGAAGGTCCTTCCGGACGGAAACCCGGGCAGGGAACTTTGTTCGTATATCGAAATAAAGGCGGAATACATGTCCGGTTCCGTATACTCCAGGCCGGGAGAATACCTTATATACAGATTCTATCCTGGAGAGAATCCAGGGAATTTCGATGTCTGCAGAAATTCCGAATACAGGATAAGGATAACCCCCGTAGGAAGCGGACTTGAAGGACTGGAATGGAGGATAGACAAGTCCGGCATGGAATATTTAGCCAGGACACTGGAACTGTCTTACACGGAACTGCAACTGACATATTCCGGTGAAACAGTTCAGGTACAGCCGTATATCACACCTGAAAGCAGTGCCGGCATGCTGGTATGGTACAGCGATGACGAAAGCGTGGCTACAGTTTCCGGAGACGGCACCGTAAAGGCAAACGGCGAAGGGAAATGCAAGATAGTATGCTATGCTGCCGATGGAAGCGGATGCTCCGCCGAATGTGACATAACCGTGGATTTCCTTCCATATTATATGAAAATATTCCCCGGCAATTTCATAAGGTGCCGGAAAGGGGACGTTCTGGAGTTCACTTGTGACTACTTTCCGCAAAATGCCCCTTTCGATGTAGGATTGGAGGAGTTGGAATATGACAAGAACCGGGGAATTTATGACTATTCCGTAAGCGATGACGGTAAAACGGTGACACTGTACACCAAATCACGCGGTACGGGACTCCTGTATATGGAAACCGGATATCCCATAAACCAGGCAGAACTTATAATCATAGTCATAGAGTGACGGCTGCGTCCTTACCGCAGATATTGTGCGGTAAAGGTCTTGCCGTCCTTTACCAATTCTTCGGGAGTGCCTTCAAAGACGACCTCCCCTCCCCTGTCACCTGCATCCGGTCCCAGGTCGATAATCCAGTCGGCAGCCCTGATTACATCCGGATTGTGTTCTACTACCACTATGGAATGTCCCCTGGCTATAAGGGCGTCAAAGGATTTCAGAAGCTTTTCCACATCATAGAAATGCAGGCCCGTCGTAGGTTCATCGAAAATGAACAGGATATGCTGTTCTCTGGATTTCGACTGGCTGTCATTCATGGAAAGGAAGTATGCCAGCTTTATCCTCTGGCTTTCACCTCCGCTGAGCGTACTGCTGCTCTGGCCCAGTTTGATATAAGACAGCCCGACATCCATCAGAGGCTGAAGCCGTTCCGCAATTTTCTTTACTGACGGCTCCGGCTGTGAAGAGAAGAATTCCACTGCCTGTCCTACACTCATGTTCAGAATATCGTCTATATTCTTCCCTTTGTATCTTACTTCCAGGATATCCGGTTTGAACCGTTTCCCGCCGCACGCCTCGCAGACCATGGTCACGTCTGCCATGAACTGCATCTCGATCTTCACGAAACCTTCTCCCTGACATTCGGGGCAGCGGCCTCCATCCATATTGAACGAAAAATGAGACGGAGTATAGCCGTTAATTTTCGCATATTGCTGGTCAGCAAGGAGTTTGCGGATATCGTCATAGACTTTCAGATATGTGACGGCATTCGATCTGGAACTTTTTCCTATAGGATTCTGGTCCACATATTCCACCTGGGTAATTCTGTCCAGATTTCCTGAAAGATTCCTGAATGTGCCCGGGACAGTCCCTGTATGGTTGATATGTCTGAAAAGCGCCGGGTACAGGATATCCCTTACCAGAGAGGACTTCCCGCTGCCGCTGACGCCTGTCACCACCGTCAGCACACCAAGAGGAAATTTCACATCTATATTCTTCAGATTGTGCTCCATGGCACCTTCCACATTGATTGAATATACCGGAGTATGCTTTTCCCTGACATAACGTGTCCTCTGTCCCGACAAGTACTGCAGCGTCAAGGACCTGTCTATTTCCGACTGACTGATTTCAGATCCAAGTCTGCCCTTGAACACTATTTCCCCGCCGTTGACCCCGGCTCCGGGCCCTATGTCTATCAGAAGGTCGGCAGCACGCATTATCTCCTCATCATGCTCCACCACGACTACGGTATTGCCTATATCTCTCAGTCGCTTCAGCACACCTATAAGCCTGTCAGTGTCACGGGCGTGCAGGCCGATGCTCGGTTCATCCAGAATATACAGGGAACCGACCAGGGAACTTCCCAAGGCCGTCACGAGATTTATCCTCTGGCTCTCTCCCCCGGAAAGCGTATTGGAAGCCCTGTTCAATGTCAGGTACGAGAGTCCCACATCCTTGATATACTGCAGCCTGGACATGACTTCGTCAATAGCTTTGGAAGCAATAGTCCTTTCGTAGCTGTCGAGTTTCAGACTGCTGAAGAAATCATAGAGGCTGTCCACATTCATGCACAGCAGTTCATGGATATTTTTGCCTCCCACTTTCACGTACAGGGCATCCTTCCTGAGCCGGCTGCCTCCGCAAGTCCGGCATACAGTCCTGCCGGAATAACGGCTGAGCATGTATTTGTACTGTATCTTGTACTTGTTGGATTCAACCCATTTGAAAAACTCATTGAGACCTATTATGCTTTCATCCTCCGTAGCTGCGGCATGTCCGTTCCAGACCAGATCCTTTTCCTTCTCAGTGAGATTGCAATACGGCTCGAATACGGAAAGGCCGTACTTGTATCCGTTCCTGACCATCAGATCCTTGAACCAGCTCATCTTCTCCCCTCTCCAGCAGGCTATGGCCCCGTCATGAATGCTTTTGCTTTTGTCCGGCACCACAAGGTCTTCGCTTATACCTATAATCTGGCCCAGTCCGCCGCAGTCAGGACATGCACCAAGAGGACTGTTGAAGCTGAACATATATTCGTCAGGTTCCTGAAATGTCATTCCGTCCGCTTCAAAACGGTTTACGAAACGACGGAGAGGGGCATCGTCAGCCTTTATGTACAATGTTCCGTCTCCTTTTCCGAAAGCCGTCCTGACAGATGACTGCAGACGTGTCCGAAGATCTTCCCTTTCCGTCTCCGTCACAGTGTCCATATCCGGAAGCCTGAGCCTGTCCACCAGCAGGAACATTTCGTCAGGATAGTCCCCTGTCCCAGCCTTCTGCATCATATCCTCTATCCTGATTATATTTCCCGATGAATAGAATCTGGAATAGCCTTCCTCTTTCAGGGTCAACATGAGTTCCACCTTGTCCTGCCTATCCTTCCAGCCCAGTTCGGAAAGTATATAGATGGTCCCGGCACCGGAAGACGAGATATACTCCATGACATCGTTTTCAGTATGGCATTTGACCTGCACACCCGATACAGGAGAATATGTCCTGCCTATCCTGGCGAATATTATCCTCAGATAATCATATATTTCCGTACTGGTAGCGACAGTAGAGCGGGGATTTCTGGTATTGACTTTCTGTTCTATGGCAATGGCAGGAGGTATTCCTTCGATAAGTTCCACATCAGGTTTCACCATCCTTCCGAGAAACTGTCTGGCGTATGAGGAAAGGCTTTCCGCAAAGCGCCTCTGCCCTTCTGCAAACAGGGTGTCGAACGCCAGCGAAGACTTTCCCGAACCGGAAATGCCTGTAATGACGACAAATTTGCCACGCGGAATTTCGACTGTGACATTTTTCAGGTTGTTGACTTTCGCACCTTTTATCAGTATGCTTCCTTCTTCACTCATGTTCTCTCTTGAAATCGACTCCAAATATAGCGTTTTTCAGACATTTTGACACAGAAGAGCGGACATTTTGGCAAGCGGGAATGACACTTTTTCCTGTTTGGGCCATATTTTACGGAATAATGGGCACGGCACGCAGGTTGATATATGATAAGGCGTACTTGAAAAAGTACAAAGGACTACGGTCCAAAGAATTATATTTAGAACAATTAAAAATTATAGGAGATATTAATTATGGTACCTGTTAAAAGAACTCAGAATTGGCTGCCGGACATTTTCAATGATTTCTTTGATAATGACTG
This sequence comes from Candidatus Cryptobacteroides intestinipullorum, assembly GCA_018711225.1. Classification (GTDB taxonomy): domain Bacteria; phylum Bacteroidota; class Bacteroidia; order Bacteroidales; family UBA932; genus Cryptobacteroides; species Cryptobacteroides intestinipullorum. The sequence continues at coordinate 566 of DVIP01000137.1, read as the reverse complement.
GATGATAAAGACTAATGCGACTGCTCCTGCAATCAACGTATTAGAAAATGAGCACAACTATGAAATCGAAGTTGCCGCACCGGGCATGAAGAAGGATGACTTCAAGGTGCATATCGATGAAAACGGCAACCTCGCCATAGAGATGGAAAAGAAAACCGACGAAAAAGAAGAAAACCGCAAGAACGGACATTATCTCCGTCGCGAATTTTCTTACAGCAAATTCCAGCAGACGATGATCCTGCCTGACGATGTTGAAAGAGACAAGATCAGCGCCAAAGTGGAAAACGGTGTGCTCAATGTGATAATACCAAAGGTCGAAAAGACCGCTGCAGCTGACAGCAAACGCGTTATCAATATCGAATAACATCTGCATAGCATAATAAAAGGCCTGCCCGGATTCGGACAGGCCTTTTATTGTATCTGCGGCTGAAACATTTTTAACAATATTTTCCAAAAAAAATTTGGAGCATAGGAAAATTTGCGTATCTTTGCATCCGCATTCGAGGAAAACACCTCAACGCTGAACAGAAGTTCTTTAAAATTGGTGCGGTAGTTCAGCTGGTTAG
>DVIP01000136.1 GCA_018711225.1 Candidatus Cryptobacteroides intestinipullorum | reverse complement strand
ATGATAATGGAATACGAACCTTAAGCATATATGATTTTCTGCTTAGCGATTAATTGCAGTAAATTGATATTTACCAGTGATAACAAGGTTAATATCAACATCGGGGTGTATCATAATAACAATGAAACAGGGCGGATAATTCCGCCCCATTCAACAACGAGTAATGTATATAAGCCCAAAGGCTATTCCATATCTTCATTATCAGAGAAATATTGCATTCTCGAGTGCAATTTTTCGGGTAGAGTCACGCCTGCTTCTGAAATATAGCGACAGACCGAATCCCAGCCATCATTACCGGAACATACTGAAGCCAGTCCAATAATACAGGACATAATATCCATTTCTATACTTCCGAGAGTTTCTTTCATAGTCAAGTCTGAATTTCGTACTTGAATTGACCTTACCAAAAAGGCTGCAATGGCCAGCGCTTTAATAATAAACTGCCCTTGTTGATACACCTTGTCGTGTCGTTGTTTTCTTTTATACATAATAAATTGAATAGTGGTTAATAAACCCTTAGCCGGCAAGGTCAAATATATATACGTATAATTCAAAATATAAGGTTTGAGCATTTATTTCCTGCTGAATGAATATGGCCTGGAGGCATCTCCCGTACCGCGACGGGTGTCAGGATTGGCAGACATAGTGAAGACTATGTCTGCTCCTTCCGCCAAATCTCCGTATTCAAGGTAATTGCGGTCGTAAGACCGCCCATTGACCTTCATGGTCTTTATATATCTGTTTTCAGGAGAATTGCCGCAGGCTGTCATAGTGATGGTCTTGCCGTTTTCAAGCAAGATTTCAGCTTCAGGGAAGAGCGGCGAACCGATGGCATATTCGTCAGAGCCGGGACATACAGGATAGAATCCGAGAGCGGAGAACACATACCAGGCGGATGTCTGTCCGTTGTCCTCATCTCCGCAATAGCCGTCTGGAGTCGCGCTGTACAGCCTGTCCATCACCTCCCGCACCCAAAACTGCGTCTTCCATGGCTGGCCCGCATAGTCGTACAGATAGATCATATGCTGGGCAGGCTGGTTTCCGTGGGCGTAGTTCCCCATGTGGGCCACCTGCATTTCGGTAATCTCGTGGATGCGGACTCCGTAATAGGAATCATCATATACAGGAGGAACTACATAGACCGAATCCAGCATCCGGCAGAAATCATCTTCCCCTCCCATCAGATTCACAAGCCCCTGCACGTCATGGAAGACCGACCATGTGTAGTGCCAGCTGTTGCCTTCAGTAAATGCATCGCCCCATTTGTATGGACTGAACGGCTCCTGGAATGTCCCGTCAGCATTGCGGCCGCGCATCAGATTCGAAGAACTGTCAAAAACAAACCGGTAGTTCATGGCACGCCGCTCCCACTTCGAAATTTCCTCTTCCGGCCGTCCCATTTTCCTTGCTATCTGAAGTATGCACCAGTCGTTGTATGCATATTCAAGTGTTCTGGCCACATTCTCGTTGATACCGGCATCATACGGGATATATCCTAACGTATTATAATATTCATGTCCCATACGGCCTGTAGAACTTACTTCGGGATGCACATGTTCCGTACCGTAGACCAACGCACTGTAAAGGGTCTCAATGTCGCTGTCGCTTATCAGTCCCTTCATATATGCATCTGCAACTACGGACGCGGAATTGTTCCCTATCATGCAGCTCCTGTGCCCCGGGCTCGCCCACTCCGGCAGGAATTTGTTTTCTCTTGCAATATTGGCCATTCCCTGCTGGATTTCCTCGTTTACCGACGGATAAACGAGGTTCAGCAGAGGGAAAAGGGCCCGGAAAGTGTCCCAGAATCCGGTATCGGTATAAAGATAACCGTCGCAGATCTTGCCGTTGTACGGACTGTAATGCACGATTTTTCCCGTACCGTCTATTTCGTAGAATTTCCTCGGGAAAAGTACGCTGCGGTAAAGGCAGGAATAGAATGTCCTGTACTGGTCTACGGTTCCTCCGCTGACCTTTATACGGCCGAGAATATCATTCCAGCGGGCCTTCGCTTCATCTCTGACCGTATCGAATGGCTTTCCGGAAACTTCCTTGAGGTTTGTGTAGGCCTGAACTTCGGAAATGAATGAAGAAGCGGCTTCGGCATTGACGGTTTCACCTTTTTCAGTCCTGAATCCGATTACGGCTATGGCATGGTCCGCCTTGAGTTCCGCTGTAGACAGGGCCCCTCCATGCTGACCGGCAGACTTTTTCAATGTATTTCCGTCATATATTGAGAAACTTTCGATTTTCTTGTCGAATTTCACCACAAACCAGTTCCGGAAATTCTCCGGTACACCTCCGCTGTTTCTGGTAGTGTAGCCTACGACTGCATTGTCCTCGGGAATGACTTTGATATACGAGCCCTGATCGTAGGCATCTATCACTATCCCGGATTTTTCGCTTTCAGGGAATGTGAAACGGAATCTCGCGGCCCGGTCCGTCGGAGTCAGTTCGGCATTTATGTCATGATCCGCAAGGTAAACCTGGTAATAATAAGGCTTTGCCGTCTCGGACTTGTGGGAAAACCAGCTTGCCCTGTCATCTTCGTTGAACATGGCAACATCCCTGACAGGCATCACGACGAACTGCCCGTAATCGTTGATCCACGGAGAAGGCTGGTGAGTCTGCTTGAAGCCGCAGATCTGATGTGCATCATAACGGTATGTCCATCCATCGCCCATTTTTCCGGTCTGCGGAGTCCAGAAATTCATCCCCCATGGCAGGGCCGTGGCGGGATATGTATTCCCTGTCGAAAGTGCATACTCCGACAGCGTCCCCATCAGGGTAGTCACATGGTCTGCAGGAGTCGTCTCCAGATTCTCTGATATCTGTGAGGTGCAGGCGGTCATCACCGCCAGCATCATAGCAATACTGAACTTCATATTATTTCATTTAACAATTCCACTTTCCCTTCATTAACTATTTTCAGGATCAGTTCTCCGAAGAGAGTATTCTGCCATGCAAACCATTCGCGTGTGAAAACGGAGGCGTCATCCTTGTGAAATGACTCGTGCATGAACCCTTTTCCGGCATCGGTTATCATCAGCTGACGGATGCAGTCCTGTATCTCCGCATCGTCATCCGAAGTAAAGGCCTTCATCATGATGCTCATCGGCCAGATGACTTCCACGCCTATGTGCGGACCGCCTATACCCTCACCGGCCATGCCGCGGAAGAAATACGGATTGTCCCCGCTCCAGACGTAACGCCTCGTATTGATGTAGACAGGGTCGTCGGCAAGGGATTCATCAAGATATGCCATGGCAAGCAGTGAAGGGACATTGGCGTCATCCATAAGATACTTGTTTCCGTAACCGTCCACTTCGAAAGCATATATCTGTCCGTATTCCGGATGATCATAAACAGCATATTCCTTCAGTCCTGTCTCCACCTCCGAGGCCAGGTCAAGACATTCCTGTGCCATGATATCGTTTCCGCATACCTCGGAAAGTATTTCAGAAGCCTTGCGCAGCGAACTTACGGCCATGAAATTGGACGGCACCAGAAACTCGAAGGTAGTCGCGTCGTCCGAAGGGCGGAACGAAGAAGCTATCAGTCCCGTATAGCGGGCAGGATTGCCGTTCCCGACAACGCATTTCGTATCAAGCTGCCTGTCGGTCACCCTCAGAAACCTGTACTCTCCGTAACCGTAGCGCCGCTGCTGTTCCCGCATCACCTGCAACATTTTTCCGACTGCCTCTTCCCACGTACTGTCGAATACGGACGTATCCCCGGTCTTCTTCCAATACTCATACGCCAGCCGGACAGGATAACAATGGGAATCCAGTTCCCATTTCCGCTCGAAGACATAAGGATCCGCCTCCGGCCAGTCTGTGCGGTTCGCAGCCCCTACCGGCTCCACGTTGAAGGCATTTGCATACGGATCGATGCAGATGCACTTCATCTGCCTCCGGATTACTCCGGCTATCATTTTAGCCAGAGCCGGATCTCTGTCAGCAAACTGTACGTATGGCCACACCTGCGCCCCCGAATCCCTCATCCACATTGCCGGAATATCCCCGGTATATACGAAAGTGTCCGGATTCCCGTCCAAGTCTTCACCGTAATGAACCGTGGTATCGAGCGTATTCGGAAAGCAGTTCGAGAACATCCATGCAAGTCTCGGATTCGTCAGCATCGAAGAGACACGTTCTATTTCGGCTTCGATCACCTCAGAGGTAAACAGACGGTCTTCCGGTGCCGGCCTTTGCGGAATCAGCCTGCCTCCTGCATCCTGTGAAACTCCGTAGCCGGTCTCGGTCCCTGTAAGGAAGCTGGCCTGACAGAAATCCTCCGGACAATACCAGATCTTCGGATCCGGTCCCATTCTGAATTCCAGCACGTTGCCTGCCACAATATCCTTGAACTCAATATAAGGCTTCGTATACGGCTGTCCGTTCAGGGTTACGCTCTGGATATAGATATTTTCGGAACTGTTGCCGACTGCCTTGACAGTAAAGATTCCGCCTGGAACCTTGATTCCAGCTTTGTCGAAAAGCGGTGTCCCGAACCAGAAGTACGGTCTTGTCATGTCAGCCTGATAGAAGCCCAATGATGAAAGAATGTACCATGCGGACATCTGGCCCACATCTTCATTCCCCGACAGTCCGTCCGGAGCATCGTGATAAAGTTCCGTCAGCACCTGACGGACTTTCTCTGCAGTCTTCCACGGCTGGCCGGCCATAGTATAGAAGTAAAGGATGTGATGGCTCGGCTCATTGCCGTGGGCATATTGGCCGATAAGGCCGGATATGTCCGGTGACGAATTGGATCCTGCAATTTTCGGTTCTGCGACAAACAGTGAATCGAGTTTCCTGAAAAAGACATCCTTCGAGCCGAAACATGCCATAAGCCCGTTCAGATCATGCGGAACGAGCCATGTATACTGCCAGGCGTTGCCCTCGCAATAATCATCGGCCCTGTGTTCCGATGAAAACGGATCAAACGGTGTCCTGAAATGTCCGCGGCTGTCCCTGCCTCTCATGAAGTCCTTTATCGGGTCAAAATAACGGCGGTATGACCTGCTTCTGTCCAGGAAATATTCATAATCCTCGTCATAGCCAAGAATTTTGGCCGCTGCAGCTACGGAGGCATCTGCTATGGCATATTCCATATCGTATGCTACCGATTCAAGCATCTTGTCACAAGGAATATAGCCGTATTCCATACGCAGATCCTGCCCACGGTCAGGACGCATTGCCGAATTCTTCATGGCTTCAAACGCAAGGTCATGGTCGAAACCTCCGAATCCCTTTATCACTGCATCGGCTACAGGCATGATGCCGGGATTTCCGACCATACAGTCTGTCTCGCAACCCCACAGATGCCATACCGGAAGTTTGCCCTGATGCTGATATATTTTCAGCATCGTGTTTATCATGTCCGGCATCTTCTCCTGATGGATTATAGTCATCAGAGGCATCGCCGCACGGTAAGTGTCCCAGAGGGAAAATGTAGTATAGTTCGTGAAATCTCCTGCTTCATGTATCTGGTGATCAGCTCCGTAATAGCTTCCGTCCGCATCACAGAAAAGAGACGGAGCAATCATCGTATGGTACAGAGCCGTATAGAAAACCTTTTTCGCCGATTCGTCTTCGGTCTCTACTACGATTTTGGACAGTTCGTCGTTCCATGCCTTGTCTGCCGCCTGAGCAGTGGCATCGAAATCCCAGCCCGGAAGTTCCGCAGACAGATTCTTCCTCGCCCCTTCTATGCTGACAGGCGACAGAGCCACTTTCAGAAGAACCGCTTCGTCTTTTTCCATGCTGAAGGAAGCCCGTCCGTACATGTCGTCTTTCCCATGTAAGGTAAAACTGTCGAACGGCTTCGAGAATTCCGCCACAAAATACACTCTCTGGTCTCCGGCCCAGCCTTTCGACCAGCGGCATCCCTCGATGCGGTTGTTTCCGACCGCTGTCATCTCCGTCTTTACAGGCTCG
>DVIP01000135.1 GCA_018711225.1 Candidatus Cryptobacteroides intestinipullorum | reverse complement strand
GTCTATGGTCTCGGCCAGTGCCATGACATACCAGCCGCAGGCCCTTCCCCAGGCGTGGGCTGACTGTCCTGTGAGAGTGTCGGCCCAGAACATCTGCCGTGACTCGTCCCATGCATGTCTCGGAAGCCCTGTTTCAGGGTCGAGAGTGTGCCTGAAAGCCACATCGAAGTGGTTCGCGATATCACTGAAAAGGGAATCCCTCTCCTTTTTCGGCGAAAACTTAGCAGTGTATTCCGCATAGAACGGCTGGGCCATATACAAACCGTCAAGCCATACCTGATGAGGGTATATCTTCTTGTGCCAGAAAGCTCCTTCTACAGTACGCGGCTGTGTGTCAAGCTGTTCGCGGAGCTTGCGCAGCACGCGGCGGTACTTTTTGTCTCCGGTATCTTCGTAAAGCCTGTAATACATGCGTCCGGGACAAATGTGGTCCACATTGTAATTTTCCTTTTTATACGTCACCACATTGCCGTTTTCATCAGCCATTGTATCTGCCCAGTTCCTGACATAGTCCCACGGATAATGCAGGCCGTACCGCTCGGCCACATCCAGGAAAGACAGAAGTTCCAGCCCGGTCGTATAGTTCCATTTCAGTTTTCCCTGTCTTCCGTCGAGCCATGTGGCATCCGGATTCCTCAGCATCTCGGAATCCATCATACGGACGGAATACGGGCGGGTGTCCCCTGCCGAAAGTGTCTGCGAGAGCAATACCAGCATCGCAGCCAAGGATATCAGATATTTCATTGCTTGTCAGTTTTATGTTCCTTAATATAGTCTACCGGCGAAACACCGAAATGTTTCTTGAACGAGCGGCTGAAATAGCCCGGATCCGAAAATCCCACCTTGTAACATGTTTCGGAAACCGAATACTGGCCGCTTTTGAGATAATAAGTGGCCTTCTCCAGCCTGAAATCCTGTATCAGCTCGACAGGCGACTTGCCGGTAAGTCCCTTTATCTTGTTGTACATGGAGGTGCGGCCCATACCGACGTATGCAGCCATCTGGTCTACAGTCACCTCGGCATCCGCCACATTGTCCTCCAGCCACGTCATGACTTTTTTGATAAGACTTTCATCCCTGTCCGTGATAACGATTTCGTCCGGCTGGATATCTACTTTACCTCCCCCCTTTCGTTTTTCATGTTCCTGTTTCGAAAAAGATGAAATGAGCGATTTCCTGCGTTCCATCAGATTTTCTATTCTGGCGGAAAGCAGTTCCATGGTGAAAGGTTTTGAAATATATCCGTCTACACCGTATTTCATCGCTTTCAGATGAGTGTCATTCTCATGTTTGGCCGTAATCATGATTATCGGGATATGGCTTGTATTGAAGTCTCCCCGGATATGGTTCACAAGGTCTATCCCGTCCATCTGCGGCATCATGAGATCCGTGACGATTATATCCGGCATCCAGCCCTGGTCGATAAGGGCCAGTGCCTCGATACCGTTGGATGCGTCTTTCACCTCGTATTTGTTTATGAGCGAATTGTAGATATAGACCTTCAGTTCCGCGTTGTCCTCTACTACCATCACTTTCAACGCATTGTCCGGATGTGTCGGCTTCACCTTGTACTTGCTGAGTCCGTATGACTCGGTCGCTCCGGATGCAGACTCGGGATCTACGACAGTCGTGTTTTCCGAACTGAAATGCTCCTTTCCGAGCGGAAGTCTGACATAGAAGCGGGAACCCTTGCCTTTTTCACTCTCCACCCAGATACGGCCATTGTGAATGTCGGCTATCTCCTTGCAGAAAGACAGGCCGATACCGCTGCTTGCCACTCCGTTGAAAGAGTTTTCGGATGTGGAAATGAAAGGCTCGAAAATCGAGGTCTGCTTGTCTTTAGGGACTCCTATACCGTTGTCCTTCACCATTATAGTCACTTCCTGGTCACCGTCCTTGTAGTAGACTGCCACCTCTATCCGTCCGCCGTCGGCAGTGTATTTGAAGGCGTTGGATATGAGGTTGTAGACCAAAGCCTCGATTCTCACGGAATCGCCCCATATTATAAGAGAGTCCACCGAACGTGTGAGCCGCATTTCTATATGGCGTTCGACAGACATGTCCTTGAAATCGTCATAGACCTGCTTCATCAGCTGCACAATATCTATCTGACTGATATTCAAATGCATTTTCCCTCTTACAATGCGTCGGATATCCAGAAGCTGGTTTACCAGCGTAAGCATCCTCCTGGAATTTTTGTAGACAAGATTCACGCTGTATTCGTCCGGGTCTCCGGGCTGCATTTTGCTTCTTATATCTTCTATACCGCCCAATATGAGTGTCAGAGGCGTCCTGAGTTCGTGCGAGATATTGGTGAAGAACCGTCCCTTGATTTCATTCAGGCTGTTCTGCAGGGCCACGTCGTTCTTCAGTTTCACGGAAGTGACGAACATTCTCACAAGAATCAGCAGGAGCGCCGCAGCCACTATGTGCAATACAGGGTAACTGCCCACCATGAAGCCCACGGATGCGGCTTTACCCTTATGTCCACCATCACTGTCTGCGGGTCCGAATAGCCGTCCTCCGTGGAAGCGGAAACCATGAACGTGTATTTTCCGGCAGGAATTCTGGAATAGGACACGGATGTGCTTCCGTTGGCCGCTATCCATTCCTTGTTGTATCCTTTCAGCCTGTACGTGTACCGGACCGTGCTCTGTATCTTGAAATTCAGTGACGCGAAATCGAAGCTGAAGAACGAGTAGTCGTGAGGAATGACTATCCTGCCTCCGACAGGCAGTCTTTTCCCGTCTACGGTGAAACCGGATATCACCAGATGCTTGTCCTCCGGACTGTAAGTGAAACGGTCGGGATCAATATGGTAGATATTGTTCAAGGTACCGAACATGATGGTCCCGTCGTCAAGTCTGCAGCATGTAGCCTCGCTGAATGTCGTGGAAGCCACACCGTAATATCTGGAATAGTTCACCACCGACTTGTCGGATTTGGAGACCTTGGAGATTCCCGTTTCCGTCGAAAGCCAGATATTCCCGTTGTCATCGTCGGTGGCTGAAAGCACAATGTTGCTGCTCAGCCCGTCTGCCCTGCTTACGATATCGAAAACCGGACTGTCTCCGGAAAAGGTTATCCTGTTCAGTCCGCCTCCGAACGTGCAGAGCCAGGTATCGCCGTCCCGGTCAGTGAAAATATAGATGATATCATTGTTTCCGAGCGAATGCATGTCCCCCGGAATCTTTCTGACCACATGGAATGCCGTCATTTCGGAAGACTCTTCGGGATAAAACCAAATCAGGCCCCCGACGGTAGCCACGAGCATTCTTCCGTCCGGCATGCAGTGCAGATACCTGACCTTCTCGCCCATATCCAGGGGATATCCCGGAAAATCCCTGTAAACATTCTGGAATACCGTGCTGTCCGGATGCGGAAGCATGGAAAGCCCGCCGCCGTAAGTCCCTACCCAAAGTCTGCCGGAATGATCCTGGGTTATGGAATACACGTCATCGGAACTGATGGAGCCGGGATCGGAGTGACGATGGCGGAAATGTCTGGAAATGCCGTACCGTCCTCCGCGCTCTTCAAGCTTCAGAAGCCCGGAACCCTTGGTCCCGAGCCAGATACCGCCGTCAATGTCCTCGAAAATGGAATATATTACCCCGAAATTTTCGGAACCGGCTATCTTCACACATGAAGAGAGGTCAGGAGCATACAGATAAAGTTCACGGCTTTTTGCAGCCACCCATACCCGTCCCCTGCTGTCTGTCAGCACGGCACGTATTTCAGATGCGGAAACTTCGTCCGATGATTCTGAAGGAGGGACGACCACTTCCACCTTCGGAGTGATGACCGTGGCGCGTTCCAGCCCGCGTCTGGCCGTAGAGAACCACAACACGCCGGAATCATCCACGGTATAGCAGGCCACACCGTTCATGAAGCGGCAGTCCGGCTGCTCCTTGACATTGTTCAGCGGGATTATCGAATCCGACTCGCGGTCATAATAGCCGAATCCGTAATTGTTCATCTTTATCCACATCCTCCCGTCCTGTTCCAGTACTCTGGCCAGGGTGTCGGCATAATAGGACATGACATTCCTGCTGTGTTCGTAATGCCGGAATGTCCGCTTGCTTTCATTCCATGAAGTGATGCCGGTGCGGTCAGTGACTATCCACAGCAGACCTTCCGGATCCGGGAAAGTGTATCTGACACGGCCGATATCCGCGCTGTGCATGTCCAGGGAAAAGTCCGACGTGTCCGCCAGTGCTATGGCACCGTTGGCAAAACCTATATACAGGCGCCTGCCCCCGTCGGGACCGGTGACAGTCATCGAAACTGCCGGGCCGGACTTCGCGTCTCCGAGCTCATTGTGCGTCCTTTCCCCGGTATTCTTGTCAATGGCCAGGAGATCGTTGCCGGAAATGAACATCAGCCATCTGCCGAACTCCGTAAAGCCGGAAATCCCGGTATTTCTGGTAATGACAGCAGCCTTGTCGTCCCTGACCGCTGCAAGCCCGTTTTCGGAAAGCACGTACACAGTCCCGTCGGAGCCTTCGTAAATGTCCTTGATCTCCGTCCCGATCACGGCATCCGCAGTATTGAAGAAAGTCCTGGCGTTCAGGTCCTTGTCCACCTTGTACAAGCCTATTCCGGACAATGCTATCCATGTATTCCCGGCCTTGTCGCAATGATATCTGTCCACCCTGACTTTCCCGAGGTCGGGAGTGATGTCTCCAGGCACGGAAACAAACGTTTCCGTACCGGAATCGAACCTGTATATGGAATTGTCGTATGTAGTCACCCACAGATAGCCGCAGGCATCCTCACACAGTGACAATATCCTGTTGTGCGAAAGGTTCGAATAATCTCCCGGCTGCACGGTGTAATTCACGAAGCGGTTCCCGTCAAAGCGGTTCAGTCCGTACCACGTGGAAATCCAGATATATCCCTTCCTGTCCTGCAGTATCTGGCTTATATAGTTGTGGGACAATCCGTCATCCGACGAATAATGTTCGAAAATACAATCCAATGGCGCTGCGGCACTCCGCAACGCCAACAACATGGAAATCACCGATATAAGAATCCTGTGCCTCATTGGTCACTACGTCAAAATACCTTGAAATACCAGTCGGACGCAGGTCCCAGCACATTTTCCGGAGTATAGTCCTTCAAATCCTTCTCCTTAAGGAAACGTGCCCACGGCACCCTCTCCTGCGGTGAAGCGGCTCCCGGACCGTAATTTCCGTATTCCGCATAGAATGATGTCTTCTCCGCATCTTTCTTGTTCCAGTTGTGCCACCCTTCTTTCAGTATATGGTCTCCAAGTTCGCACTCTATGAATACGGTTTTTGCAAAAGGTCTCCACGGTCTTCCAAGATATACTTTCGTGGCCCTGTCATTGTGAACCAGCCTGCAGTTCCTGAACACATATCCCCATTCCTGTCCCTGGGGAGTGGATGCTGCCGTGACATAACTGTTCTTCTTGCTCATGATGACGCAGTCTTCGAACCAGGCTGTCGAGAAACCGAATATGAAATCCGTGGTTCCCTCGATATAGCAGCCCCTGAAGAACTGTCTCTGACCGGGACCGAAGGTATATATCGTATCCTGATTGGCAATGAATCGGCAGTTCAGGAAAGCCACCCTGTCACCGTTGACAGTGATGGCGCATGCCTGTGCTATGGACTTGGAATCCCCTGCATAATTTTCGAAAGTCAGGTTTTCCGCCAGGAAGTCGTTCGCGTGCAGAAATACGGTGGATGTGGCCGATGTCCCCATTTCATATCCCGTAGAACCTTTCTTGAGGGCATAGTCGTTCCATCTGATAATGACGGACTCCGGATCTTCCCCGACCAGATGAAGTTTTTCCTTGTTGGCCGGGACAGTCAGTTTTTCCTCGTATATTCCTTTCCTTATACGGATTTTCGTTTCGTCCTGCTTGCAATAGTCCGGAGCGGCATTTACGGCCTCCTGTACCGTAAAGAAGTCACCGCTTCCGTCCTTGGCCACCACGAAGTCATAATCCACGACGTGCGATGCCAGCTCAGGGACAGTCTCCACGATAGCCGGCAGCAGCAGCTCCACTATTTTCCTCGCTCCGGCCACATTAGTATGGGTATTGTCCTTCAGGCCGTCCGGATGTCTCGGACATGTTCCCGGCTCCACCCACATGTAATATTTCCTCGACGGCTCGTCACCGGCCGATTCCAGCCATGCCTGGGTAATGGCATTGGCATCTATCACAGGCAGGCCGTACTCTTCTGCCACCTGGAAGACGGCTGCAGGATAATCTCCGTGACAGTCTTTTTTCAGACGGCCCCCGTCATCGAACCACCTTCTGGAAACAGGAGTGAACAATACGGGCCTGGCTCCCGTCTCAAGCGCATAATCTATGAATTTCCTCAGATTCTCCTGATAGGCCCCGAAAGCAGGTGCATACCTTTCCGGATCGTCTTTCTTGGAATCATTGTGTCCGAACTGTATGAACAGCCAGTCACCCGGCTTCAGGTCGGCCTTGACCTTGTCCCACAATCCCCTGTCTATGAAACTCTTGGTACTTCTGCCGTTCTGCGCGTAATTTACCACGCATACGGAAGTGTCCAGATGGGAAGGAAGTCTCTGGCCCCAGCCTCTTTCCGGATTCTCTCCGGAAAGGTCCTTGTCTGCCATAGTGGAGTCCCCCATAAGACGGAGGGTGATTTTTTGTCCGTTCTCCCGGCCCGCACCGTCAAGGCACAGGCACAGAAGGACAGACGTGATTAACGCAATATAACGGTTCATTTCAAAATTACATTTTCATTTTTATGCTGGTACACATCAGGAGAAATTCCCGAAGCGTCGGAACATCCCTCCAGCAGGACATTCCTGCAATTCGCTACGGTATAGCCCCTGCCTTCGGACTGCATTATGTGCACGTTCCTGAGTTCCACGCCGTCGGAATAACGGATGTCCGCCCCCTTTTCGGAAACGATTCTGCAGTTCTCTATGCGGATGCCCGCTATGTTCTTCTCCGGAATGCCGTTGAAATACATGGCACGTCCTGCACCGTTGCAGATGATGTCCTTTATGAAAATATCCCTGAATTCCGGAGTGGTTTCGTCAACAGGGACATATTCTATGTCGAACTCGGAAGACGCACCGTCTTCAGCTGCCTCCAGGGCGGACTTGCCGCCATAATGCAAATCGAAAAGGAGCGGTTCCGCAGGTATGTCAGTCATGACAATGTCCTCGATATGGATATTCCGCACAATGCCTCCGCGCCCCCTGCAACTTTTGAACCGCAGGCCCACATCCGTACCCAGGAAACTGCAGTCGGAGACGGATATGTTCTCCACGTCGCCGGACATTTCGCTCCCCACCACGAAACCTCCGTGCCCGTGGAATACGATGCAGTTGTCCACTATTATGTTCCTGCTTGGCCTTGCCCTCAGACGTCCGTCCTCATCCTTGCCGGACTTTATGCAGATGGCATCATCGCCCACATCGAAGGACGAGTTCACGAGTATGACGTCCTCGCACGAGTCTATATCTATCCCGTCACCGTTCTGTGAATACCACGGATTCCTGACCGTGATATTGTTTATGATGACATTCCTGCACATCAGCGGATGGATATTCCAGCATGGGGAATTTTGGAAAAGCACATTTTCCAGAAGCACATTCTCGCAGTTCTTCAGTCCCACCATAACGGGCCTGAGATATGTCTTTACAGACTCCCATTCCGCGTCAGTCTCAAGTCCCTGAGGCACATTGAAAGCATCGCTCACCAAAGACCCCCTGAAAGAGCTCGAATCCGGATACCATACGGCTCCCTTGCTGTCGGTAAAGCCGCCGGAAGCAAGCAGGTCCTTCCACTGGGAATCGGTCATCTTGGATCTCTTCACCTGCCTCCACGCATCGCCTGAACCGTCTATGACACCTCCACCGGTGATCGATATGTTCCTGGCCCCGTCAGCGTTGATCGGAGGAAGGCAGCGCCTGGTATCAAGCCCTTCGAACACTGTTTCGACGATAGGGTAAAGGTCCCTGTCCGGGGAAAAAAGGATGACCGCATTTGGCATTACGTGCAAATCTATATTGTCTTTCAGGGTAATAGGTCCGGTAAGCCATATCCCTTCAGGAACGACAAGATGTCCCCCTCCTTTCGAATGGAGATAGTCGACAGCCTCCCTGAACGCATTCGTATTCATCGCGATTCCGTCTCCGGAGCCTCCGAAATCGGTAATGTTCACAGACCTGCCCGGTATATCGGGCCTGGAGACAACCTCCATTTCAAACGGAAGATTGTCAAACAGATAATCAAATTCAGCCGATGTACTGACCGGATGCGAACATCCCGCCTGGAAAAAGGCGGCAAAAAGAAGCAGCGGTATAGTTCTGGCCGATAGTTTTTCTATGCCGGCTTTCATAATCATGTGGTTTTGTCTGACGCAAAAATAGGAACAGGACGCCAATATGCTGTGGATTTTTTATCACAAAACGGGAACTAATCGTTATTTTGCCCATGCGGTCCGGTACGGCAGGCATATAAAGAAAGAAGGGCGCAACCTCACGGCTCTGCCCTCCTTTAATATGATAAAGGTTATAGTTGCGAAAAATGCTATTTCACTGTCACTTCCAGAGGATGTGCCTGTGCGTATGCGAAATCTTCCACCATTTCCGCCCACTCTTCAGGAGTAGCAATGCCACCCTTGCTCCAGCCGGATCCGGTCCATACATCCGCACGCTTTCCAGGAGTGATATTGTACTCGAGAACGGCATGTCCGTCGACAGTCCCCACAGTGACATCCTGCTCGGCGGCATCCACCACCAGACCCACATGGATGTTCCCGTCAGCATCAGGATCGGCGCTGTCGGAAGCCTTCTCGGTAAACGCTATGTAATGGTCTCCGTCAGTCCTGCTGACTACATTGTGAATAACCGCTCCAAGCACTACCGGAAGCTTGTCGGAAGCTGCATTGTACCAGTTGGAAATCCTGATGAAGTTCGTGTTCGCGTCTACGGTCATTTCCCTTTTCAGGGTGACCTGGTGTCCATCCACGTCGAACGGCTTGTAGGTGAAGACAACCTTGGTCCGTATAGGACCGTTGCAGATGCGGTTGTAAGTCTCGTAATTGTCCCCCATGACGATCTTCCCGTCAGCCAGAGGGGCGAGAGCGCCGCCGCCGAGGGTGTTGTCCACCTTATAGCAGTCCATGCCGTCCCCGTGGTCATGATGATAGTCGTTCAGGGCAAATCTCTTGTCCACCACAAGGCTTTCCACGCTCTTGGTCCAGATATCAGGTCCAAGGGTGCGCGGAAATTCAAGGGCAGGACCGTATACACGTCCGGCGATACGGTTGTTCTCGTATGCATAGTCGTCAAGTCTCTCAGGGACATAGCGGCTGAACACCAGAGTGTCATAAGCCTCGCGTTCTCCGGCCTTCACGGTATATTCTGCCGTCTTTCCGGCAGGAACCGTAGCCTGGAATATCAGTTTAACCATACCGTAGTCCTCGGTATATACCTGGGACGGTATCTGCGCTCCTGCGGCATCCGTCACCACCACGTTCCCGGCATTGATTTCCGGGTGCGAGGCAATGATGTTGCCAAAATCAAGTTCGACGGTCTCGCATACACGGTCCAGGTCGGAACCGTTCGAAACTGTCACTTTCAGATCCTGCTGCCCGCAGGAAATCATAAGAGCAGCTGCCGTAACGGCAGCTGCAGCTATGGTAAGGAATTTCTTCATAATCATTATTGAGGCTGTTTTCCGATATAAGCAAGAATACCTCCGTCGACATAAAGAATATGTCCGTTCACGAAGTCTGAAGCAGACGATGCGAGGAATACTGCAGGTCCCTGAAGATCCTCGGCTTTGCCCCACCTTGCAGCAGGAGTCTTGGCGACGATGAACGCATCGAACGGATGGCGTGAACCGTCAGGCTGGCGCTCGCGCAGAGGAGCGGTCTGAGGTGTGGCGATATAACCCGGCCCGATACCGTTGCACTGGATATTGTACTCTCCGTATTCAGAAGCGATGTTTCTGGTAAGCATCTTCAGACCGCCTTTTGCGGCAGCGTATGCGGAAACAGTTTCACGTCCGAGTTCAGACATCATGGAGCAGATGTTGATGATTTTTCCGCCTCCGTTCTTTATCATCGAAGGAATGACAGCCTTTGAAACGATGAACGGACCGTTCAGGTCGATGTCAATCACCTGGCGGAATTCCTCTGCCTTCATCTCGATCATAGGTATACGCTTGATGATGCCGGCATTGTTCACGAGGATATTGATAGGACCGAGATCCCTTTCTATATTGGCCACGAGTTCCTGCACCTGATCTTCTTTCGTAACGTCACATACATAACCCTTGGCATCTATGCCTTTCTCCTTATAGGATGCGAGCCCCTTGTCCACAAGTTCCTGCTTGATGTCGTTAAAAGCGATTTTGGCCCCGGCCTCGGCAAATGCCGTCGCCAGTGCGAAACCTATTCCGTAAGAAGCACCGGTCACGAGTGCCACCTTACCTTCCAGTGAAAAATTAACCATAATTCCAGTTTTATTAAGTAGTGTTAATATGTTTCAGGCGATTATTTCAAATCCGTAGTGGCGCAGCCGTCCATGTCGCCGTAGTCGAGGTTCTCGCCGCACATCGCCCAGATGAACGTATAGTTTTTCGTGGCGCATGCGGAATGGATACTCCATTCAGGAGAGATGACTGCCTGCCCTGACTTCATCCAGATATGTCTGGTCTCGTCCGGTTCACCCATGAAATGGCACACAGCCTGATCCTCCGGAATCTCGAAATAGAAATACACCTCCATACGGCGGTTATGCGTATGGGCCGGCATGGTGTTCCATGTGCTTCCCGGCTTAAGCTCCGTCATACCCATCTGGAGCTGGCATGTCGGAACCACTTCCTTGACCAGCATCCGGTTTATGACGCGATGGTTGCTTTCCTCAAGCGTACCGAGCTCCATCTTCACGGCCTCGGCACGTGTGGTAAGATGGTCCGGATACTGGGCGTGAGCCGTAGACGAGCAGAAATAGAACAGGGCCGGATTCTCCGGGTCCGCACTCTCGAAAGTCACAGGCCTGGAGCCGCGTCCGAGATAAAGGGCTTCCTTGTATTCAAGCGTATATGTCTTGTCTCCGGCTTTGACGACACCTTTCCCTCCGACATTGAATATGCCCATTTCCCTTCTTTCGAGGAAATATTCTGAACGGAGTATGTCAATAGGTTTCAGTTCCAGGACTTCCTTTACCGGCATGGCGCCTCCGGCAATCATCCTGTCATGCATCGTATAGACCATATTGATTTCGTCAGGAGAAAAGACCTTTTCGATAAGATAATTCTTCCTGAGCTGTGCGGTATCATAGTGTTTCACATCCTGTGGATGGGCCGCATACCTTACTTCGCTGTTTATTTTCATAATTCAGATAGTTTGAGTTCCTGCGATAACGGAAGGCCGGAAAACCTGTCACGTCATGCCGTTCCTTCCTTAAAACTTTCAAAATTAATAAATATAATCAGAAAGTCAAACAAGAATCCTCAAAAAAGGCAACTTTCCGTTACCGTGAACGGAAGCGGGGCCTACAGCGTCACCCCTGTCTTGAAAATCGCTATCTCGGAATATGAGGCCTTTTCGTTGCAAGTCTTTTTCCCTGAAGCCACCGACAGCACGAAATCTATGAAACCGTCATCTACTGATGCCACCGGCTTCCCGTCCAGAATCACTCCCGCATTGAAATCTATCCATCCCGGCTTGGCGGCGGCCAGCCTGCTGTTCGTGGAAATTTTGGCCGTAGGCACGAATGTCCCGAACGGAGTTCCCCTGCCTGTCGTAAACAGCACCAGCTGGCATCCGGAAGCGGCAAGGGCTGTCGCAGCCACCAGATCGTTGCCCGGTGCACTGAGAAGGTTCAGGCCTTTTGTCTTCAGTCTTTCGCCGTATCTGAGCACATCCATCACTGCTGACTTTCCGGATTTCTGGGTGCATCCGAGGGATTTTTCCTCCAGAGTGGATATGCCTCCGGCCTTGTTGCCGGGAGACGGGTTTTCATAGACCGGCTGCCTGTTCGAAATGAAATATTCCTTGAAATCATTGATCAGGTGCACGGTCTTTTCGAAAACGTTCCTGTCGGCGCACCTGGACATCAGGATTGTCTCAGCCCCGAACATTTCAGGCACTTCCGTCAGGACAGTAGTTCCGCCCTGGGAAACTATCCAGTCGGAAAAACGTCCCAATAGAGGATTGGCGGTGATTCCGGAAAATCCGTCCGAGCCTCCGCACTTGAGCCCCACCTTCAGTTCCGAAACGGGAATCTCCACACGCTTGTCATCGGCAGCGGCCTCAGCGATCTCTTCAAGCAGCGAGAGTCCGTATTCCACTTCGTCGCCCTCCACTTTCTGGCATTCCATGAACTTGACCCGGCTTTCATCCACAGGACCCACCAGCTCCCTGAAAGCCTGAAGCTGGTTGTTCTCACATCCCAGGGAAACCACGAGCACCCCGGCAGAATTGGGATGCCGCACCATGTCCGCAAGTATCCTTCTGGTATTTTCGTGGTCATCGCCGAGCTGGGAACATCCGTAATTATGGGTAAAGGCCATTACCCTGTCAATGTACGGATAGTCTACAAGATGTATCCTGAAATTCCTGACAATCGCCTCCGCCACACCGTTCACGCATCCCACGGTAGGAATCACCCACAATTCATTTCTGATCCCTGCCTGTCCGTCACTCCTGCGGAAGCCTTTGAAGGTAGCCGGGGCGGAAGCCTTCAGCACGGCGGCCGGTATAGGATTGTATGTATACTCGAGGACCCCGTCGAGGTTGGTCTTCAGGTTCCTGTGATCAATCAGTTCGCCTTCCCGGACATTCCCGGTCAGATGTCCAACAGGATAGCCGTACTTGATTACATCCATCCCCTTTTCCAGATTTCTCAGAGCCATCTTGTGCCCTGCGGGGATAGCTGACACGGCAGTTATCTGCCTGCCGTCAATATGGCAGACCTCGCCTGCCGCCACATCTGTGACGGCCACGGCGACGTTGTCTGCCGGATTGATCTTGACAATGACAGCCATGATTTTAATGTACAACGGATTCTACAGCCTTTCTCATGCCCTGTTCCTGAATGAGGGCAAGTTTCCCGGTCACTGCCTGTGTCAGGCCCGGAACATCATTCAGGTCCTCTCCCCAGATAAAGTCGGCGCCCAATACGCCGCGGGCTACGGCAGCCACGTCCCCACCGGACCAGAGTTCTTTCAGAAGGCCCGTTATCGCAGGGTCATCTGCCGGCACGATTTCGACATCGCCACGCTTTCCGCCCTTGTAATATGTGATGATGGCCGCCAGCCCGAGCACCAGTCCCTGAGGGAGGCTGCCCTTGCGCTCCAGATATGTCTTGAGACCCGGAAGGTCCCTGGTCTTGAATTTAGGAAACGAGTTCAGCATGATACTTGTCACGAAATGTTTCACATAAGGATTCACGAATCTTTCGATAACGGCGTCGGCGAACTGCTTCAGCTCCGCCATAGGCAGGTCCAGTGTCTCTATAAGTTCTTCATACATGACTTTCCTGACGAACTTGCCTATGAGAGGATCTTCCACACATTCCTTTACCGTATCGAGGCCCGAAAGATAGCCGACCGGAGAAAGGACCGTATGCGGCCCGTTAAGCAGGGTGACCTTGCGCTCGTGGTAAGGCGCCTCGCTCGGCACGAACAGTACGTTAAGCCCGGCCTTGTCCGCAGGAAATTCCTCAGCCACGGACTCAGGAGCCTCTATTACCCACAGATGGAAAATCTCAGCCTTGACCATGATTCTGTCCTCATAGCCCGCACGCTCCTGCAGTCCGGCAATATTGTCTTTAGGATATCCCGGCACAATCCTGTCCACGAGAGTGCAGTACACCCCGCAGGCGTTCTCGAACCAGTTCCTGAATCCGTCTCCGAGATTCCACAGGTCGATATAGCTGTTTATACACTTTTTCAGTTCCTTCCCGTTCAGGAAAATAAGTTCGCAAGGGAGAATGATGAGTCCTTTCGACATGTCGCCGTCAAAATATCTGTACCTTCTGTAAAGAAGCTGGGTAAGTTTGCCCGGATAGGATGATGCCGGCCGGTCCTCAAGTCTGCATGAAGGGTCGAAGGCGATTCCCGCCTCGGTGGTATTCGATATGGCGAACCTGATCTCAGGATTCTCGGCGAGAGCCATATAGTCGTCGAAATCGCGGTAAGGGTTTATTCCCCTCGTTATCACATCAATCATGTCGAGCGAATCCACCGGTTCACCCTTGTCAATTCCCTGGAGGTTCAGATGGTAAAGGCCGTCCTGTTCGTTCAGCACATCCACCATTCCCTTGTCTATCGGCTGGACGACCACTACGCCGGCATTGAAGTCTGTCGCCTTGTTTGTCTTCCAGACAATCCAGTCCACAAAAGCCCTGAGGAAATTCCCCTCTCCGAACTGAATGATCTTTTCCGGATACTTCGCAGCCTTTGCGGATTTTCTGTTCAATCTTTCCATACCTTATAAATATTTAACGTCAGTTCGACGAATTATTATACTAAGTACCAGAGATTTCGTCGAACTGACATTACGATTTCTGCGAAATCTCTTTCCTTTTACGTGTCACCCCTCTTAAAGAGGGTGACTCAAAAGTGACTTTTGGTCACCCTTAAACGTCTTTCTTCGAAAGACTGGACCCATCCTAACCCCCTGCACCCCCTATTAGGGGGATTGTGCGACTCCCAGTCGCGGTCCCTTTGGGACTTTTGACCCAGCCTCCTTGCCTACGGATTCGTTTCCCGAATCCTCTATAGAGGTAGTTCTCTGAATTTCACTACGTTCTTTTCATCGAAC
>DVIP01000134.1 GCA_018711225.1 Candidatus Cryptobacteroides intestinipullorum | reverse complement strand
GTATCCGGTCCGGGAACATTTTCCTTGTAGGCATAGATTCTCATTCCGTGTTCTCCGGCCTCATAGATCACTCCCGGCAGGTAATATTCCGCGTTTTCTATTTTGAGCGCGGGGCTGAAGAACATCATCCTCTTGTGCGGAGGGTTGTACCACACGTATCTCTCGCTGCCCTTGCGCGGGTCGCAATACAACAAGTTGTCGGGTATCTTCCCGTATGGAGTGGTGCCGTGTCTTTCCGAATATCCTTTCACGAGCGCGTTCATGAATTCCACGGTCACAGGTCTTCCCTCCGTCATGTTTCCCCGGTCGTTAATTTCACGGATTTCAAGGAAAAAGTTCCTGTCATCCTCCGAGGCATAGGCAATCAGCGCCGCCTTTGGGTTGAGCGGTGTCTTGATCTTTCTGGTCAGTTCGTTACTTTCTATCATGTCCGTTCATTTTTGTCATATAATGATATTGATGAAATTTTCCGCCCATTTGAAGAAGCGTTCAGGGTAGTCATCCATGCAGAACAGTTCCTCCGTTTCGGGCGACAGGTCGCAGGTAGTGGCCGGAATGATGTCGTATGTCTCCCGGCTGTAGGAGTTGTAGTAGTCCACGAGGCTGTCCGTCACGGGATCATTGCAGTCATAGACGACCCTTATCTGCCTGTTGAGATACATAGGCAGGTAGTCCGGTTCCTCTTCATAGAACGGATCGTAGCCGTATTCCATGATGCCGCGTTCAGGCGATAGGAATTCCAGCCCTTCCTTCATGGCGGAGAGCAGGGACCGTTCGTAGCCGTTCGCCGGCTTATACCGTCCGATTGCCTTCGGCAGGTTCTTGTAGTAGGATTTCCGCTCCACTCTCCTGAGCAGACTGTATATCCTTCCTTTTTCGTAGGAACGCAGCAGTTTCAGCCGTTTTTTCCTGTCGTCGTCCTGTTCGTCGTCATTCTCTTCCGCCAGCCAGGTAAGCGCATATTCCGTGTCATCCTCGTCCAGTATGGTGTCAATTCCGTTTGCCTGCATCAGCTGATGGATGAAGGTGATGGATATGCGCCTCAGTTCCGGCCCGAGATTTTCCACGAACTTCACGGGAAAGTAATACAGCGTAAGCTCTCCCCATCTGTGACATTTCCAGAGACGGAACAGGAGTCTTTCCCCGTCCTGCTCGATGTTTACATTCATGTCCTTGCCGACAAGGTCGCTCATTTCCTCATGCAGTCTCGTTATCCCTTCCGCCGTTGTGCGTCCCGGTGTATGTACCGCCTCCTTCTTCATGAGGAGTGCATATCTGAAAAAGGAATCACGCAGGAACTCGTAGTTTTCCCGCGTGATCAGGTTGCACGGCTTTCCGTCAGGGCTTTCCGAGAACAGTTCCGGCGGAGGCATCGGCGTGAATGTGGTGTTCAGAAAAGAATTACGGCACCGCTGGGTGCCGCAATCCGTTCTTTCCTGTCCGTCCCGTAATGCACGTTCCTTACAGTTTCCGCGATGATGAGCCTCGCGAGCCGTTCTGCCTGATGTCCGTCCAATGGTACACATGATTCCTTCTTTTTTCTGTTTTTTCCTTTCATATTCTTCATCCTTTGGTTCCTATCGTTGTCTTGAACTCATATTCCGTTATGTCATCCTTGATGACCGGTCCGTGAACGGTGGCCGTCGTCAGTTCCGGGTACATGTTCGAATAGTAGCTCATGACCATGTCCGGCGCGATGTTCGGATCCGGGTCCTGCAGGGTTATATACTCTGTTCCTTTCTTGAATCTGAATGAACGTGTCATTCCTTTGATTTCGAGTGCCATAGTCTGTCAGAATGTTTGATAGTTTGAATGTTTGGGTTCCAGCATGGACTGAGGGAAATCGATGTATTCCTCATAGTCCTTCTCGCTGTATGTCGGGAATTCAGAATCGTCAAGATATGCTTGCTGTCGGTCTTCCGGCAGGGAACACTCTTCCCGCCATTCCTGTATTCCAGGCTGCTGTCCGGCAGTCTGTTGCATATGTGGATGTGGCTGCATCTGCTGTCTTGCCTGCGGCTGTGGCGGCAGTTGTTGCTGCGGCCATATTCCGGTCTGTTGCGGATGCTGCACATATGCCGGTTGCGGTCTCTGTGGTGCCGGCCGTGCCTGTTCCGGCATCGGAGGCTGCGGAGACTGTGTATATACAGGCTGTTGCGGATGTTGTGCCTGCGGTTTCCTCTGCTCAGGCATGGAAGTCCGTGGAACCTGTGAACATGCCGTCTGCTGCACGGGCTGCTGCTGAACAGGCTGTGGCTGCACTTCCTGCTCCATCAGACCGAAGAGACTGCCCTTGTTCATCTCGGAAGTTGCAGCCTTTATCTTCTCCTCTATTTCCTTCAGCCGGGAGGCATCCGCATGGGCTTTCGCCTGTGTAAGTGCATTGACGGCTTCCCTGAAGTTCTTGGCGGCAACCAGTTCGTCGGCCTTCTTCATCAGTTTCTCGTATTTCTCCCGTTTCTCGCGTTCTTCCTTCGTCTCCTTGGATTTCGCTTCCTTGGCAGCCTTGCTGCTGGCGGCGGCCTTGTCCGCCTGCTTCTCGAACTCGGTCATGTTGGAGATGAGCCCGCACGCTTTCTGTATCGGTCTTGTGACGGCCTGCAGGAATCCTGCGTCAAGCTCCTGCGGTGTGCCTGTGACTGTCAGAGGCACGATGTGGTTCTGGGCTTCGTCCTTGAGTCCGTTCGATTTCGGCAATGTGGAGACGGTCAGTTGTCCGTTAGCCTTGCGGATGACAATCGTGAGGTCCACGCTTTCCGTCATCATCTGGTGGATTGCTGTAAAAAACATAGTTTCTGATATTAAATGGTTAGACAATGTATTTCAATATTCCTTGAAGAATTCGGCCAGCAGCCTGTCCCTGTCGGGATGCCTGCATATTTCCAGGACAGGATTCAACAGTTTTGAAATGTGTACCGGACCGGCGGTCCCTCTCGGCGGCAGCTGGATTGCAGGCTGCGGGACGTGTACTTTCGGTCTTCTTGTCGCGGGCATCCCTATCGGGGCCGGAGACTGTCTTGTGATGATCGCTTGTTGCATAATCTTTATTTTTAATTGTGAATATCCGGGCTTTGGCAGCCCGTTGAACTACAAGGGCTTTTAGGCGAATGCTTCCGGAAAGGCAAGGTTTTCGGGAAAAATACAGAAGCCTCCGGCGAGGATGATTTTTCCCGAAACCGTAAGGCCTGACCTTGCCGTCCGACAAGAAGCATTTGCCACCTTTGCCCTGTAGTTCTGAGGTGTGCCAATGTCTGTGTTTTCCGTCCTTTCCCTTTTCTTTCCGTGTCGTTTCCGGCTGTGACGGATACAGAAAGAGCCGCCCGTTCCCGGACAGCTCCCTTATGCTGCAATGATAATTTCCGTGCATGTTCCATATCGTCATATTTCAGAAGACCAGAAAACTCAGGATGCACAGAATGATGGCCAGGGCCACGAGAAAACAGGCTATACGGTAAAGGAACCTGAAGAGTCCCTTGAAACATATGATGGCCACGGCAGTCCATACGGGAGAAATTCCGTGGGAATAGAGCCAGCTGAATACGATGGCTGCTGTTATGGCCAGTGCGATGGTCCTTGCCCATCTGCCGGCCGCTATCTTCCTGATACGTTCTGTTGCTTTCATAATCTTCATGTATTTGGCGGGAATGCCATTCCCGGTTTCAGGGGCTTTCTTGCAGTCCGCCTCCACAGGCAAGGTTTTCAGGAAAAATACCGGAGCCTCCGGCGAGGATGATTTTCCCGGAAACCGTAAGGCCTGACCTTGCCGGTGGAAACGGGCGGGCTGCGACCTTTGCCCGCGAATCGGGATGGCTTCCTCATTTCCTTTTCCTGCCGTTCCCGTTTTTGGGGAACGAGAGTGTCAGGGTGAATCCGGCATCAAAGGTGACCGAAGCGTCGAAAGCCACGCCCTTCTTTCCCTTGAATCCCTTGATAAGGCGTGTGGAGCCGGAGGAGAAGAGTTGTTCCAGATGCTGGTCCGTCAGTTCCTTGTTCAGGAACCTGCGGTACACTGCCAGTCCGCATCCTTTATTGTTGCAGCGGGCACTCTTCTCCCTGACGATGATGTGTCCTGTCTTGCATTTGGGACAGGTGAATGTACGGGCCGCAGTCTCCGGAAGGCGGAGGTTCAGTATCTCCCGGGTAGCCTTGCGGGTATATTCCGTGATCGAAGCCATGAACGTGTCCGGATCAAGCGTGTGCCGCTCTATCTGGAGCAGGGCCTTTTCCCAGCTGCCTGTCAGGGAAACGTCAGCCACCAGCATGTCCTTCACAGCCTTGTAGATACGGAGCCCTTTTTCCGTGGGTATTATGCTCTTGCCCGAGCGGGCGATATAGTCCCGTTTGAACAGGGTGGTGATGATGGCTGCTCTCGTGGCG
>DVIP01000133.1 GCA_018711225.1 Candidatus Cryptobacteroides intestinipullorum | reverse complement strand
GGGCCACTACCCTGTTGTTGCAGACCCCGAGGACGAGTCCATCCTCGGAGACTACAGGCTTGGGGGTAATCAGAGGGAGTCCGATTGTCCTGCCGTAATATGTCCATCCCGACCGGTATTCGCCATTATTGAAGTAATTGTCCCGTCCTCCCAGGATATGCCATTCCTCATCCTGCCTGTCAGGATCCGTGGAAGTATCATGATGCGGGCCGGACTGCCATTTCGTATATACGAACTCGTACAGTATGTCAGTCACCCATTTGTCCCTGTCATGGAACGAGAAATTCAGTGTGTTCACCCCGTCGGGAAAATTCTTGAAACGTATGCCTGAACCGTCCTCGAAAGGGATATCATGGGCAAACGACAAGGTAAAGGCGTCTGCAGTCCAGTCCAGCTGGATCAGTTCGCGCCCCCTGTGGTCGCCGAGCACGTTTATCTGGTCGCTCTCCGTAGCGTCGCTGCCGCCGCTCTTGCCGCATACCACCCTCAGATAGTCCTTGAACGAATGCGGCTGCGGACCATAGACCGGAGATACACCTCCCCACATGGCCCACTGCTCAAGGCCGAGCTGCAGATGCACCCTTTTGTGCAGTTTGAACTTGAAATAGATGGACTTGTTGTGCAGCATTGCCCCGTCCACATACCTGTCGTCCACAAGCTTGTAATCGGCATAATTGGCCTTTATGGAAAATATCCCCCTCGTCCCCGGAATCTCGAAATAGTTTACCTGGAGATTATAGCCAGGGGCATTCCTGGAGTTGCCTGACCATACGATATTGCCGCCTGTCAGTGACAGCCCGTTGTAGTCCTGGGTTCTGTCAATCATGCCGAGATCAAGCCGCAGCATTTTCCAGCCTACCCCCACATACAGTTCTTCCACCATGCCGCGCCATGCCGTCCCCGTCTTCTGCAGGGGGGAAATCCCGTAGCCCTTTATGGCAGGAGAGGCAGCCACGTCAGTCAGGCTTCCCGGCACCACCGAACCGGATAGTTTCAGCCCTGCATATACGTCGATTCCCGGTTTTGACCCGTACTTGAAATCCGTCCCCGCCACCAGCAATCCGCTGTGCGTGGAAGGAATCATTCCGTTCTTGTTAGTGACAGCCCAGAAAGGAAGGGTCTTTTCAGTGGCGCCGGCCCCGTAAAGCGAAACATCCCATTCCAGGTCGTATGTCTGTGCCTGTATGGCCGAATAACCTGCAGGCAGCAGCATGGCCATGGCCAGGAGAATACCATTCTTCATCATACGGTAAATAAAAAAGCCGGAAAGGTCATACTGTGGAGACTTCCGGCTGAATAATCAGAGGTGCCAAGCAGAATCGAACTGCTGTACATGGTTTTGCAGACCATTGCCTAACCACTCGGCCATAGCACCAAACGTATTTCTCAGAAAGGATTGCAAATATAGCGCTTTTTTCCGTATATGCAAAATTAAATTGACAGGAAACTGAAGAAACCGGCCGTTTCCGTATCAGGACATAATACGGCTCCTGCCATGAGACCCTTATCCGACATACAGAAGCAGTCCCTTCAGATATTCCCCTTCCGGATGATAGATATTCACGGAATGGTCTGCAGGCTGGTTGAGCCTGTCCAGAATCCGGACACTTCTGCCTGTCTGTGCCGCCGCCGAAAATAAGGCCAGTGCAAAAGATTCCTTGTCCACCACCTGGGAACAGCTGAAAGTGAATACCAGCCCTCCCGGAGCCACCTTGGAAATCGCAGATGCATTAAGCCTCTGGTATGCCCTGAGTGCATTGTGGAGTGCTCCCCTGTGTTTGGCGAAGGCCGGCGGGTCCACTATCATAAGATCGTATTTTCCTTCTTCCACGGTTTTCAGGTAATCAATGGCATCGCAGCAGAGTCCTGTATGCCGTCCCATGTCGAAACCGTTCAGGGCTATATTCCTGTCCACCATGTCCATGGCCTTGCGCGAACTGTCCACAGACACCACTGATGCAGCGCCTCCTGCCAGGGCATAAACCGAAAAGCCTCCCGTATAGCAGAAAAGGTTCAGCACATTCCGTCCGGAAGCATATCTCTCCACCAGGGCGCGGTTTTCTCTCTGGTCCAGGAAAAAGCCAGTCTTCTGTCCGGAAGTCCAGTCCACGATGAACTTGTGCCCGTTTTCGGAAACAGTGCGGCAGTCATCGGTAAAGCCAGGTCTCCTGTAGAGATACCCGTCCACCAGATCCAGACCGGCCTTGAAAGGCGCTGTTCCGGAACTTTTGTCATATACGGCCTCCAGACGGTCACCGTAGACTTTCTGCAGGGCGGCCGCTATCTGCTTTCTCGCCCTGAACATGCCGGCGGAGTGGGCCTGCATGACACACACGCCTCCGTAATAGTCGATAACAAGTCCGGGAAGATTGTCCCCCTCGCCATGAACCAGACGATAGCAGTCAGTCAGAGGGCCGTTTGCCTTACCGCTATCCAGACCGGCGGCTTTTCTCACCTCCAGCGCCCTCGAAATCATTGTTTCCCAGAATCCGGACTCCAATACATCGGAGTCGAAACTCAATATCCTGACAGCTATGGAACCTATCTGCCAGTGACCGCAGGCGAGCAATGTCCCGTCATGGGAATATACCGCCACCAGATCTCCTTCGGCAGGATGTCCCTGCACCTCGGATATCGCACCTGAAAATATCCAGGGATGGAAACGCAGCACCGATTCCTCCCTGCCTCTTTTAAGAAAAACCTTGTCCATACTCTGATAATGCGAACTGAAAAGACTACAAAACGGGAGAAAAGGTATCGTCACCAACGGCGGACTTTTCCGACTTCATCAGTTTGAGATACATTTCACGGCAGACCCAGGCATCCGTAGCTGCATATTTTATCTGTGGTTCAGACAGAGTGTCCGCCTCCCAGTTAGAAAGCTGCTGGGTCTTGGAAATCCTGAATCCGAGAATGATAGCCGTCATTTTCTTGACGCTCTTGTCCCTTATGCCGTAATCCCCTACCATTGACTGCAGATCCACGAACGAACGGGGGCTGAAATCCTTATAGCGCTGCAGGCCCCTGATATCATCCCTGACAGCGGCGCCCACCTTGATAATCCTTTCATTCGAAAGAAGATTGCACAGCCTGCGGTGCATCCCTATGCAGTTTATCCTGAAGAGATATGCCTTTTCTGCTCCGGAAAGCTGGAGAAGCGCCACACCGTAACGTGGCTGGTCAGGAGAAAAACACGGACGTGTCTCGGTATCGAAGCCGACTATCTTCTGCGACCTGAGATAATTCACGGCACGGTTGAACTCCAGCCCGACATCGTCTATGACAGATATCTCCCCTGGAAAGGAAGCGTATTCCAGTTTCTGCAATTCTTCAGAAGATATATTGCTAATATACATAAATCAGTCTTTTATAAGTTTCCGGCGCGACCTGCTTCAGACATTCAAGCTCTTCCCCGGTAAAACAGCTCTGGCTCAGAGGTATGAAACGGTACGTGTCAGTCTCCGAACCGGTCGCCCGGTTGAACTTGCTGTCATCGGACAGTCTGCCCCCTTCCGTCAGGAACTGGCCCTGGACTTCCGAAGACACTGCCGTCATATATCCCGTGACAGCAGGATAAGCCACCAGATGCGTGAACCTGTCATGTGCTCTGAGCCACAGATAGGCATCTGCGGTAAGGGTCATGACCGGTGTCACGAACCTGAAACCCGGAGCCACGGCCTGCCTGTATTTTTCGGACTCGGCCGATTCCTGAGCCAGCAGGGAATCCAATGCCGTATTCAGCGAATCCACCCTCCATGCTTCGGTGAAATCATCTATGACCACACCGGAAAGCGGCACGTCATAATCCGCCGAAATATAGGCTTCGAGAAATGTCCTGACATTTTCAGCGGCACCGGATGCCATGTCCGGAGAAAGGCATACGATTTCCGACTTCTCCGCCCATGCCGCGTAGTTCTCTGAATGCTTGTCCGTGCGGGAATCCCTTATTTTCTTGAAAACATTTCCGTAGACTCCTGACGAAACCACGCTGCCGGACGCCCAGACACCGATATTCGATTCCTCAGACATGCCGGAAAAGACATGAGACACGGCAGATTTCACCGGATCGAGCACCTCGGTATCCATGCCGGTATTTGAAATGATGTATTCTATATCTCCGGCACCGTAACCTGAAAGGAAAGAAGACGACAATACGAACAGTTTCGCCCTCGGCTTGGAAGCGGAGGAATTGCGGTCAAATGCGCTCGACGAGCATCTGTCGGAAACCGAGGACAGGAAGCCGCGGACAGCTGTTTCCCTGATATAGTCCTCGTTCATCGTGTCGAAATATCCGGAATACGGAGTGTTCGCGACATCGAAGACAGGCATGACTGTCTCGCCGGCGAAATCCGGAAGCCCGTCAGGGCGTGTTTTGGCATCCGTATTGTCAAAAAGATCGGCAGTCAGAAACTTTTCAGCCAATACTGCAGTCTCTGCTACAGGCCCGAAAATGGCGAGAGATCCTGCATTTCCGACCCCGGAATAACAGGCCGTCGCATGGGCGGCCGCTGAAGATGTATCGCTGACAGCCGATTCGGCCAGTCCCACAGGCACGAAGACGGCAGTTTCCTCATGGCTGCACGCAGCCAATAAGAAAAAGGCGGGAATCGCGGCCTTGATATGAGTATGCAGTTTTAACATTTTCCTATTTCAAACATACAAAGGTAAACATTTCTCTTAATAAATCAGAAAATATTTCCTACCTTTGTAGGAATCCGAATTAACAAATTTTCTAAAAGATTCATTATGGCAAGTATTTCATTGAAAGCTCAGCAAATGCCGGCTTCAGCTATCAGGAAGCTGGTCCCGCTGTCTGATGCGGCCAAGAAACAGGGCGTAAAGGTTTATCATCTGAATATCGGCCAGCCGGACATAAAGTCTCCGGACTGCGCGTTGGAAGCGGTGAGGAACATCAGACTTAAAAATGTGTCATACACCAATTCGGCCGGACTTATAGAGCTTCGTGAAGGACTTGTAAACAAATATTATAAAGGTATCGGCATTGACATAGAGGTACCTGAACTTATCGTGACTATTGCCGGAAGCGAAGCAGTGAACATGGCCCTCGAAATAGCATGCAACGAAGGCGATGAAGTGATAGTGCTTGAGCCGTTCTATACGAACTACAACACTTTCGCATTCATGAACGGACTGACGCTCAAGGCCATACCTACCGATATCCGGAAAGGATTCCAGGTTCCCGACATCGAAGAGTTCGAGAAGGCCATTACCGACAGGACGAAGGCCATACTCATCTGCAATCCGGGGAATCCGTGCGGCACCCTTTACAGCAGGGAAAACATGCTGGCCATAGGGGAAATCGCCCGCAAGCATGACCTGTTCCTGATTTCGGACGAGGTATACAGGGAATTCACATACTCCGACGAGCCTCATTTCTCTGCCATGCACATCCCGGGACTCGAACAGAACGTGATACTCGTGGATTCCGTGTCAAAACGGTACAATCTCTGCGGTGCGCGCATAGGCTGCATCGTCTCGCACAACAAGGATGTGATGACTGCCGCCATGAAATACGCCCAGGCAAGGCTCTGCCCTCCAGTACTCGGACAGCATGCAGCCATCGGAGCACTTGATACGCCGAAAGAGTATTTCGCGGAAGTAAGGGAGGAATACATCAGGAGAAGGGACTATATGATAGACAGGCTGAACGCCATGGAAGGCGTCTTCACCCCAAGGCCGATGGGTGCATTCTACACTATCGCCGAGCTTCCTGTGGATGATACGGAGAAATTTGCCAGATGGATGCTTGAGTCTTTCAGGCTGAACAACGAGACCACGATGGTTACTCCTGCCGCATCATTCTACAAGACTCCTGGCAAGGGACTCAATCATGCCAGAATTTCCTATGTGCTCGAAGTACCGGAAATGGTAAAGGCGCTCGACTGCTTCGAAGAAGGACTGAAGCAGTACCCTGGAAGGACTGTCTGACATATGTTGCATTTTTAAGGAAGACAGATTCAGGTGAGTCTGGGTCAAAAGTCCCGAAGGTGTTTCGTGGGGCTGGGTCAAAAGTCCCGAAGGGACCGCGACTGGGAGTCGCACAATCCCCCTAATTAGGGGGTGCAGGGGGTTAGGATGGGTCCAGTCTTTCGAAGAAAGACGTTTGAGGGTGACCAAAAGACACTTTTGAGTCACCCTCATATAAACAAACAACCGGATTGCAAATCCGGTTGAACGACAAAGATCCGGTTGAATGGTAACGGATTGTTTTGAGGGGTGAACCAAAGTGGCATTTGGGTTCACCCCGTTTCATGTTTTGTTCCGGCTGACATTTTGTCGAATCCTCAAACGTATTCGCACATTCAGGAAACGCTTACATCGAGACTTTGGGAAATCGGGACTGACACGGACTGCATGAGGCATAAATGGCATGATTTTCTAATACTTTGCGGCGGCTCAGGCAGAACCGCCAGGCCTTCCGGTTCGAAATCCTTGAAAATCATGGCTCGGCAATATATTGTTCTGCATGAAAATATTATTTTTGACGATTTTTAACTGTCAACGGAATGAAACCAAAAACAAGAAAATGTCTGGCTCTGTGTTTCGCGATAATGCCTGCACTTGCTATGAATGCGCAGGACAGCACCGTGACATCGCCCAAGACATGGACGCTGGAGGACTGCATCGAGTACGCCCTGCAGAACAACATCACCATCAGGCAGAGCAAACTGAACACGGAAAGTTCCGAAGTGGACATAAGGGCAAGCAAGGGAGAGCTTTTCCCGAGTCTGTCGTTCTCCACTTCGCAGAGTGTAATCAACAGGCCATACCAGGAAAGCAGCACGACAGTCAGCGGCACGGAAATCCTCATGAGCAACAACAAGACGAGCTACAGCGGCAGCTACGGTCTCGATGCCCAGTGGACGCTGTTCAGCGGAGGAAGGCTGCGCAAGACCATCAAGCAGAACGAAATAATCCATGAACAGTCGGTACTTGACGAACAGACTCAGTCAAACAGCATCGTGGAATCCATAGCCAGCACATACATACAGATACTTTATGCCAGCGAATCCGTGAATGTGAACAGGAACACACTTGAAGTAAGTATTGCCCAGAGGGACAGGGGCAAGGAACTACTCGCTGCAGGAAGTCTGTCCAGTGCAGACTATGCACAGCTGGACGCCCAGGTCAGCAATGACAGATACCAGCTTGTAGTATCAGAAAACAGTCTGGCAGACTACAAGCTGCAGCTCAAACAGCTTCTGGAACTGGAGCCCGGTGAAGAAATGGAAATAGCGATAGACAGCCTGCCGGACATAGCCGCAGTATCAGCGCTCCCGGACAAGATGGAAGTCTACGAGGCAGCTCTTGAAACGCGTCCGGAAATAAAGGCTGCGAAACTCGCAGTAGAGTCATCCGAAATGGGCATCAGAATCTCGAGATCAAGCTACTATCCTTCCATCATATTGTCTGCCGGCATAGGGACAAACCATACAAGCGGGACTGATTTCACTTTTACCGAACAGATCAAGAACGGATGGAACAATTCCGCCGGACTGACCATAAGCGTCCCGATATTCAACAACAGACAGACAAAGACCGCCGTACAGAAGGCGGAGATACAGCATACGTACAGCCAGCTGGACCTCACCGCGGCACAGAAGGACCTGTACAAGACTATTGAGGGCATCTGGCTCGACGCATACAGCGCACAGCAGCAGTTCATAGCAGCCCAGGACAATGTGAAAAGTTCCGGCATCAGTTTCTCGCTCGTAAGCGAACAGTTCGACCTGGGCATGAAGAATACCGTGGAACTCCTTACCGAGAAAAACAATTTTCTCAGCGCACAGCAGCAGATGCTGCAGGCCAAATACATGTCCATTCTCAATTCAAAACTGCTTGACTTCTATGCGGAAGGCATCATATCCATAGACCAGTACAAGAGTATGGACAGACAGTGACGGCATCATTTTCCGGATAATCCGTTTTTTTAGATTAATAGAGGACTTTTTAGAAACAGAAGGCAATGAAAAGCAAGACAAAAAAGACAATCATCATAACAGTATGTCTGGCAGCAGCGGCGGCTGGAGTGATTCTGTTCACGGGGAAAGGTGCAAAACACCAGAAAATCCAGTACGAGACCGCAATGGCAGAGACAGGCGACATCGCCATATACGTCACCGCCACCGGCACGATAGAGCCAGTCACCGAAGTCGAGGTAGGTACCCAGGTATCAGGCATAATCGACAAGCTGTATGCGGACTACAACTCAATAGTCAAGGAAGGGCAGCTGATAGCTGAGATGGACAAAGTGACTCTGGAAAGCGACCTGGCATCAGCCAAGGCTACCTACCAGGGAAGCGAAGCGGAATATATCTACCAGATGAAGAATTATGAAAGGAATGTCAAACTGCATGAGAAAGGCCTGGTAAGCGACACTGACTTCGAACTGGCAGAATACAACTACAGGATGGCAGAAAGCGCATATAACAGCAGCAAGGCCGCCCTTGACAAGGCTGAAAGGAATCTCGGCTATGCTACCATAACATCACCTATCGACGGGGTGGTGATTGACAGGGCTGTCGAAGAAGGACAGACAGTGGCCGCAGGTTTCGAGACCCCTACCCTTTTTACCATTGCGGCAGACCTTACCAAGATGCAGGTAGTGGCGGATGTAGACGAGGCTGACATAGGAGGCGTAGCTGTGGGCCAGAGGGTGACATTCACAGTGGACGCATTTCCGGACGACGTGTTTGAAGGAAAAGTGGAACAGATCCGGCTCGGCAGTTCAAGCTCAAGTTCCACCTCGGCATCCAGCAGCACTTCCGAGAGCGTAGTCACATACGAAGTAGTGATTTCTGCGGACAATCCGGACCTCAAGCTGAAACCGAGGCTTACAGCCAATATCAATATCTACACACAGGAAAAAAATGGAGTGCTGGCAGTTCCGGCCAAAGCCCTGCGTTTCTCTCCGATAGGTCCGCTACTCGAAAAAGGCGCTGTCGTGAATGACTGCGACGCCGCCCAGAAAGTATGGACAAAGGAAGGGAATATTTTCACCGCACATCCTGTCACGACAGGACTCAGTGACGGGATAAACACCGAAATAACAGGCGGGATCGAGAAAGGCACCGAAGTAGTCACGGAAGCCAGCCTGACAGGAAATCCTAAGTCCGGAGCCAAGAAAAGCGCTTCATTCATGCCGGGTCCGCCAAGATAAAAAGTAAAGGAAATGGGCAACAAGGTCATAGAACTGCAGAACATACGCAGGGATTTCATCGTGGGTGACGAGACAGTTCACGCATTGCGCGGGGTATCGTTCACCATCACTGAAGGAGAATTTGTCACTATCATGGGCACGTCAGGTTCGGGGAAATCCACATTGCTGAACATCCTCGGATGCCTCGACACTCCGACCACAGGGGAATATCTGCTCGACGGCATCCCTGTCAGGAGTATGAGCAAGTCACAGCGGGCCACCCTGAGAAACAGGAAAATCGGATTCGTTTTCCAGAACTACAACCTGCTGGCCAAGACCACTGCGACAGAAAACGTGGAACTTCCGCTGATGTATAATCCCGACATCAGTGCATCCGAACGGAGAAAACGTGCGGAAGACGCTCTGGATGCGGTCGGTCTCGGAGACAGGAAAGAACACAAGTCGAACCAGATGTCCGGAGGACAGATGCAGAGAGTCGCCATCGCGAGGGCTCTTGTCAACAATCCTGCCGTCATCCTTGCCGACGAAGCCACCGGAAATCTCGACACCAGGACTTCATACGAAATCCTGATGCTTTTCCAGAAACTCCACAGCG
>DVIP01000132.1 GCA_018711225.1 Candidatus Cryptobacteroides intestinipullorum | reverse complement strand
CCGTTATCCTTCCACGGCCGGTCGGATATGAAAACCGCGTTCGTTTCAGGGAATGCCGCGGCAATCCTCGGATGATTTGATGAAAATTAATTTGATAAAATGAAAACTGCATATAAATTTGCATGACCCGTAAAACCGGAGGATATATGCCGAAAGCCAAAAGCAAAGTGGAGATAAAGAACAGGAGAGCGTCGTTTGACTATGAATTCATAGAAACTTACGTCGCCGGGATTGTGCTGACCGGAACCGAGATAAAGTCGATCCGTGCCGGCAAGGCTTCGCTTGTGGACGGATTCTGCTATTTCAATGGCGGTGAACTTTATGTGAAGAACATGAATGTCGCCGAATACCATTGGGGAAGCTGGGGAAAGCATGATCCGAGGCGGGACCGCAAACTCCTTCTCAAGAAGAAGGAACTCGGCAGGCTCCAGCGTGCCGTGAAAGAAAAGGGTCTTACCATCGTGGCTGTAAAGCTCTTTGTCGCGGACAACGGATATGCGAAACTGCTGATAGCCCTGGCCCGCGGAAAGAAAGAATATGACAAACGCCAGGCCATCAAGGAAAAAGACCTCCGGCGCGAAATGGAAAGATATTGACGGGATTTCCTGTTATAATGGTTTTCCTTCCGGGCGTCCGGCCCGGCAAGGTTATTGACAGGAGGGACTACGTTTTTTTTAGAGACAAAATAATTATGGCTAGGAAAATTTCAACTATCGGGATTCTTACCTCCGGGGGCGATGCTCCAGGAATGAATGCGGCTATCAGGGCCGTGACACGTGCTGCCATATACAACGGCTGGAAGGTAAAAGGCATATACCGCGGTTATGAGGGTCTTATAAACAATGAAATAA
The DNA here is from genome assembly GCA_018711225.1 of Candidatus Cryptobacteroides intestinipullorum. Taxonomy (GTDB): domain Bacteria; phylum Bacteroidota; class Bacteroidia; order Bacteroidales; family UBA932; genus Cryptobacteroides; species Cryptobacteroides intestinipullorum. The sequence continues at coordinate 22,559 of DVIP01000132.1, read as the reverse complement.
AGGACCTGACTACGGAAAGTGTGAGCAGTACCGTCCAGAGGGGCGGCACCATCCTCAAGACTGCACGTTCCGAAGAATTTATGACCGAAGAAGGGAGGGCCAAGGCATACGCGAACCTGGTGGCGAACGGCATAGATGCGCTGGTGGTTATTGGCGGAAACGGCTCCCTCGCGGGAGCACAGGTTCTGGCTCAGGAGCATGACATCACTTGCGTCGGCCTTCCGGGCACCATAGACAACGACCTTTACGGTACTGACTCCACTATCGGATATGATACGGCTCTCAATACCATTGTGGAGTGCGTGGACAAGATCAGGGACACCGCCACATCGCATGACCGCATTTTCTTCGTCGAGGTCATGGGAAGGGATGCCGGCTTTCTGGCACAGAACAGCGCCATCGCGGCAGGCGCGGAAGCAGCCATCATTCCTGAAGACCAGACTGACATAGACCAGCTGGAACAGTTCATCAGCCGGGGTGTCAGGAAGAGCAAGAACAGCAGTATCGTCATCGTGGCCGAAGCTTCGAAAGACGGTGTCGGCGGAGCGATGCATTATGCCGAGAGGGTGCGCAACGAGTACCCTCAGTACGATGTCCGTGTCACCATTCTCGGACATCTGCAGAGGGGAGGGAAGCCGAGCGCTTTCGACAGGATTCTGGCAAGCCGTCTCGGGACTGCCAGCATCGAAGCCCTCGTGGAAGGCCAGAGAAATGTCATGATAGGCATTTCGAACGACCAGATTGTATATGTGCCGTTCTCCAGAGCCATCAAGAAAGACAAGCCTATCGACAAGGAACTTATAAACGTGCTGAATATCCTGTCGATATAAAACAGGAATTTCTGCATTGTCACATAGACGGGATGTGCCGGTTTTAAACGATTGGCACATCCTTGTTTTGTATTTTGGAAAATTATTTTTACCTTTGCACCCCCTATATAGTGTAGGGATCGCAAAAATTAGTATTAACCATTTAAAGATCAAGACAGTGGACACACAGAGTTACAAGACCGTATCGCTGAAAGCCGGCGATATCAAGAAAGAGTGGGTTCTTATTGATGCCACCGACCTGGTGCTTGGCCGTCTTGCATCCAGGGTAGCGCTTGTGCTTCGCGGGAAGAACAAGCCGAGCTACACTCCGCACATGGACTGCGGGGACAATGTCATCATCGTCAATGCTGACAAGATAAAGCTTACCGGGAACAAGATGACTGACAAGGTGTATGTCCGTCACACCGGCTATCCGGGCGGACAGCGCTTCACTACGCCGAAGGACATCATGAAGAAGAAACCTACCGAACTTCTGAGGATGGCCGTAAAAGGCATGCTTCCTAAGAACCGTCTCGGTGCAAGGCTCATCAACAACCTTTACCTCTATCAGGGAAGCGAGCATCCGCACCAGGCGCAGAAACCAAAAACAATCAAGTTAAACGAAATTTAAGCAGAGGATGAAAGTAGTAAACGCCCTTGGAAGACGTAAATCGGCAGTCGCTCGTGTTTATGTCGTTGCTGGGAAAGGCAACATCACCGTTAATGGCCGTGAAATCGACAATTACTTCAAAGAGGACACGCTCCGTTATATCGTGAACCAGCCTTTTAACGTTACCGGAACGGCAGGACAGTTTGACGTCAAGGTTAATGTCGACGGAGGCGGAATCAAAGGTCAGGCAGAGGCCATAAGGCTCGGTATATCCCGCGCACTTTGCGAGATAGACAAGGAGGCTTATCGTCCTGTATTGAAATCCAACGGATTCCTTACCCGCGATGCACGCGAAGTCGAGAGAAAGAAACCTGGTCAGCCTGGTGCACGTAGGCGCTTCCAGTTCAGCAAACGTTAGTATTTGTCTGACGATTTACAGTATCGTGCAGTCCGTGTTAAAGCCCTCGGATCCGTGGCGGGATGTGAATCCTTCCCGGCTACCAAGGTTTGGCGAGACTGCGTAAAATCCAGGAGACCGGTCAGGCCGTTACTCCGGATTGATGTAGAACCCCGCTCAGGCAGGAACACAATAGCCTGAGGGAAAGTAGAACAAGTAAAATAAATTCAAGATGCCAAGAACAAATTTCCAGGAACTTCTTGATGGAGGCGTTCATTTCGGACACCTCGCCAGGAAGTGGAACCCAAAGATGGCCCCTTATATCTTCGACCAGAAGAACGGGATACATATCATCGACCTGCACAAGACTATAGCAAAGATTGATGAGGCTGCGAATGTGATGAAGCAGCTTGCGCGTTCAGGCCGCAAGATCCTTTTCGTGGCTACCAAGAAACAGGCAAAAGAGATTGTGGCAGAGAAGGCCGCATCCATAAACATGCCTTATGTGACAGAAAGATGGCCGGGCGGAATGCTTACGAACTTCCCTACCATCCGCAAGGCTGTCAAGAAAATGAATACCATCGACAAGATGATAGAGGATGGTACTTTCGACACTCTCGCCAAACGTGAGCGTCTCCAGATCACCCGCCAGAGGGCAAAACTTGAGAAGAACCTCGGTTCCATCAAGGACATGAGCCGTCTCCCTTCAGCACTTTTCGTAGTGGATGTACAGAAAGAGATGAATGCAGTCAAGGAAGCTAATCGTCTTAACATACCGGTTATCGCCATGGTTGATACTTGCTGCGATCCTACTCCTATTGATTATGTGATTCCGGCCAATGACGATGCCGCCAAATCTATTTCATACATCGTGGACGTGCTTTGCCAGGCAGTGGCTGAAGGACTGGACGAAAGAAAGGTGGAAAAGGAGAAAGAAGCTCCTGAGCAGGGAGATTCACAGGCTCCTGCAGGAAAGAAACTCCGCGCCCGCAAGGCCAGGACGGAAGACTCTGCAGAAGAGACACCTGCAGCAGCGGCTCCTGAGGCAGAGCCAGTCGCAGAAGAGGCCAAGGCCGAATAGTACTAACATTCTAAATTCTTGAGAATATGGAAATCAAAGCAGCTGACGTAATGAAATTGCGTCAAATGACAGGTGCCGGAATGATGGACTGCAAAAAAGCTCTCGTAGAAGCCGGCGGCGACTACGCAAGGGCTCAGGAAATCATCAGGGAGAAAGGCAAGCTCGTGGCAGCCAAGAGGGCTGACAGGGAGACTTCGGAAGGTGCGGCCATCGCCAAGGTGGACGGCAATAAGGCCATTCTCGTGGCTCTCGGCTGCGAGACGGACTTCGTGGCCAAGAACGAAGAATTCCAGTCTCTTGCCAATGCCATCGCCGATGCGGCTATCGCACAGTTCCCTGCAGACGCCGAGGCTCTGAAAGCCTGCACTCTTGCAGACGGAAGGACTGTTGAGGCAGCTGTCACAGAACAGACCGGAAAGACCGGCGAGAAGCATTCCATCGCATATTATGCTTGCGTGGAGGCTCCTTACATTTCATCATATATCCACAAGATCAACGGAAAACTTGCAGCTATTGTGGCGTTCAACAAGGAAATTCCTGCAGAGGCCGGAAAGGGTATCGCAATGCAGGTCGCTTCCATGAACCCTGTAGCGGTTAACAAGGATTCCGTCCCTCAGAATGTAATCGACAACGAGCTTGCAGTGGCTGTCGAGAAGACCAAGGAGGAACTTGTGAAGAAGGCGGTCAACTCTGCCCTCGAGAAAGCCGGAATCAACCCTGCTCATGTTGACAGCGAGGATCACATCGAGTCAAACATGGCCAAGGGCTGGATTACCCAGGAGCAGGCTGACAAGGCCCGCGAGATTATCAAGACCGTTTCTGCAGAGAAGGCTGCAAACCTTCCTGAGGCCATGATAAACAATATCGCAAACGGCCGTCTGAACAAGTTCTTCAAGGAGAACACCCTTGAGGAGCAGGAGTACCAGATGGGTGACGGCAAGATTTCCGTAAAGGACTATCTTGCAGGTGTGGACAAGGAAGCCAAAATCCTTTCATTCAAGAGATTCTCTCTGAACGACTAAGGATTCGCAAGACAGAATATCTGAAGAGGGTGGCCCAAATTTATGACTTTGGGTCACCCTCAAACGTTTTATTATCGGAATTTGATTTGTGAGGGCAAGATATTATCTTTACAAGATGTTGTAAAGATTATTTTTATATGGCTGAAAATACATCATTGTCTGCGTCCGGCATGGAGCGGGTCGTATTCCTGGATTATCTGCGCGTTATCGCGTGCTTCATGGTGATTACAGTACATTGTATTGAACCTTTTTATCTGGGAGGCGAAGGTACGCTGATAAGGAACATGTCGGATGCGGCGTGGTCCACATTCCTGGATTCCGCACTGAGGGCGGCCGTACCGCTTTTCGTCATGGCCTCAAGCTATCTTCTGTTCCCTCTGAAGTATGATACTGCCACTTTTTTCAAAAAGAGGTTCGTCCGTGTGTGCATACCTCTCATTATATGGTCGCTGCTTTATGCCCTCATACCTTATTACGGTTCTGCTGAAGGATTCGACAGAGGTGCGAATCTCGGACGCCTGCTTCTGAACTTCAACCCGCATTCCGGACATCTGTGGTTCCTGTATATGCTGTTGGGCGTATATCTGCTGATGCCGCTTCTTTCCCCGTGGGCTGACAAGGTGTCGAAGAAAGGTGAGGAAATATTTCTCGGACTATGGGCGTTCACGACGCTTCTCCCTTTTTTCAGGCAGGCGGCAGCAGCCGTTACGGGAAGTCCAGAACTGTGGGGAGAGGCCAGCTGGAACGAGTTTGGGACATTCCAGTATGTCAGCGGATTCATAGGCTACATGGTCCTCGGACATTATTTCAGAAAATACGTCCCGGATCTGTCCTGGAAAAAGACCCTTGCCGTTGCGCTTCCTTTATGGGCCGTCGGCTACGCCATTACTGCAATATGGTTCTGGATGACGATGCCGAAGGATTTCCCGGTGGAGGGGCCGATAGACATAGCCGTATATATGGAAACCTCATGGCAGTTCTGCGCGACCGGCGTGGCGATGACCTCTGCGGCATATTTCATGGTCATCAGGAAAATGACGTGCTCCGGATTCTTCTATCGCAATGTCATATTGCCGGTCTCCAGGGTGAGCTACGGGATATATCTTATGCACATGTTCGTCCTCGTCTTCTTCAATCAGATCGTGGCCGGACTGGGATTGTGTACCCCTCTGCATATTCTGGTGACTGCCGTACTCACATTCACCGTGTGTGCTCTGCTGGCCAGAGGCGTTTCCTTTATCCCCGGCAGCAAATATCTGCTCGGTTGATCCGTACGGTCATAAGTCTTTCAGGAGCAGGCTGACAAGGCCCGCGAGATTATCAAGACCGTTTCTGCAGAGAAGGCTGCAAACCTTCCTGAGGCCATGATAAACAATATCGCAAACGGCCGTCTGAACAAGTTCTTCAAGGAGTATGGCAAACAAAATTACCTGTCAATGTTGATTTTAAGCGGATTTAGTATGAACTTTGGATAACAATACTCCACGGATGTTGAAAACATTTTCTATCTTTGTGCAGTCATCGCAAGGTGACTTGAATATTGATGAAAGTGTATTGCTTTTATCCTTGAGTGGAAATCTGGAAAATTCACTGACGCAAGGATGCAGCAGACAACATTCACCACTTGTTTTGTCATATATCGTTTTTGATATATAACGGCAGGTGTGAAGTATTGTTTATTTGCGTCAAGGTATTCCAGAACCTCCATTCAGATAAGCAACCGGCTCCACACTTTTTTGTATAAGATATGCCGTTATTGAGCCTGGCGGCCTGACAGACAGTTTTATGAAGAAGTTGTTTTTTATTCTGATTCTTGCAGGTTTTGTGTCCTGCTCTGATGACTTGACAGGCGATAGTGCCGGCACAGATGACAAGACTGACGGCACTGAGGTGCCGGGAGGTTCTGATGATGACCAGGACGGAACGGATGTCCCGGAAGAGCCGGATGGAGACGGAAATATTTCCGTGGAAACAAGTCCGTTTATAGGTTATTGGACACGCTCTTCAAGTTCTAATTGGAGCTATTACTATTATCTGTTTAGACCGGATGGAAGTTGTGAGTCGTGGATATATGATTCTTATGATGAAGTGATGGAGAGTCCTGACTATGGAAGTTGGAACTATGATCCTGACACTAAAATCCTTGCCACGACATTGTCAGGGGAGCAATGGCAGGTGACGATTGCCACTGATAACCAGTGGAGCGGTATAGCCCTTCATACGGAGTCCACATCACATACATTCACAAGGCTTCCGGATGTGGAAATGGTAAAGTATATTGTTCCCGGCGACTGGATTTTTACGAGTGACAGTAGCGAAGGATATACGACGGAAAAGTCTTTCAGCAAGTATGGCAGTATATATGATAGAGAGAACTATGTGCTCCTTCCGGCAATCTATATGATTCCAGACACGCCTACGGAACTTATAATTATTGGTATTGGACATATTCGGAGAATGATGACGAATATGACGGTAAGTGCATCATGACTGATACCAGATATGATCGGGATGCCGACAATGACTATTATTCGCGTGTTATATCGGAAACCGAATACACTCTTACGGTGCTGAATCCGTACAGCCAAGATGACTGCATCCTGATTTATGAAGACGAGGATATCCGTTTCGAGGGGAAACGGGTAAATTCGTCGCTGTAGAAAGTAGAAATAAGTGAAACCGGTCCGGAAACTATTCTGTGACCGGTTTTATTATTGTCAGAAATCCTTCAGGAAAGGCTTCACCACTCCGAACATGAGATAAGCCATGCCGAGAGTGACTATTATGTTGAATGTCTGGGCCAGGAGGAACACTCCGAGCGGTTTCCTGTTCTCTTTTCCGAAAATCTCCCTGAAGCGTGTTTCCAGGCCGATGCAGACGAAAGCTATGCTGAACAGGGTGTTCTGGAATCCTTTCGTGACTTTCCCTATTTCCTTGGCAGTGCCGGTATCAAAGCAGAAACTGAATACCAGGGAGGCAAGAACGAAGCCTACCACGAATTTCGGAAATCTTTCCCATATTACGGACGCGGTCGGCTTTTCCGCATGTGCCTTGCCCTGATATGACCACATGATGGAGATGATGAATGCCGCGATGCCGAGCAATACATTCTGTGAGGACTTTACTATAATGGCGGTCTGTCCGGCTCCTTCACCTACCAGGGCTCCGGCTGCAGCTACGGCCCCTGTGGTGTCTATGGTGCCACCCAGCCATGCCCCGGTGACTTCCTGCGGCAGATTCATCAGACTTGCAAGCCACGGAAGCAGGTACATCATCGGAATGGCTATTATCAGCACGAGGGATACCACGTAGGAGAGTTTTTTCTTGTCACCGTTTATCACTCCCGACGTCGCTATTGCAGCCGAAACACCGCATATCGAGACGGCACTTGCCAGCATGGTGTTCATTTCCGGATCCACCTTCATCTTTTTCCCTATCCAGAACGATGCATACCATACCGTGAATACCACTACCAGAGACTGGGCAAGTCCGTAGGCTCCGGATTTGAGCACTTCACCGAAAAGGATTGTCGAACCCAGGCATATAATGCCGATTTTTATGTAAAACTCGCTCTGGACAGCTGACTTGAGCCATTCCGGCAGTTTGAAGCAGTTGCTTACGGCCAGACCCAGTATTACGGCGAAAAATACCTGTTCGAAGCCGTATTCCTTGACTGCAGGGATGGATGCGATAAGCTGGGAAGCCAGGGTCAGGCAGAATATCAGAAGCAGCGAAGGGAAAATCCATTTCAGAGGACGTCCCAGCACGGCTGACGTAAGATAAGTGAGTATCAGTACGAAAAGGAACATGTATCCGGCCGAAAGCCAGTCTGCCCCTGTCGCCAGAGTCTGCGGCATGGAGGGCATCGAATCAGGAAAGACCGCTGCCAGCGCAAGAATCAGCGCACCGGCGCCCACTATTACCCAATCTTCGGTCAAAAGGCTCTTCAATATCTTGTTTTTCATCGCTTTATGTGAAATTTTCATTTGAAATGTTCAAAATTGACGGGCAAATTTATAATAAAAAACAGTTTCCTCAAAATCCGCTGCTTGAGACAGGCATGGTGCTGTCTGCATGGTATACCGACAAAAAAAGATGCCACGGTTCCGTGACATCTTTTTTTTCTGACGGGTCCTGTCATGCCTGTCATTCGGCGGCAAGCATATAGTCAATCTCCTGTTCCGCATTCGAGAATATCAGGTTCAGAGGCCTCGGCATTGCATCCGGTCCGGCTGCGAACATGAATTTCACCTTATCTACAGGGACCGTGAGATAAATGGTCGAAGGGAAACCTCCGATTGCGTCAATCTTGTCCCCGATGAACATCATTACGAATTCGAACGACATCTTGGGCACATTCCTGAGTCCCGGGAAGGCTGTCTCATAGTCGAGATACGACTCGTCGGCCGGATGAGGCTCGAAGAACACGTCATAATCGTCCTTGTATTTCTCATATACCTCCTCTACATATTTCCTCTGGTTTTCAGGCTGGTTGCTCGTACCGTTGATAATGAGGTTCGGCTTCGGAGACTCGTCCATGAGTTCCACATAGACATCTTTGTCGTACGGAATCATGGACAGGAATGTTTCCTGTTTGTCCGGAGAAAGGCTGTTCAGCATGTCCACGACATTCCTGTCTTCGCAGTTCATTTCCGTTAACTTTTCCCGGACATAAGGGTCGGAAGTCTCCAGAAGGCTGCTGTCATGCATGATGTACGTGTAGTTGTCCCTCGTCGCCAGCGGGTAGCTCCAGTGCCAGTGCGTTTCAAATTCCGGCAGGGCTTTTGTCCCTACATAATCGCCGCCGTCGCTCCACGACAAACTGTTGATTTCGTCTTCCATCTTTTTCCAGTATTCGGCTCCCGTGCCGCTTGCCCCGAAATTGTTGAAGAATTCGTTGTATGTACCTGTTCCGTCCGAAAGCATGAATACCTTGACCCTTGACATGTCTATTCCCTGGGCGGCAAAGAAGTCATGGCTTATCGGACCTGCCCTGAGGTCATCTACATAAAGTTCGAACTGCGCATCCGGATTTTTCTCGTCGATATCCGCGATGGTCTTTTTCATCCAGTCACGCATTTTTTCTTCTTCATCTGCTCCCAGATAAGGACACAGCATGACGTGCTCAGGAAATCCGTCCGTATCGAATGTCTGCTCCCGCTCGAAGAAGAAATAGGTAGGGATTTCGCGGTCCACGGCGTAAAGTCCGGCATACAGTGACGGCATGGTCCCGAATGTCATGCTGAATGCATACAATTCGCTCTCCACATATTCCCCGCTTCCTACATCCTCATTGTCGCATGAAAGGAGGGAAAACATCGCTGCAATACCGCATAAAAATACAAATCTTCTTTTTTTCATTGTTTATTCCGGTTAATGTTAAACAAATTCCGCTATTATAAATACATCCATAGGTAAAACTTGCATCGGAAACAAAAAATTTTGCATGAAAAAATCCATGAAACCCGAAATCGTAAAAAATTTTTACTACATTTGTATGGTACAGACATTCAGATGCGGCAGAAGACGAATCCGTTGCAGCGGTTCCTCTGATTTGCCGCACGGTACTGGCAGAAAGAAACATGACGAACCTACTTTCATACATACTCCGCCATCATCATATCTTACCGGTATGACGGCAGGTCGTGTATGTCATGATGCAGACTATATGAAGCTTGCCGTAATCCGCGGCAGGCTTTTTTTGTATAACGAAACGGACTTGAAGACATGTTGAGAATCGCCCTGCAGTCAAAAGGCAGACTGAATGAAAAAAGCCTTGAACTCCTGCGTGAAGCCGGCATCTCTATAGAAGAGAACAGCAGACGGCTTCTTTCCAAAGCATCCAATTTCCCGGTGGAAGTGCTTTATCTCCGGGATGACGATATCCCGCAGACCGTCTCGTGCGGAATAGCGGACCTGGGTATAGTCGGGTTCAATGAAGTCGAAGAACGCGCATATCCCGTGGATGTCTTGCAGCATCTCGGCTTCGGGAAATGCAGGCTTTCGCTTGCCATACCGAAGTATATCGAATATACCGGTCCGGATTTTTTCGAAGGGAAAAAGGTCGCCACGTCATATCCGGGCATCCTGAGAAAATACTTTGACGGCAGGGGCATCAGCTGTGAAATACGGGAGATTGCCGGAAGCGTGGAGATATCTCCGTCCATCGGACTGGCTGACGGAATATTCGATATCGTGAGCAGCGGGGGCACTCTCGTGCAGAACGGCCTGACTGAAGTGGAGAAGGTGATGGATTCCGATGCCGTGCTTGTAGGTACGCCGGGGCTGGATGAGGAAAAGATGAAAACCGTCCGCATACTTATGTCCAGGTTCACTTCCGTATTGCGGAGCAGGGGAAAGAAATACATTCTGGTGAATGTCCCGAACGACAGGATAACCGAAGCCCTGGAGATTATCCCGTCCATGAAAAGTCCTACTCTTCTGCCCCTTGCGGACAAGGGCTGGAGCGCCATACACGCAGTCGTGGACGAGTCGGAAGTGTGGGAGAAGGCTGACAGGCTGAAACAGATAGGAGCCGAAGATATTGTAGTGCTCTCTATGGAAAAACTGATAATCTGATAACCGACGGACTATGAAAATGAATGTATACAGACGCCCCGAAAGGGAAGACTGGCCGGCCATAGTGGGCAGACAGAAGACAGGCCCGGATGATAATGTCCGGGAAACGGTCTCCCGCATTCTTTCCGATGTGAGGGAGTACGGAGATGCGAAGGTTTGTGAATATGTCAGGGCGCTTGACCGCTATGATGCCGCCGGGCATGGACTCAGGGTTACCCGTCAGGAACTGGAGAACGCGGAATCCCTTCTGCCGGAGGATCTGAAGTCTGCCATTAGGGTGGCGGCTTCCGACATAAGACAGTTCCATCTCGCCCAGGCGGGCCGTGAAATCGTGGTGGAAACCTGTCCTGGAGTGATATGCCGGCAGAAAGATGTCCCGATATCAGATGTGGGGCTTTACATCCCCGGAGGTACGGCCCCTCTGTTTTCCACAGTTCTTATGCTTGCCATCCCGGCCTCGATTGCAGGATGCGGCAGGATAGCCTTATGTACACCCGCGGGGCCTGACGGGAAGGTCGCCCCTGCCATCCTCTACTGCGCTTCACTGTGCGGGGTCAGTGAAATCTACAAGATAGGGGGAGCGGTCGCCATCGCTGCCATGGCCTACGGTACGCAGTCTGTCGACAAGGTAGGCAAGATATTCGGCCCGGGGAACCAATATGTCATGGAAGCAAAGCGGCAAGTGTCGCAGGATTGCGCGATAGACATGCCGGCAGGACCGTCCGAAGTCATGATTATTGCCGACAGAAGTGCCAGGGCGGAATTTGTCGCCTCCGATTTCCTTTCCCAGCTGGAGCACGGAAGGGACAGTCAGGCTATCCTGCTTTCGACATCGGAAGAGCTGGTGGAAGAGACAGTAAGGGAGATAGACAGGCAGATGGCAGCCCTTTCCAGAAAGAATATCGTGGAGGATTCTTTGGGCAGAAGCGTAGCCGTGATTTTCGATACGGAAGAAGAGATGGTGGAATTCTCGAATTTCTATGCTCCGGAACATCTTATAATAGCTACTGAAGATTACGGGAATACTGTGAAGGGCATCGTGAATGCCGGCAGCGTGTTCCTGGGGAACTACTCTACCGAAAGTGCAGGCGACTATGCCTCCGGAACGAACCACACGCTTCCGACAGGCGGCTGGGCCATATCCTGTTCGGGCGTGAACCTTTCGTCGTTCATGAAGAAGATGACGATTCAGGAGATTTCCCCTTCAGGATTGAAAGGCCTGGGACATGTGATAGAGACCATGGCACTGGCAGAAGGTCTGGACGCACATGCCGGTGCCGTCAGGATTAGACTTGATTATATGGCGGAGAAAGGATTATGATGAACAGCGAAAACCGGAATGCAGCAGCGATAAGAGCCTTGCTGCGTGAAAATATAAGGAATATCGTGCCGTATTCCACGGCCAGGGATGACTGCAAGGCCAGAATGGAAATATATCTGGATGCCAACGAGAGTCCTTTCGACAATGGGGTGAACCGTTACCCGTCACCTCATCAGCCGGAACTGAAGAAACGGCTTTCTGTACTGAAAGGCATCCGGGAGGAAAATATTTTCCTCGGCAACGGAAGTGATGAACCTATTGACCTTGTATTCAGACTTTTCTGTCCACCGGGAGAGAGCAGCATGGTTCAGATAACCCCTACTTACGGGATGTATCGTGTGGCTGCGGAAATCAACGATGTCGAAGTCATTGATTCCCCATTGGGCCCCGATTTCAGTCTGGACGCATCCTCATTGCTTGGAAAGATAAGAGAAGACACAAAGGTCATATTCCTGTGCTCTCCCAACAATCCTTCCGGGAATCTTCTTGACCGTGATGAAATCCTGAAGATTCTGGATAATTTCGGAGGAATCACTGTCGTGGATGAGGCGTATATCGACTTCTCCGGTGCGGAAAGCCTCGCCGGTCTCGTGGAAAAATATCCCGGACTGATTGTCCTGCAGACACTTTCGAAAGCATGGGGAATGGCGGGATTGAGAATAGGCATGGCTGTCGCCGACAGGAATATAGTGGACATCATGTCCCGGATAAAATATCCGTACAACATCAGTGTCCCTGACCAGACCAGGGCTGCTGAACTGCTCTCGGACCCGTTCCGGACCATGGACAGGGTAGCACTTCTGGTGAAGGAGCGGGAGCGTATGTCCAGGATTCTCGGGACTCTTCCATGTGTGGATAAAGTCTGGCATTCCGATGCCAATTTCCTCCTTGTGAAATTTTTCCGGAAAGACGACGTGTTCTCGGACCTTGCAGAACACGGGATTATTGTCAGAGACCGTTCGTCTGCACATAACTGTGAAGGCTGTCTCAGGATCACGGTCGGGACACCGGAGGAAAATGACCGTCTTCTTTCCGTCCTGGGATGGGAAAATCCGGAGACCTCTTATACCGGAGTTCCTGACACTGCGGACAGGACTGCCTCATGTTCGAGAAAGACGGGAGAAACATCAGTGATTGTCAGGGTGAATCTGGACCGTTTCCGCCGTCCTGAAATCGCGACGGGGCTGCATTTTTTCGACCACATGCTGGAGCAGATAGGTTTCCATGCCGGGATTACTCTGGATGTGGTATGCTTCGGAGACCTGGAGACGGATGACCACCATACCATTGAAGATGTGGCGATTGCTCTCGGAGAGTGCTTTTATTCTGCGTTGGGAGACAAGGCTGGCATAGGCCGATACGGTTTTTCGCTCCCGATGGATGAAGCGGAGGCTGCGGTTCTGCTCGACCTGGGCGGAAGGACCGATTTCCGCTGGGACGTGACGTTTGCCGGCGACAGGACGGGAGATGTATCTACGCAGATGTTCCCTCATTTTTTCAAATCACTTGCGGAACATTTGAAATGCAACCTCCATATCCGGGCCTCCGGAGAAAACGACCATCATATCATCGAAGGTGTCTTCAAGGCGTTTGCCAGAGCGTTGAGGCAGGCTGTGGAAAGGAGCACGTCCGGAACTTCTGTTCCCAGCAGCAAGGGAAGTCTGTGACTGATATAGAATTGAAGAATCATGACAGGAATTATAGATTACGGGGCCGGCAATATCCGGTCTGTGGAAAACGCATTGGACAGACTCGGCGCCGGTTATGTGCTGGCTTCTGACACTGCGATACTTTCGGAGTGCGACAGGCTTGTCCTGCCTGGTGTCGGCGAAGCTGCGAGGGCGATGGCCTGCCTGAGGGAAAAGAATCTCGATGCTTTCATCAGGAATACCCGGAAACCGCTTCTCGGCATCTGCCTGGGCATGCAGCTCCTGTGTTCCGCCTCGGAGGAAGGGAACGTGGAATGTCTCGGCATATTCGGAACCGATGTCAGGCATTTTCTCCATGCCTTTCCGGAAGGTGTCAGGCTGAAAGTGCCCCATGTGGGGTGGAACACTGTAACGTCCCTGAAGTCAGACCTGTTCGACGGGATTGCAGATGGCTCGTACATGTATTTCGTGCATTCCTATTTCGCCGGAATCTGTGAGGACACCGTTTCTGTCACTGAATACGGAATCCCGTTCAGTTCGGCACTCAGAAAAGACAATTTCATGGGCTGCCAGTTCCATCCTGAAAAAAGCGGTGATGCCGGGGAAAGGATGCTGGCCGCTTTCCTCAATATCCGGTGCTGACCACTGTCCCGGAAAAATGTTTAAGGACAATGAAAAATTTCTCTATATGATAGAAATAATACCGGCAATAGACCTGATGGACGGGAAATGCGTCCGTCTCTCGCAAGGCGACTATTCAAGCGGCGTGACTTACAGTGAAAACCCGCTGGAAACAGCCCTGATGTTCGAAGACAGCGGGATGAAAATGCTGCACCTCGTGGACCTGGACGGTGCCAGGGCCAAAGGTCCTGAAAATCTGCGCGTCCTGGAGAAGATAGCCTCACGCACTTCCCTGAAAGTGGAGTTCGGGGGAGGAATCAAGTCTGCAGGCATATTGGCATCGGTATTCGACGCCGGTGCATACAGGGCGGTCTGCGGAAGCCTTGCCTGTATGTTCCCTGAAGAATTTTCTTCCTGGCTGAGAATGTATGGAGGGAAACGGATTGTCCTCGGTGCAGACGTGAGAAACGGAACGGTAGCGGTAAACGGATGGCTCGAAAATACGTCGGTGACGGTGTCCGGCCTTGTGGGTAAATTCCTGGATGCAGGACTGGAGACCGTTGAGGTTACGGACATTTCACGTGACGGCATGATGTCCGGCCCTGCATCGGACATCTATGTCGGGCTTATGCACGAGTTCCCTGAAACAGTCTTCGTGGCCAGCGGAGGAATCGGTTCTGAAGCGGATATCAGGGCTCTTGACGATGCGGGAGTGCCTGCCGTCATAGTAGGCAAGGCGATATATGAAGGAAAAATAGATCTGAAACGGCTGGCCGCCGGAAAATGAGATACATACAGATATGCTGGCAAAAAGAATCATACCGTGTCTCGACGTGAAGGACGGACAGACTGTGAAAGGAATAAATTTCCTGGGACTCAAGTCTGTCGGTGATCCTGTCGCACTGGCCCGGAAATACTCGGAAGAAGGCGCGGACGAACTCGTGTTCCTGGACATAAGCGCCACCATAGAAGGACGCAAGGCCTTTTCTTCCCTGGTTTCCAGAATAGCCAGGGAAATAAACATCCCCTTCACCGTAGGCGGAGGCATTTCTACCGCAGAAGATGCCGCAGTTCTGCTGCGCGCCGGAGCCGACAAGGTTTCCATAAACAGCGCAGCGGTCAGGAATCCGTCTCTTATTTCAGAAATAGCATCCGGATTCGGTTCGCAATGCGTGGTTGTGGCCATTGACGCCAAAAATGCGGACGGGACATGGAAAGTGACTACTCATGGCGGAAGCCGTTTTTCCGGAAAGGAACTTTTTTCCTGGGCGAAGGAAGCGGAAAGCCTCGGCGCCGGAGAAATATTGTTCACCTCAATGGACCATGACGGGACCTGCGGCGGATATGCGTGCGAACAATACCGCCGTCTTTCCGGTATGCTGGACATTCCGGTCATAGCATCCGGAGGGGCCGGTACTGCTGAGGATATTGTGGAGGTTCTGTCTCCCGGCGGCGGAAGGGCTGATGCAGCGCTTGCAGCCTCGGTTTTCCATTACGGAGAGATAAGGATTCCAGACCTGAAACGGACTCTGGCTGAAAGAGGTATTCCGGTACGGCTCTGACAGTCAGTGAATCAGGAAAATCAATACGGAAAAATGGAAGAGATTTCGTAAAATCGTGATGTCGGTCCGGCGAAATTTCTGGCAAGAATCAGGACTGACACTAAAAAACGGAAATTATGATAAAGACAGACTTTCAAATCGACGGACTCGATTTCGGCAAGAACAGTGACGGGCTTATACCCGCAATCGTACAGGATGCAGATACTCTCAAGGTACTGATGCTCGGATATGTGAACCGGGAAGCCTTGGAAAAGACTCTGGAGTCCGGGAAAATGACTTTTTTCAGCAGGACGCGCCAGTGTCTGTGGACCAAAGGGGAAACCAGTGGAAACTGGCTGACAGTAAGTGAAATCTACTCGGACTGTGACAATGATACCCTGCTGGTAAAGGCCGTTCCGGCCGGGCCCGTGTGCCATGAAGGGACAGCAAGCTGTTTCAAGACGGAAGACAGCGAAGGATTTATCCGCAGGCTGCAGGACATCATAAGGAGACGCCGTGAAGAGAGACCTGAAGGCTCGTACACTGTCCGTCTTTTTGACAAGGGGACATGCAAGATCGCACAGAAAGTGGGGGAAGAGGCAGTAGAAACGGTGATTGAAGCGGTGGCGGACAATGACAGCGCCATGATATACGAAGCCTCCGACCTGATTTATCATCTTCTGGTCCTGCTTGTCCACAAAGGACTTTCCATATCGGATCTGGAAAAGGAGCTCGAACGCAGGCACAAATGACGGGTGAGGACAAAAAGATGAGCCAGTCCCGATTCACATCGGAACTGGCTCGCAATTCTAACCTAAAACTTAACCTATGAAAAAACTATTCGATTAAAGTAAATTACAATTACTGTGCCAAATTCTGAATCCGTTCAATAATATTAGGCAATTCCCTGATATTTTTTACTTCGAATACCTTTTCCGATTCAGGCATGTCCATTTTCTCATGTTCCCAGACGATTTCATGGGGAACATGCACCGCATAGCCTCCCAGACTGATTACCGGAGCAATATCGGATTTTACCGAGTTCCCTGCCATGATTATCTCCCCCGGACTGATATCCAGTTTCCGTGCCATGAGGGCGTAGTTTTTTTCGTCCTTGTTCTCCAGCACCTCTATATGGTGAAAGTATTTCCCGAGCCCGGATGCGCGGAACTTGGCTGTCTGTTCCTTCAGGTCGCCTTTGGTAGCTACTGCCAGCCTGTATTTCCCGTACAGCTGTTCCAGTGTTTCCCTGACCCCGTCTATGATTTTAATTTCATGTCCGGCAAGATTCCGTACTATTCTGTTTATTTCCCTGTATACGGAGGCATTGAATTTCTCCGGACATATCCCTGCCGCGCAGTCTGTCATGGCGATGAGATAAGTCTTGGACCCGTAGCCGAATACGGGTATGTTTTCTTCCTGCGCTTCCGCCAGGGATTTCCTTATTTCAACCTCCGGCGCATGGTCTGAAAGTAATGAAACGAATTGCTCTTCGGCTTTCCTGAAGAACAATTCGTTTTCCCAAAGTGTATCGTCGGCATCGAAGAAGATGTACCTAATCCGCATTTTCCGTATCTCCTGCCGGATCTTTCCCGGTGTCATCAGCCGTATCAGCTTCCGGCATTACGGCCTTGATGCTCTTGATGTGTATGTCAGTGACAGGCCTGTCCCTCCTGTCTGTAGGTACGGATGCAATACTGTCTATCACGTCCAACCCGTCGATGGTTTCCCCGAATACGGTGTATTCTCCGTCCAGATGTCTGCAGTTTTCAGCATCCTGCACTATATAGAACTGTGATCCGGAGGATTCTTTCTTGGGATTGGCTGCGTCTCCGCGCCTTGCGGCTGCCAGTGCCCCTTTCTTGTGCACAAGCCTGCTGTCGAATTCTGCAGGCAACGTGTACCCGGGTCCTCCGGTCCCGTAAAGGTTAGCCTTGGAAGGATCTTTCGTGAGAGGGTCTCCTGTCTGTATCATGAACCCGTTGATTACGCGGTGGAAGAGGATTCCGTCATAGAACCCTTCAGATGCGAGTTTGGAAAAGTTGTCCCTGTGCAGGGGCGTCTCATTGTAGAGTCTTACGCGTATTGTCCCCAGGTCGGTCACGATATCGAAGACCGGCCCGTCGTTTGTCAGACTTTTCGTGTCAGTATTCATATTGTCTGTTTTATTGTCGGAGCCGTCCCCGCTCAGTGAAGAGGAACAGGCCGCCGACAGTGTCAATGCTGCAAAAATAAACAATGTTCTGCAAATAACCTTATTCATAGTCTTGTCTGCTGAATACCTCCCATAGATGCAAAACGAGTGTAAAAAGTTGCTGAAAATACTTAATTTTGCAGATTATGGCAAATCCGTTGAAACAACTTGCAGGAGAAACTGCACTGTACGGGCTGAGCACTATTCTGGCCCGGGTCATAAATTTCTTGTTCGTACCGTTTTATACCAGGCTTCTGAGTACGGAAAGCTATGGTGTGGTGACGGAATTCATGGCATATATCGCGGTTCTGCAGGTCGTACTCGTCCTGGGGCTGGAGACGGGGTGTTTCCGGTTTGCGAACAGGCAGGGTACGGATCCTGCGAAAGTCTATTCGGATGCATTGGGCATAGTCTCGGCGGTGAGTCTGGCATTTCTGGCCGTGACAGTGATCTTCGCAAGAGACATCGCTGACATGCTCGGCTATCACGGCTACCAGAGCTGTATCATGTATGTCGGCGGGATTCTGGCCTCGGATTCCATTACGGCTATCCTGTTCGCCAAATTGAGGCAGGAGCACAAGGCCCTGAAATTCGCCCTGCTCAAGACAGCCAAGATCCTGACTGAGACGGGAGCCAATTTCCTCCTTTTCTTCGGATTCGCATCATTCTGCCGGAAAACGGCTGCAGAGGCGGGAATGCAGGTTTCCGACCTTACGCCGTCTGACATAGGAATGCTTTCGTTCATTTCTCCGGAACCGGATTTCAGCTATGTGATATTCGCCATCCTGATAAGCTGCATAGTCTGTCTTCTGCTCTTTGTCCCGGACCTGCTCAGATTCAGGTTCGCTTTCGACAGGAAACTTGCCCGGCAGATGCTTGCCTATTCGCTGCCCCTGATGGTGGCTGCGCTTCCGGGAATCGTAAACGATTTTCTGGACAGGATATTGTTCAGGTTTTTCGATACCGGTTCCGAGGTATGGCAGTCGAGCCTTGGAATTTTCCAGGCCGGCGTGAAAATATCCGTAATAATGTCGCTCTTCGTGCAGATGTTCCGGTTCGCCGCCGAACCGTTTTTCTTCCAGAGGGCAGCAGACAAGGATTCGAAAACCCTTTATGCCGTGGTCATGGAATATTTCTCGGCATTCTGCGGTCTTATATTCCTGGGGGTTATCCTTTATATTGATGTCATATCCCTTATCCTCGGACGGGATTTCCGGGAGGGTATAGGGATTGTTCCGATAATGCTTCTGTCATATATTATCCTGGGAATGCTTTTCAATGTGTCGATGTGGTACAAGCTTTCGGGAAAGACGGGAGTGGCGATTTACATTACCCTTGCCGGTCTGGCAGTGACGGCAGTGGTGAATATCGTTTTCATGCCGGCATTTTCCTATTATGCCGCCGCATGGGGCCATCTCGCAAGCTATGTGGTCATGTTTGTCATCAGCATCATTCTCGGAAACAAATATTTTCCTATTCCATACAAGTGGAGCAGGATAGCATCCGTATTCCTGGCAATGGGGGTGGCTTACGGCCTGGCACAGGTAGCCGACGTCCTGTTCTTCAAAGGTGTGACCTTTTCTGTATCGGTTCCGGGAATGATTGGAAAACTTGCTGTCAATACGCTGTTCATCATAGCGTACCTTGTATTCGTCTATTTCGCTGTGCACAGGAAAAACCGGGTTTTCCTGTCAGGCAAGCAGTAGTATCACAAGCTGCGCGATTATTACACGGGCGAACATGGCCAGAGGATAGGCCGTGGCATAGCTTACTGCCGGTTCGTCGTTGTCTACAGTGGTGCTGGCATAGTTCAGGGCCATCGGGTTCGCCATACTTCCGCAGAGCATTCCGACATTGCTTGCATAGTCCGTTTTCAGGAATTTCTGTGCGATAATTCCGACTGCAAGAGTAGGGATTACCGCCATTGCGAATGCCAGTCCTATCCATATCAGCCCGTCCATGCAGAACACAGTCTCGAAAAAATGTTCTCCAGCATCGAGTCCCAGCCCTGCCAGATAAGTCACCAGTCCGAATTCCCTGAGCATCAGGTTCGCGCTCTGCGTCGTGTAGGTCGTCAGGTGAAAACGCGGGCCGAATGCACCCATAAGTATTCCTACGATTATAGGGCCTCCGGCGATGCCGAGCTTTATGGGCATGCTCATTCCGGGGACAGACCAGGGGATGCTTCCCAGTATTACGCCTATGGCCAGTCCGATGAACATGGCTATCAGGTTCGGCTCGTTCAGCCTTTTCTCTTCGTTGCCGAGGATTTTGCCGACATTCTCCACCGCTGCGGTTTCGCCCACTATCGTCAGCCGGTCTCCTATCTGCAGTCTCAGTCCCGGAGAGGCCAGAAGGTCTATTCCGGCCCTGTTCACTCTGGTGATATTGATTCCGTAAAGATTCCTGAGACGGAGCGACCCTAACTTGACCCCGTTTATATGCTGTTTGGTGACAAATATCCTTCTGGAAACCAGCCGGCTGTCGATGGCATTCCAGTCTATTCCCTCCTTGTTCCAGTCTTTGTTTTCCTTTTCACCGAACAGGGCCTTTATCTTTTCTATGTCCGGCCCGGAGGATATCACCAGGAGATGGTCGTGCTCCCTGATTACCGTATCGGATGCCGGAATACTCACTTTCCCGTCTCTCCATACACGTGAAATCACAAATCTGGTATCGGTGAGCGACGTTATTTCTTTTATTGTCTTGTTGAAAACGGCAGGATTGCTTATCTGGAACTCCGTAATGACCGGTTTGGCCGGCTCGGCCTGCATCCTTTGCTCCATCTGCTTCCCTGACGACATTTTCCTTAACACGATGATTACGAAAATCATCCCGATGACTCCGACAGGATATCCTACGGCGCATGCCAGTGACATGGAAGTGACAGTACCTGAGGCTGCAGGGTCTATCTGGAGTGCTGCCTGCTGAGCAGCTCCAAGCATGGGCGTGTTTGTGGCTGCTCCGGAAAAAAGCCCTATCATTTCCGTGATCGGCCTGTGCCATGCAAGACTTGTCGCTATGGTGAGCGCGAATCCGGCCAGAGCCGTTGCGAGACCAAGCATGTTCAGCTTTATCCCGCCTTTCTTGAAGGAGGAGAAAAAGCCCGGCCCCACCTGAAGTCCGAGCGAGTATATGAAAATTATCAGTCCCGTGTTCTGCGCGAACATGAGCATATCCTTGTTTACGGTAACGCCCAGATGCGCAGCCAGGATTCCTGCGAAGAATACGAATGTTATACCCAGAGATATGCCGTATATCCTGATTTTCCCTAACGCAAGACCTGCCGCCGATATCAGGGACAGGACCAGAAGTGTCTGTACTGTAGATGGTTGGGTGAACAGTTCTTCTAACCAGTGCATTGTCTTAATCGGTTTAGTATAAAATAAGGCCGAGGATGCCTCCGGCAATGATGACAATTATAGGATTGGCCTTCCATATCCATGAAGCGGCAAATGCGGCGGCGAACAGCAGCCAGCTTTTCCAGTCCGGAAAATTTTCAGGCGTTATGAGAAGCAGGGCCGAGGCTCCTATAAGACCTGTCACGGCTGGCTTCAATCCCCCCATTATGCCTTCGAATATCGTACTTCTGCTGAATCTGCCGTACATTTTGCAGATTGCCAGCACTATCAGGAAAGACGGGAGCACCACTGCAATACTTGTGGTGAAAGAGGCCAGTATGCACAGGAAATGCGGGGCGCCGCTTTCTGCAAGTACCGTATATCCTATATAGGTGGCGCTGTTTATCCCGATAGGGCCCGGCGTCATCTGGGAAATGGCGACTATGTCGGTGAAGGTGTTTTCGTCTATCCAGCCATGTATTGTCACGACCTGGGTCTGTATCAGAGACAGCATGGCATACCCTCCGCCTATCGTGAAAAGCCCTATGACGAAGAACGTCAGGAATAGTTCTGCGAAAATCATCTGCTGCCGTTCCTCCTGATTTTGTCGTTGTACTTGGCTATCGCGAAAAATACCACGATAACTACTATCAGTATATATATAGGAGATACTTTCAATATCCCCACGAGGACGAGTACGGATGCCGCCAGAAGATACGACCACCATTTCCTGCATGATTTCCGGGCCATCTGGAGCATGGGAACAGCTATCAGGGCCACTACTACCGGGCGTATTCCCTTGAATATCCGTATGATTACTGGATTGTCCTGATATCCGGCAAATGCCATGGCTATGAGCAGGATGATAAGTACGGACGGAAGCACGCTTCCTATTGTGGCGACAATACTTCCTTTTGTCCCTCTCAGCTTGTAGCCGGTGAATATGGAGATATTTACAGCCAGAAGCCCCGGTGCGGACTGGGACAGGGCGATGATGTCAGGGAAATCATCTTCCTTCAGCCATCCTCTGCGTACTATTTCATTCTGTATCAGTGGTATCATGGCCATGCCTCCCCCTATCGTGAAGGCGCCGATCTTTGCGAAAACCAGGAATATTTGCCAATAAGATACCATAAATTGACTTTCTAACAGGGCGCAAAAGTATAAAATAGGATCGATTTATTAAAAAATATTGAAAAAATCTCCGAAAAAATTTGGAGGTAAGAAAAAAGTCCGTATCTTTGCAGCCCGTTTGAGAAATAACGGTGTTCTTTGAAATAATGAAAGACTAAGTACAAGCAACAAGTACCAAACAATAAAAGAGCGTTAATTCCTATCGGGAATTTAAAAGAGCAAAGGAACAGACAAGTAATATAAAGAGATATACAAAGAAG
>DVIP01000131.1 GCA_018711225.1 Candidatus Cryptobacteroides intestinipullorum | reverse complement strand
CCTATATACAGGTGAATCTGAGGCAATATTTCCCGACTACCACTTTCCGCCCGTTTTTCGTGAACCTTCCCCTCACATACAACAGGAAAATCACGGAATACCCGGTTCCTACAGTCCTGATGTCCCAGAAGAAGTTCCTCGAGGCTCAGCTCAAGACAGATGCTCTCGCATACAATGCCCAGAGAAAGATGTCCGCTCTGGAAAACATCATGGAAACAGGGAGCATAAAGGAAAAGGAAGAGGCTGTACGGACCATGATCAGGAAAAAATCCGGGGAATTCACTTTCTCCCTCTGCAACATAGGGAATGTGATAATGCCGGAGTCAATGCTCCAGTACATAACCGAATTTTATCCGGTAGTACCGCCTTCGCTGTTTCCGTTCAGTATCTCGACCATAAATTTCAAGGGCGACCTGGTCATTACTGTCACGTCCTCCGCCGGGGACAGGACATGCGACAGGTTTGCCGCCCTGCTGAAAAGGTATGACATGCCGGCTTACGTGACGGAGACTTATATCCATTGTCCGATGAAATATAAACCGGAACTGTAATGAAAATCATCAAGATCAGCAATCCGTACAAGGTATTCGTCCCGTTGGCGATACTTTTCGTGACCCTGTTCCTGCTTTTCCCGAGAATGGGGAAGTTCAATTATGACTACAAGAAAGGGTCGCCGTGGATGTACGAACCTCTTGTGGCACAGTTCGATTTCCCGATACTCAAGACAGATGCCCAGATGCAGGAGGAAAAATCCCTCCTGGGTTCAAGCATCATCCCGTATTTCCGGTATTCGGATTCCGTGGTGCATAGCCAGATATCCGCAGTGGAAAACCTTGATTTGAAACAGAACAATGCCTACAAGTCGGAGATACTGGGTGCGTTCGCCAGACTTTACAGTACCGGAATCGTATCGGATTCAGGTTCGGATTATCTTCCTGAGGGAAAGACATTCGACACCAACGTGATTTTCATCCAGAAGGACAGAAGGGCGAAGAAGATTCCTTCGAGTGAAGTCTATACTGTGAATGAGGCCAAGGATTTCCTGCTCCTGTTTCTTACGGAATCGGAGATAGACTGCGATGTGGATTCGTTGTGTATTGCTTCGGGCCTTTACGACCTGATCAAGCCGAATCTCCTTTTCGACAGGCAGACTACCGATCTGGTGCATGAAGAGTCCGTGGACTATGTTTCCCCTACTTCTGGGGTAGTGAATGCGGGACAGCTGATAGTCTCTACGGGAGAGATAATCACGGCGGAAATCGAGCAGCTTCTGGATTCATACAAGGCGGAGTATGAGAACAGCCTGGGTTACAGCGGGCCCCGGATATTGCTGTGGATAGGAAACATCCTTCTGGCTCTGGCACTGGTGACTGTGCTGTTTTTCGCGATATACTATACGAACGACTGGCTTTTCGGACAGATGAACAAGTACCTTTACCTGCTGATGATATATCTGCTGGCTACGATACTTGCACTGGCGGTCGAGAAAGTGGATCCTACGCTTCTCGCCATGACCCCGTTCACCCTCATCGCACTGTATCTCGTGGCCTTTTTCAAGAAACGCCTTGTCCTTCCGGTATACATACTGGCGCTGCTGCCGCTTCTGATATTCTCGCATAACGGTGTCGAGTATTTCGTGATGTTTCTGGTGGCCGGAGTGGTCACGATATTCGTCGCTGAGATTTTCAGCAGGGGATGGAAACAATTCATTACGGCACTTATCGTCTTTTTCATTCTCGTGACTGTCTATATGGGATTCCGTCTCATAGAAGGTATCAGCGGATTCCATGACTACAGGACCATACTCTTCCTTTTCATCGGTTCCATGCTGTCGGTGGCAGGCTATCCTCTCATTTACCTGTTCGAGAGAATTTTCCAGCTGGTATCCAACAACAGGTTGGCCGAACTGACTGATCCGAGCAACAAGCTGCTCAGGGACATGGCCCACAAGGCTCCGGGAACATTCCAGCATTCGCTCCAGGTCATGAATCTGGCCGATGCCGCCGCCAGGTCGATAGACGCCAATGTCCTTCTGGTGCGAGCCGGTGCCATGTACCATGATATCGGCAAGACGGTGAATCCGCAGTGTTTTATCGAAAACGAGACTCTCGGCGCAAGATACCATGACGGGCTGTCCCCGAGGGAAAGCGCTGTGGAAATCATAAAGCATGTGCCGGACGGTATGGCTCTGGCGGACAAGTTCAAGCTTCCTGACGTGGTCAAGGAATTTATTCTGACACATCACGGAACTACCTGTACCGCATATTTCTACAACAAGTACATAAAGTCCGGCGGGGATCCGGCCAACGCCGAGGATTTCTTCTACAAGGGGAAGAAACCTTCTACGAAAGAGCAGATAATAGTCATGCTCAGCGATACGCTGGAAGCTGCTTCACGCACACTGAAGGATTACATGCCCGAGACGATTTCGGCCCTGGTGGAAAATATCGTCAAGTCCAAGATGGCTGACGGCCAGTTCGAGGATGCCGACATTTCCCTTATGGAGCTGAATACTGTCAAGAATGTCCTCAAGTCTTACCTGCAGCAGGTTTACCATGCGCGCATAGCATATCCGAAGAGGATTCCGCAGAAGCCCAAGTCCTGATTTTGATATTAGAAGCAGATTGATTATATTTGCGCCCTTGCACCGGACCGGTCCTGCAGGGCTTCCCTGAAGATTGCCGGACGGCCGGAAGTTTTGCGAAATAAGTTAAAATATATATTACCATGAAAATCGAACAGAATAAAATTGATGACCTCAATATCGAGCTCATGCTTTCAATCGGGAAGGATGATTACGCGGAGAAGAGGCGGAAAAAGCTTAACGAACATAAAAGGACTGCCGAACTGAAAGGCTTCAGGAAAGGCATGGCTCCTATGAGTTTCATAGAGAAGATATACGGCCAGTCATGTCTGGTGGATGCTGTGAATGACCTGATATCCGAGTCTTTGAACGGTTTTATCAAGGAAAACGACCTGAAAGTGATAGGGGAGCCTCTTCCGGCAGAAGGCCAGGAGAACGTGGAGTGGAAGAACGGCAACGATTTCGAATTCAAGTTTGATATTGCCCTTGCTCCGAAAGTGGATTTCGAACTCGGGAAAGATGATGTGATACCTTATTACAATATTGAGATTACCGATGTCGCAAAGTCGGAAATGAAAGAGAACCTTCTCAAGCAGTACGGTTCGCTTGAGGACGGGGAGGCTGCCAAGGCAGAGGATTTCATTATCGTGGACTTCGAACAGGGCGAAACCAGAATCGAAGGGACTTATGTGGCTCTCCGCAATGTATCTGAAGCCGTAAGGCCTTCATTCATCGGCCTTAAGCCCGGCGATTCGATAGACGTGAACGTAAATGACGCGTTCACGAACGAGGAAGACAGGGCTGCAATGCTTAAAGTGAAGAAGGAGGAGCTTGCATCGCTTGACCCTGTATACAGGATGACTGTAAAGAATGTGAAGACTTTCGTGCCTGCTTCCCTCACCCAGGAGACTTTCGACAAGATTTTCGGTGAAGGCAGCGTGAAGTCGGAAGAGGAATTTGATGCCAGGATAGCGGAAAGACTTGCGGCAGAATATTCCCAGGAATCGGATTTCCGCTTCTCAAAGGATGCAAGGAACTATCTTGTGAAGAAAGCCGGCATTTCCCTTCCTGAGAAGTTCCTCAAAAGGTGGATATATGTTGCCAATGACGGCAAATTCACCATGGAGGACATCGAGAAGGAATTTGATCTCTTCCTTGATGACTACCGCTGGCAGATGGTAAGGAACTATCTGATGGAGAAATACTCCGTGAAGATAGAGGAAGCCGATCTTCTGGCGAGTGCAAAAGGTCTGGCAGCATACCAGTTCGCCATGTACGGTATAAACAATGTACCGGATGACCAGCTGGAATCATACGCCAGGACTATCCTTTCACAGGAGAAGGACGGGCGCAGGGTTCTGGAGCAGGTAGAGGATTCCAAGACGGTGGCAGCTGTGAAGGATGCCGTTACAGTCAAGCCGGAATCCATCTCCGTAGAGAAATTCCGTGAACTTAAGTGATCGCCGTAAACAGATAATATATGGAAAGGGAGTTTGACAAATATGCCCGGCTGCACTGCGGGATCAGTTCGATGACCCTGCACCGTTATGAGTCTGCCGCGGATGCGTACATTAATCCGACTGTAATTGAGGAAAGAAAGCTGAATGTGGCTTCCATGGATGTGTTCAGCCGGCTGCTGATGGACAGGATCATCTTCCTGGGCGTGCCTATTGACGATGATGTCGCCAATATAATACAGGCCCAGCTTCTTTTCCTGGCTTCAACGGACAGCTCTGCCGATGTCTCCATCTATCTGAACACTCCAGGAGGGTCGGTTTCTGCAGGGCTGGGTATTTATGATACCATGCAGCTGATCGAGCCGGACGTGGCTACGATATGCACAGGTATGGCCGCGTCCATGGGTGCCATACTTCTTTGTGCCGGAGTGAAGGGCAAGCGTTCCGCGCTTCCTCATTCCAGGGTCATGATTCACCAGCCTCTGGGAGGGGCCAGAGGCCAGGCATCCGACATACAGATAGCTGCCAGAGAGATACAGAAAACCAAGAAGGAACTTTACGACATCCTTTCCGAACGTACCGGGAAGCCTTACGGGACTATCGAGGCCGATGCAGACAGAGATTTCTGGATGACTTCTGCCGAGGCTCTGGAATATGGCATGATAGACGAGATATTGACCGGAAAGAAAAAATGACGGATTTGTAAATGGCAAAAAGACCCAATAGAGAGGAAAGACATTGTGTATTCTGCGGCAGGGGCGAGAGTGAAGTCCCGCTTCTGCTTCAGGGACTGGATTCGGCCATCTGCAGTGACTGCGTGAAGCTTTGCCACGACTATATTTCGAATCTGGAAAAGTCGTCCCAGCCGGCTCCTGACCGTATATCCAAGCTTTTGAAACCGAAGGAAATCAAGGCATATCTGGACCAGTATGTCATCGGACAGGACAGGGCGAAGAAACTGCTGTCAGTGGCAGTCTACAACCATTACAAGAGGATAAACAACAATCTGGTTTCATCCGGTCCTGACGATCTCGAACTGGAGAAGTCCAATATCCTTATGGTAGGCCCTACCGGTACCGGCAAGACTCTGATGGCCAAGACTATAGCCAAGCTGCTTGAAGTTCCGTTTACGATAGTCGATGCTACGGTGCTGACGGAGGCGGGATATGTAGGAGAGGATGTAGAGAGCATACTCACACGCCTGCTTCAGGAGGCCGACTATAATGTCGGGCTTGCGGAGCGCGGCATAGTCTTCATAGACGAGATCGACAAGATCGCCAGAAAAAGCGACAACCCGTCCATCACGCGGGATGTTTCCGGGGAGGGCGTGCAGCAGGCTTTGCTGAAACTCCTTGAAGGCAACGTCGTGAATGTGCCGCCGAAAGGAGGCCGCAAGCATCCGGAACAGGAATTCGTGCAAGTGAATACGCAGAACATACTGTTCATCTGCGGAGGTGCATTCGAAGGTATCGAGAGGCGTATCGCCCAGAGACTGAATACCCAGGTGATAGGATACGGTTCCGTACACAGGCAGCAGGTGGACAAGGCCAATCTTCTGAAATATGTTTCGGCCCAGGATCTGAGGGCTTACGGCCTGATACCGGAAATTATAGGAAGGCTTCCTGTAATCACGTATCTCGACAGCCTGGACAGGGCTGCCCTGCTGAGGATTCTGACTGAACCGAAGAATGCCATTATCCGCCAGTACGAAAAGATGTTCGAACTGGACGGGTTGAAGCTTGAGATAGAGCCTGCGGTTCTGGATCTGATAGTGGACACTGCCATAGAGAACAAGCTTGGCGCACGCGGCCTGAGGTCCATCTGCGAAAAGATAATGACGGATGCCATGTACGAGGCTCCGGGTTCCAGGAAGAAGATTTTCAGCCTGACACTGGAGTATGCGAAGTCCAAACTCAATCAGGATGATGCTGCATCATAAAATATTTATCATTTTTTAACAAAAGTATTATGAAAAGATTTTTAACCTTGATGGCTATGGTGGTATCGGCCGTCGTTGCCTTTTCTTCATGCAACAAGGACAACGGAAATGATACTGGAATTCCTACCGGAGACGGAGATCCGACTATTACATGGGAGTCAAATCCTAATTTTGAAACACAGGAGATCACTGCGACTGGAATGGATGTGAAAATCTCTGTAGCTGCTCCGGCAGGTATCAGTTCATTTGTCGTAACCATCGATTCCGATGCACTTGAAGGTATTTTACAAACAAACACGATCGATTTCATCAATCCTTCCGGAAGTACTGCCGGAATAGTCTCTATGATAGTAGGTGCGGATGTTACTGTTAAGGGGGCAACAGAACTTAATCTGGATCTTTCCAGCCTGATCCCGATGATTCTCATGGCAACAAATGAAGATTCAAATCATACTTTTAAACTTGATGTGACAGATGCCAGCGGTAAGACAGTTTCGGCTACTGCAAAGTTCCACAGGAGTGCGGCTGAAATACCGACTACTTCTCAGGCTGAATAACCCGGCATTGAAGCCATTTTCCCGGCGGACCGGCACAGTGTTTCCGCCGTCTGAATGAAGAAAACGTTGCGCAGGAATGAAGTCCTGCGCAATTTTTTTATTCCGGAAATCCTGCTATCTTTGTAAAGATTGACCGCATTAACTATAGCATAACGAGGGTTCGATGAAAAGAACGTAGTGAAATTCAGAGAACTACCTCTATAGAGGATTCGGGAAACGAATCCGTAGGCAAGGAGGCTGGGTCAAAAGTCCCAAAGGGACCGCGACTGGGAGTCGCACAATCCCCCTA
>DVIP01000130.1 GCA_018711225.1 Candidatus Cryptobacteroides intestinipullorum | reverse complement strand
TTTCGGCCATTAAATGGAATGACATTGATTGACAATATAATATAAATTAATAAATTCGTCGAACTGACGTTAAATACAAAATTTTGTTTACCGTATGGCAGATGAAAAGATAATATTCTCGATGAACGGTGTGGGAAAGACTCTCCCGCATAACAATAAGGTGATACTGAAAGACATCTATCTTTCCTTCTTCTATGGAGCCAAGATAGGCATCATAGGTCTTAACGGCTCCGGAAAGTCCACTCTCATGAAAATCATAGCGGGGGTGGAGAAATCTTACCAGGGCGAGGTCGTCTGGGCTCCGGGATATTCTGTGGGGTATCTGGAGCAGGAACCGCAGATGGATCCGGAGAAGACTGTCCTTGAGGTGGTGCAGGAGGGTGTACAGGAAGTTATGGACCTGCTCAAGGAATATGAGGAAGTGAACATGAAGTTCGCCGAGCCGATGTCCGATGATGAGATGACGGCCCTTATAGAAAGGCAGGGTGAGCTGACGGAGAAGATAGAGCATTGTGACGGATGGGAGGTGGATTCCAAGCTGGAAAGGGCAATGGATGCCCTGCAGTGCCCTCCGTCCGATGCGAAAATCGCCACATTGAGCGGAGGTGAGCGCAGACGCGTGGCCTTGTGCCGCCTTTTGCTCAGACAGCCGGACGTACTTCTTCTGGACGAGCCTACGAACCATCTCGATACAGAGAGCATACAGTGGCTGGAGGCTCATCTGCATCAGTACAAGGGGACAGTGATAGCGGTTACGCATGACCGTTATTTCCTGGACAATGTGGCCGGATGGATTCTCGAACTCGACAGGGGGGAAGGCATTCCGTGGAAGGGAAACTATTCATCATGGCTGGAGCAGAAGACCAGAAGACTGGAAATGGAGGAAAAACAGGAGAGCAAGCGCAGAAAGACACTCGAACGCGAGCTTGAATGGGTGAGGATGGCTCCCAAGGCACGTCAGGCCAAGTCCAAGGCCAGGCTCGGAGCATACGAGAAACTGGCAGGGCAGGACAGCAGGGAGAAAGAGGCGTCCCTTGAAATATTCATCCCTAACGGACCGCGTCTCGGAAACAAGGTCATCAGTTTCAATGACGTGTCCAAGAGTTTCGGCGACAAGCTGCTGTTCGAACATCTGAATTTCGTACTACCTCCGGCAGGCATTGTCGGTGTCATAGGTCCGAACGGTGCCGGGAAGACTACTCTTTTCCGTCTGATCATGGGATATGAGCAGCCGGATTCGGGAACCATAGAGATAGGTGATACCGTGAAACTGGCATACGTGGACCAGCAGCATAAGAGCATAGATCCGGACAAGACGGTATACGAGACGATTGCGGGAAATTCTGATTTCGTAAGGCTCGGGAAAAGGGAGATAAATGCACGTGCGTATGTATCCAGGTTCAACTTTTCCGGTGCTGACCAGGAGAAGCTTTGCGGAATCCTGTCGGGAGGCGAAAGGAACAGGCTGCATCTGGCGCTGACACTGAAGGATGAGGGAAATGTCCTGCTCCTGGATGAACCTACGAATGATGTCGATGTGAACACTATCCGTGCGCTGGAGGAAGGTCTTGAGAATTTTGCGGGATGTGCCGTGGTCATTTCACATGACAGATGGTTTCTGGACAGGATTGCGACGCATATTCTGGCTTTCGAGGGAGATTCCCAGGTATATTTCTTCGAGGGCTCCTATTCTGAGTACGAGGAAAACAGGAAACAGCGGCTGGGCAATGATGAGCCTCATCGCTTCAAGTACAAGAAGCTGATGGAGTAACGTTTTCCGTTCCGGCAGAGTCAAAAGTCCGTACCGGCAGATTTGCAATCTGCCGGAATATAACAAACAACCGGATTGCAAATCCGGTTGAACGTGAAAGGGAGTGGGTGACCAAAAATGGCTTTTGGTCACCCACTCCCTCAAATTTTCTTCCTTTCCTGCAGTATCAGAAATTGAAGTAGCGTGCCGCGTTGTTATATGAAATGTCTTTCACTACCTGATGTATGAACGGCATTTCGCTCTTTGGCAGCTTGCCCTTTTCCAGGTCTTCGCCTATGACGCTGCAGAGTATTCTGCGGAAATACTCGTGGCGCGGATAGGAGAGGAAGCTGCGTGAGTCTGTAAGCATTCCGATGAACCTGGTGAAAAGACCGAGCGCTGAAAGCGCGTTCATCTGCTTGCGCATGCCGTCTTCCTGGTCCAGGAACCACCACCCGGACCCGAGCTGCATCTTGCCTGGAACAGAACCGTCGTTGAACGTGTAGGCCATTGTAGCGAGGACTTCATTGTCCTTAGGGTTGAGGTTGTAGAGAATGGTCTTGGTGAGCTTGTCTTCGGTAGCGAGCCTGTCGAGGAACTTGTGGCCTGCAGCTGCGCACTGTACGTCATGTATGGCATCATATCCGGTGTCAGGACCGAGAATATTGTACATCCTGGTGTTGTTGTCCCTGATCGCGCCTATATGGAACTGCTGCGCCCATCCCGTCTCCCAGTCCATCCTGGCAAAATCGAGCAGCATTGCACTCCTGAATTTCAGTATTTCCTTTCCGGATAGCTCTTCCCCTCTGAGACCCTTCCTGAATATCGCATCAATCTCTTCCATTTCGAAATCTTCCGCATAGAAGGTTTCCAGACCGTGGTCAGAGAGCCGGCAACCCATGCTCTCGAAGAAAGCATGCCTCTTGCGCAGGGCGTCGGTCAGGTCCTGGTAGCCGGTAATGGATACACCGCTGGCTTCCGCGAGTTTCCCGATGTATTCCGCATAGCCCGGCTTTTCGATAGCCATGGCTTTGTCAGGCCTCCATGCAGGAAGCACCTTGACACCGAACGGATGCTCCGCTATGTATTTATGGTATTCGAGATTGTCCACAGGATCGTCCGTAGTGCAGACCACCTTTACGTTGAACATCTTCATGAGAGCCTGCCCCCTGTACTCTTCTGTCTGGAGCTTTTCGGTGCAGGTGTCGTATATCTGCCTGGCTGTCTGCGGATTCAGCAGGTCATACACTCCGAATACGCGGGCCAGTTCCAGATGTGTCCAGTGATAAAGCGGATTCCTCATGGTGTAAGGTACGGTCTCGGCCCATTTTTCGAATTTCTCATAGCTGCTTCTGCTGCCCGTTATGAATTCTTCTGGCACACCGTTGCCTCTCATCGCGCGCCACTTGTAGTGGTCTCCACCGAGCCACACTTCTGTGAGATCATGGAACTGGTGGTTTTCGGCTATCATCTTCGGCACCAGATGGCAGTGGTAGTCGATGATAGGCATTTTTTCGGCGCTCTCATGATAAAGTTCGCGGGCATATTCGTTGGTCAGCATGAAGTCGTCATTGATGAATTTCCTGTCAATAAGGCCTTCAATGTTCTCTTTCACTTTTGAGAAAATCTTGTCCATTGTCTTGTCTGTTATTGGTTATATATGATTTTTTCCGTGTCGGTTATGCAAATATCGTCCTGTCAGCAATCTGCTTATATTAAATTCTTTCAAAAAACTGTCATTATTTGACAATATCGGGACAAATATACGAAATCTCCGTGAGCGGACACGGAAAAATGTTACATTTGTTTCACGTTACGGGAACGGAACAACATTATTAAATAACGTGAGTTCGATGAAAAGAACGTAGTGAAATTCAGAGAACTACCTCTATAGAGGATTCGGGAAACGAATCCGTAGGCAAGGAGGCTGGGTCAAAAGTCCCAAAGGGACCGCGACTGGGAGTCGCACAATCCCCCTA
>DVIP01000015.1 GCA_018711225.1 Candidatus Cryptobacteroides intestinipullorum | reverse complement strand
CTTCAAGTTTAAGTATCCAGAAAGGGCGACAATCCAAAGCGACCAAAAGACTACCCAAAAGACTACCCAAAAGACTACCCAAAACCTGACGGAACAGCAACAAGCTATACTGTCATTCTTAAAAGAACATCCTGAAGCGACCCGAAAAGAGATAAGCAAGAGTCTTTCCAACATTACAGAAGATGGAGTAAAGTACAATCTTTCCCGACTTCAAGAACTTGGCTTGCTGAAACGCACAGGAGGCAGGAAGCAAGGATATTGGCAAGTGATCGGTTAAGGTGTAATTATAAACTGGCCGCATCCGGAGTACAAGGGGTCAAAAGTCCCGAAGGGACCGCGACCGGGAGTTTCGTACCGGCAGATTTTTTTTCGTACCGGCAGATTTGCAATCTGCCGGAATGTAATGAAACAACCGGATTGCAAATCCGGTTGAACGGGAAAATTCCCAAAATTGCGGCAGAAAAATTCCCAATATTATGGGATTTATTTCTTCCGGCTGCGGAGAAAACACTCTATCGTATTCTCCATCAGGCAGCAGATGGTCATAGGACCGACTCCGCCCGGAACAGGAGTGATGACGGACGCCTTCCGCTCCACGGCATCAAAATCGACGTCCCCGCAGAGTTTCCCTGTCTCAGGATCCCGGTTCACGCCCACATCTATGACCACGGCTCCGTCAGAAACCATATCAGCCGTGACGAATTTGGGACGTCCTATTGCCACTACCAGAATATCGGCCTCTCTCGTGACTGAAGGAAGATCTGCGGTACGGCTGTGGGCTATCGTCACAGTGGCATTCTCATCCAGAAGCAGTTTGGCGACCGGAAGGCCCACGATATTGCTGCGTCCTATGACTACGGCGCGCTTTCCCCGGATCTCCACACCTGCGAATTTGAGCATCTTGATAATGCCTTTCGGCGTACACGGCAGCGTGCAAGGCTGTTTCTGCCACAATGCAGCCACATTCAGCGGATGAAACCCGTCCACATCCTTTTCTTTCGATATAGTCTCTATGACTTTGGCCTCTGAAATATGTTCCGGAAGAGGCAGCTGCACCAGAATCCCGTCCACAGTATCGTCATCATTGAGCTGACGGATCAGTTCCAGAAGTTCGTTTTCAGAAACAGTGGCAGGTCTCAGGACAGTGGTATTCCTTATCCCCACAAATTCCGAAGCCTTTGCCTTCCCTTTCACGTATGACGCGCTCGCCGGATCATCGCCGACAAGGATGACTACCAGATGCGGCACCCTTCCGTACTTTTCCGGGAATGTGGACACTTCGGCCCTCATGTCCTCTTTCAGTCTTGATGAAAGATCTTTTCCGCTTATTATCATAATATCTCCGCTTTATAGATTTCGTCCTGTCCGCCGATATCAGGACCGGCCTGCTAATTTAGGAAATTTCCTAATATGTTATAATTTTGCATTCCTTAATAAAACGATGAGTCCGATGAAATGAAAAAGGAAATCCGTCGAACTTATGTCAATAAAAATAAAATGGGAATCATGTATAATCGGGAAAACTGCTGCAAGCCGGTGGAAGGGAAACATATGATCGACCTGGAGACATGGGCGAGAAAAGAACATTATGCTCATTTCGCAAGTCTTGACGACCCGTTTTTCGGCATCTGCGCCAAAGCGGACTTTACCGGATGCTACAGGTAAGGCAGGAACTGTTCAATACCGAAATGCAGAATATGGGGACACTGGGCTATGGAGCCATGGCCTTCACCCTGTCCATGATAGAAACGGCTCTGCGTCTGAGCCATGATGCAATACCTGCCGAAAAGATCCGCGAAATATACGGAAACGGGAAGAGCCTGCTCGAAAATCCGGCCACGCCGTTTCCAGGTGTCGAAGAGACGCTCGAAAACATCACTTCCACAAAAAAAATACAAACTCATCGTCATTACAAAGGGCAATACAGCCGACCAGCAGAACAAGATGAGAAGGTCCGGGCTGGAAAGGTACTTCAGCCATATAGAAATAGTTCCGGACAAGACGGAAAAAGCCTATCTGGAAATAACGGATGCCATGGGCATAAATACCGGAGAGCTGATGATGGTAGGAAATTCATTCAAATCCGACATCGCTCCGGTACTGCGGCTGGGAGGCTGCGGGGTATATATCCCTGCCCGGAACACGTGGCAGCATGAAATCACTGAAGAGTTCGACCATCCCAATCTTTTCAGAATCACCGGCTTCAAGGAACTTACAGACATTCTGTAACAGACCATGCCAGGCAAAGGCTCCAGAGAAAGACGTTTAAAGGGCTGGGGTAAAATTCGTAATTTACCCCAGCCCTTTAATGCTTATCAAGATATACCGTCCGCCACGGAATCATATCACGCGCCATCCTATATCCTTGCGGTAAAACAGACTGTCACATTTTATACAGTCCACAGCCTTCAGTGCATGTTCCCTGGCAGACTTGAGGTCGTCTCCGAAACCCACTACCATCAGGACACGCCCGCCGGCAGTGACATATTCTCCGTCCTTCACGGCAGTGCCCATGTGGAAGATGCGGATATCCCCTAGAGCCTGCGCATCTTCCAGTCCGGAAATCGGATATCCCTTTCCGTACGAACCCGGATAGCCTTCCGAAGCCATTACGAAACCGAGTGCCGCCTTCTGCGACCATTTCAGTTCAGGCATCGGAGTACCGTCCGCAACGGCAGAAAAGACATCGTAGATATCTGATTCGAGACGGGGAAGAACGACTTCCGTTTCAGGATCACCGAAACGGCAGTTGAATTCTATCACCTTCACCCCTGCAGGAGTCTTCATCAGCCCTCCGTAGAGCACACCCTTGAAAGTGCGGCCCTCGGCCACCATTCCAGCCGCCACAGGCTTCATTATCTTTTCCAGAGAAAACTCGATGTCATCATCCGTAACAAGCGGTACCGGAGAATAAGCACCCATTCCACCCGTATTAGGGCCCTTGTCCCCCTCAAAAGCGCGCTTGTGGTCCTGCGACACCGTCATCGGCCATACCTTTTCCCCGTCGACAAAGCACATGAACGAAAATTCAGGACCGGTAAGGAACTCTTCGACCACTACCCGGCCTTTTCCGAACTTGTCGTCCAGAAGCATGTCCTTCAATGCCTCTTCAGCCTGGGCAAGGTTCTCCGCGATAATCACACCTTTCCCGGCGGCAAGCCCGTCATACTTGAGGACTGTCGGGAAAGAACCGCCGCGCACATACTCCAGAGCCTCACCATAATCCTCGAATGTCCGGAAAGCCGCGGTAGGAATATCGTACTTCGCCATAAGCCGCTTCGCGAAATCCTTGCTCGACTCGATAACGGCAGCAGCCTTCGACGGTCCGAAAATCCGCAGTCCCGCCTCTTTGAAAACATCGGCAATACCAGCGGCCAGAGCAGCTTCGGGGCCCACCACTGTCAAATCCACGGCATGTGAAAGAGCAAAGTCACGCAGCTCATCCACGGCTGTGTCCTTGATCGGGACACATTCCGCCTGGGCGGCGATTCCGGCATTTCCGGGGGCACAATAAATCTTCCCTACTTTCGGAGAACGGGAGAGAGCATCCACTATCGCGTGGCATCTTCCGCCGCCGCCTACTACCAATACCTTATGTTCCATATAAGATAAATTTACCAGATTTCAACAGTATATCATATCGTAAATCCGGCACTGTCAATGTTTGAAATGACGCATTCCGGTAAACAGCATGGCAATATGATTCTCGTTCGCCTTAGCTATTGAATCATTGTCTCTGATACTTCCTCCCGGCTGGACAATGGCCTTCACACCGTATTCCGCAGCGAGAGCCACACAGTCGTCAAACGGGAAGAATCCGTCCGACGCCATGACAAGACCGGCCTTGCGGACATCCTCGCCCTTTTCCCTGTATGCGGCTTCCGCCTCCTTGAGAGCTATTTCCGCAGAGCCGATACGGTTCATCTGCCCGGCACCCACACCGCGGGTCATGCCGTCCTTCACGACCACGATGGCATTTGACTTCACATGCTTGACAATCCTCCATGCAAAATTCATATCGGCCATATAGGCATCATCCGGCTTTGTCCCGGTCACGCACATGTCCGGAGTGACTGTCTTGGTAGTCACGTCCTGATCCTGGACGAGAAGCCCCCCGTTCATACTTACGAACTGCTTGTGCACGGCCGTATCTTCCGACATGTCGACTTTCAGCAGACGGAGGTTTTTCTTGGTCTTCAAGACTTCGAGAGCCTCTTCCGTGAATGAAGGGGCCATTATGATTTCCAGGAAGACAGGCTTCATAAGTTCCGCAGCCTCCTTGTTGATCTCACGGTTCGCAGCTACGATACCGCCGAAAATGCTGACCTTGTCGGCTTCGAACGCTTTCTGCCATGCCTCCACCACATCTTTTCCTATGGCTGCACCGCACGGATTCATGTGCTTCAGACCCACGCAGAAAGGCTCCTTGAACTCGCGTACTATATTGAGCGCGGCATTGGCATCCTGGATATTGTTGTATGAAAGCTCCTTCCCGTTCAGCTGCTCTGCAGTAGCCAGAGAATAAGGCACCTTCTCCGCAGAAGCATAGAATCTGGCTTCCTGGTGAGGATTCTCGCCGTAACGCAGGCTCTGCTTGAGGTCATATTCGAGGAAGAGCTTTTCGTTGAGGCCCGCCTGCCTGCGCATATACGTGGCAATCATCATGTCATACTCTGCAGTATGAGTATATGCCTTGGCTGAAAGTTTCAGACGGGTGTCGGGAGTAGTGTTTCCGCCTGCGGTTATTTCCTCCAGCACCTGCGCATAATCCTCCGGATTACATACCACGGTGACATCCTTC
The DNA here is from genome assembly GCA_018711225.1 of Candidatus Cryptobacteroides intestinipullorum. Classification (GTDB taxonomy): domain Bacteria; phylum Bacteroidota; class Bacteroidia; order Bacteroidales; family UBA932; genus Cryptobacteroides; species Cryptobacteroides intestinipullorum. The sequence goes on along the minus strand of DVIP01000015.1, from coordinate 10,512 downwards.
CAGTTCTTGGCAGCGCTGCGGAGCATGGACGGACCTCCGATATCAATATTCTCTATGGCATCGTCCATTGTCACCCCCGGCTTTTCTATTGTCTGCCTGAACGGATAAAGATTGACGCATACCAGATCTATGTACTCTATTCCGTTTTCCTTCAGCTGTCTGCGGTGGCTTTCGAGATCACGTCTGCCGAGAAGGGCTCCGTGCACCTTGGGATGAAGAGTCTTCACTCTTCCGTCGCAAATCTCAGGAAACCCTGTAATCTCGCTGATATTGATCACCTTCAGACCTGCATCCTGCAGCATCTTCATGGTACCGCCTGTAGCAATGATCTCCCATCCGAGGGAAATCAGCCGGCCGGCAAATTCCACGACGCCGGTCTTGTCGCTTACACTAAATAATGCCCTCATGATAATATAGTTTCGTTATATAATTTCCACTCCTTCCGTACCGGTCACGCATCCTATGACAGACGCCTTCTCGCCGTGACTTTCAAGTATGGCAATGGCATTCCCGGCCTCCGATTCGTCCAGGGCCAACACCATCCCGATGCCCATATTGAAGATATTGAACATCTCCCTGTGGGCAATCTTTCCGTATTTCTCCAGGAATCCGAAAATGGGAAGTATCTCCCAGCTGCCTTCATTCACACGTATACCCTGTCCTTCGTGCAGTATGCGCGGGATATTCTCGTCGAATCCGCCACCCGTGATATGGGCTACTCCGTGTACGTCACACCGGCGTATCACATCGAGCACCTGTCTGACATAGATTCTGGTAGGAGTCAGCGCCACTTCTCCCAGGACAGCCCCGCCGAGTTCAGGATAAGATGCCCTGATATCCAGGTTATTGTCGGAGAAGATTTTCCTGACAAGACTGAATCCGTTCGAATGTATTCCGGAAGAGGCTATGCCCACCAATACATCCCCCACCTTTACCTTCGAGCCGTCGATAAGCCTGGACTTTTCCACGACGCCTGTAGTAAAGCCTGCTATATCGTATTCCCCGTCAGCATACATTCCGGGCATTTCGGCAGTCTCGCCTCCCACCAGTGCACAGCCTGCCTGACGGCATCCTTCGGCCACTCCGGACACTATCGCCTCTATCTTGGCCGGTTCATTGTGGCCTACGGCGACATAATCCAGGAAGAAAAGAGGTTCGGCCCCCTGGGCAAGCACGTCATTCACGCACATTGCGACAGCATCTATGCCTATGGTGTCATGTTTGTCCATGGCGAAAGCCAGCTTGAGCTTGGTCCCCACGCCGTCAGTACCGCTGACAAGCACCGGTTCCTTTATATTCAGGGAAGCAAGATCGAACATTCCCCCGAACGAACCTATATTTCCCATCACCCCAGGGCGTGAAGTGGATGCCACATGACTTTTGATTCTGCGGACAACCTCGTATCCTGCTTCGAGATTGACTCCTGCTTTCTCGTAACTTACTGCCATAAAAAACGATATTTGACGTCAGCGGAACTCTTCCTGTCCATCCGGGAAACATCCGCATGACGAATTAATTATTATCATAAAAAATCTGTCCCGATTCACTGCCCGAGTCCGGGGATTCCTGCACCGAATCCCCTCAGGGCAGCTCCGATCGCCGTCCTGAACTCCGTATGGTCCGGGATATGGAAACGTATGCCGTAAAGTTTCTCTATCCTGTCGAACAGCGGCCTGCACTGCGGCAGCTGTGTCATGGTGCCTATACATACGAAATCCCCGATTCCGGTATTCCGGGCTATAAAGTTAGCAGAACTTCCGATAGTCTGCAATATCATGTTGATGATTCCTGCAGCCACATCCTCGTTCCTGGCTGACGGATCGGCCTTGCCGAAATTCGAGGCAGTCACATCCAGAGGCAGGCCGGGCAGTTCCGTCCGGCTTATGTCCCGTATCTGCAGGTCAATGTCGGCTACCGAACCTTCCTCAGCCATGGCTATGACCTTCCTGATATCGGATGTCCTGAAAAGTATGCCGGAAAGTCCCTGCAGCGTACCTCCGCCTATAGCCAGACCGCCGAGATGGTCATACCTTCCGTTCTCAACCCTGATGAAGGATGTACCGGTGCCCATGCTGACGACCACCATCCTCTCCAGGGAACTGCCGTAGCCTGCTCCGAGGGCATTGGCCCCGAACTCGTCTACACGCTCGGTAGGAATCCCGTACAGCTGTCCGTCCAGCCATGCACTGCCCACACCCGTAATCATTATTCTGGAAATGTCCGAAAGGACGAGTCCGTTCTCGTAAATGTATTTCCCCAACGCCCCGAAAAGCGATGTCACCGGATCATCCGCGGAAATACACTGCATGGAGCACAGCCTGCCGTCCTCCATGCCGACAATCTTGGTCGTGCTTCCGCCTACGTCTATTCCGAGTACTGTCATGGTCAGTTCTTGCTTTCCCTGTTCGCTTCCTCTATGCTCTGGTAAAGCGCCGTCGGATAATTTCCCGTAAAACATGCAAGGCATAGCCCGCTTCTCCTTCCGGCCCGGAAAAGGGCATCGGTGGAAAGGAATGCGAGCGAATCCGCCTCCAGGCTCTCCCGGACTTCATCGACGGACTTCCTGGCACATATCAGTTCGTCGTATGTGGATATGTCCACACCATAAAAACACGGAGTTCTGATAGGCGGACTGGCTATTCTCAGGTGCACTTCAAGCGCACCGGCCTCCCTCAACATGCGCACTATTCTTCTGGATGTGGTGCCCCTGACTATGGAATCGTCTATCAGGACCACCCTCTGCCCCTTGACTATGGTCTTTACGGCAGACAGTTTCATCCGGACACCTTTCTCCCTCATGGCCTGTGACGGCTGGATGAATGTCCTCCCTATATACTTGTTCTTGATCAGACCCATTTCGTACGGAAGCCCCGATGCCTCGCTGTAACCCATGGCGGCGCTGAGGCTGGAGTCCGGCACACCCACGACAATATCGGCGTCCGCAGGGGCCTCTTCGTACAGGAGCCTTCCCGTTTCTTTTCTGAAACTGTGCACATTGCGTCCCTCGATATCACTGTCCGGGCGGGAAAAGTATATGTATTCCATCGCGCACATGTCGTATTTGCGGAATTCCGAATATCTCCGGCTCCGGAGTCCGTGATGATCGATGGTCACCACCTCTCCCGGTTCGACGTCACGCACAAATTCCGCCCCTATGACATCGAAGGCGCAGGTCTCGCTGCTGACTACATATCCGTCGCCGAGACGCCCTATGGACAATGGCCTGAGTCCGTATTTGTCCCTGCACACATAAAGCCTTCCCGAAGTCATCACCAGGAAGGCGAAAGCTCCCTCTATCATGTTGAGGGCCTCTTCTATGGCAAATATCCTCGGCGCATTCCTGTCATACGACTCCTTCTTGATGAGATGGGCGAGTATTTCGCTGTCAGAAGACGACTGGAACAGGCTTCCATGATTCTCCAGATACCTTCTGAGCTCCTTGGAATTTACGATATTGCCATTATGGGCGAGAGCGAAATCCCCGGTATTGTGGCGGAAAAGGAACGGCTGGACATTCTCTATCCCGCCTCCGCCTGTAGTCGAGTAACGTACATGCCCGATAGCCATGCTGCCTCCCAGAGAGGCTATCTTGTCTTCATTGAAGACTTCCGTCACGAGGCCTTCTCCCTTGACCCTGTGAAATTCCCCGTCGGGAGTCACCGTCACTATTCCGCAGCCCTCCTGTCCCCTGTGCTGCAACGAATGGAGACCGTAATATGTCAGGGATGCGGCATCGGGGACACCGTAGACCCCGAAAACGCCGCATTCCTCATGGATTTCCCTTAAATCACCGTTGTTCATCTGCATCATTTCTCTCCAGAACAGTACAAAGCCTTTCGTATATAATCTTGTAAGCCTCGCCTACCCGTCCCATATCATATCTGAAACGGTCCCTGTCAAGCCGCTCCCTGGAGGCCATATCGCGGAAACGCGCGTTGTCAGGAGTCAGTTCGTCAGCCAATATTATCCGGCCTTCGCCGTCACGTCCGAACTCCAGCTTGAAATCCACCAGTTCTATCCCCGCCCCCTTCATCAGGGAAGTCAGGAAATCATTGGTTCTTCCGGCGTAGTCATACATCACTTTCAGTTCGTCGTATGAAACAAGGCCGAGGGCGACAGCATAATGGTCGTTTATAAGCGGGGTTCCGAGGTCCTCGTTCTTGTAGCAGAGGTCGAAAATCGTATTTTCAGGCCTGAATCCTTCCTGAACACCGAGTTTTCTGGCCATGGTACCGGCAATCGCATTGCGGACAATAACTTCCAGCGGTATCATCTCCACCTTCCTGCACAAGATGCCATCCTCCCCGGACCGTTCTATGAAATGGCTGTATATACCCTTGTCTTCCAGATATCCGGCCACCATGGAGGCTATGGCCGCATTAAGTTTCCCCTTTCCTTTTATCACCGCCTTCTTTATACCGCTGAACGCAGTGATGGCATCGGTAAACCGTATCGTGACATTTTCCGGATCACCGGCCTGGAACACCATGAAGGAGCCGCCGTCGTACAGAAGATTTTCCATCCTACTTTCCTCTGAAATAATTCACCGCGTTGGAGAACAGAGGCTGTTCAAGTTCCTCTTCTATATTCTTGAACGTGTTCTTCTCGTATCTCTCGGTATGGCCCATCTTTCCGAGAATCTGTCCGTCCCTGCTTATTATGCCTTCTATCGCATAGTATGAGCCGTTGGGATTATACGGAGAATCCATGGTGACTTCCTCCGTGACAGGGTCAACATACTGGAAGGCCACCTGGCCGTTTTCAAACAGTTCTTTCGCGAGCTTTTCGCTCACCACGAACTTGCCCTCGCCATGGCTGACCGCTATGGTATGAAGATCTCCGACCGAAAATCCCGCAAGCCACGGGGAATTGACTGTCGCCACCCTGGTAGTCACCATCTGTGAAATATGCCTGTTTATATCGTTCCTGAAAAGCGTCGGGGATTCCCTGGTCACTTTTCCGAGTCTTCCGTACGGAAGCAGACCGGACTTGACGAGTGCCTGGAATCCGTTGCAGATTCCCAGAATCAGTCCGCCCCTGTCCAAAAGGGCATGTATGGCTTCCGCAATATCCTTGTTGTTCAGCACATTGGCTATGAACTTGCCGCTTCCGTCAGGCTCGTCCCCTGCAGAAAATCCTCCGACAAGCGCCAGTATGTGACATTCCGATATGTCCTTCTTCATCTGTGCTATGGAGCGGAAAATGTCTTCGCTGTGAAGGTTGCAGAATACGCCTGTCCTGACCTGCGCACCGGCTTTCCGGAATGCCTTGGCCGTATCATAGTCGCAGTTGGTTCCCGGAAATACAGGGATGTAGACAAGCGGACTGTCGACAGGTTCGCCCTTGTATTTCATGTCGGACCTTTTGACCTTGAGCGGTTTCACACCCGCCATACCGGACGGGGCCACAGCCTTGTGTGAAGGCTCGCAGGTATCAGGATATATCCTGGCGAAACGCTCGCCGTTCGCGTACATCAGTTCGAAAATGGACATTGCGGTGCCGTTGATGAACAGATTGCCGTCCTCTCCGGAAGTCACTTCTCCGATATGGAGAGCCTGAGGATAGTCGAGTTCGGTCTCGGATTCCACGAGAATCGAACCGTAACTGTAATTGAAAAGTTCCTTTTCGTCCACATTGACATTGACACCGAAGGCATTTCCGAAGGTCATCTTGCAGATTGCCTCTGCCAGTCCTCCGAATCCGAGGGCATATGCCGAAACTATATTGCCGCAGGATATCTGGTCCTCGACGAATTTGAAATTGGCCTTGAGCTGGCTGACATCCGGCATATAGTTGGAGAGAGGGGTATGACGGATGAGATAAAGCCTGTTGCCTTCCCATTTCAGTTCAGGCGAGATGACCTTTCCGGCATTTACAGTAGTGATTCCGAAAGCCATAAGCATAGGCGGCACATTGATATGTTCGAATGTTCCGCTCATGGAATCCTTTCCTCCGATGGACGGCAGGCCCAGTTCCACCTGCATTTTCAGTGCTCCGAGCAGTGCTCCGAGAGGTTTGCCCCATGATCTGGAGCCGTGCATCCTCTCGAAGTACTCCTGGTATGAGAATCTCATCTTCTCGAACGAAGCGCCCGCCGCCACGACTTTCGCACAGGCTTCGACCACAGAATAGGCGGCTCCATGATACGGGCTCCATTCGGAGATGAACGGATTGTAGCCGAAAGCCATGATGCTGGCCGTATCGGTATATCCGTCTACAGGCAGCTTCTGTACGGAAACCTGGGTCTCTGTAGTCTGCAGGCAGCCTCCGAACGGCATCAGGACAGTGGAACGGCCTATGGTGGAGTCGAACATCTCTATCAGACCTTTCTGCGAGGTCACGTTCGGGTCCTGAAGGTTGTTGAACACCTTCTCCTTCAGATTCTCTCCAGACACTTCGCGCACGAAAGGATTCCTCTCTTCCACGGCTGCGATTTCGGCCTTGGCATAATGCTTTGCACCCGCACTGTCTATGAATGCGCGGGACAGGTCTACCATGAGTTTTCCCTTGTTGAACATGCGCATGCGCCTGGTGTCAGTGACATCGGCCACATACGTGACCTCGACATTTTCGCTGCGGCAGTAAGACTCGAACTCTTCCCTGTCTTTCACGTCAATGACTACGGCCATCCTTTCCTGTGATTCGCTTATAGCCAGTTCCGTAGTATTCAGTCCGCTGTATTTTACCGGAACCCTGTCCAGATATATGTCCAGACCGTCCGTAAGTTCGCCGATAGCCACGCTCACTCCCCCGGCGCCGAAGTCATTGGACTTCTTGATAAGCCTGGTCACCTCCGGACGGCGGAACAGTCTCTGGAGTTTTCTCTCTTCCGGCGCATTTCCTTTCTGCACCTCGCTTCCGCAAGTCTCCAGCGATGTCTCGGTATGTTCTTTTGAAGAGCCTGTAGCGCCGCCGATTCCGTCGCGGCCCGTCCTTCCTCCGAGCAAGAGCACGATATCTCCCGGGACAGGGGATTCCCTGCGGACGTTCTCCGCCCTGACTGCCCCGACTACGGCACCTACTTCAAGTCTCTTGGCTACGTAGCCTTCATGATATATCTCGCGGACATGGGTCGTGGCAAGACCGATCTGGTTTCCGTAGCTCGAATATCCGTGCGCCGCCTTGCGGCTTATCACCTTCTGCGGCAGCTTTCCCGGTATGGTGTCCGCCACAGGCTGCCATATATTCCCCGCTCCGGTGACACGCATCGCCTGATATACATAGCTTCTGCCGGAAAGAGGATCCCTTATCGCTCCGCCCAGACAGGTGGCGGCCCCTCCGAACGGTTCTATTTCAGTAGGATGGTTATGGGTCTCGTTCTTGAACTGCAGCAGCCATTTTTCTGTCTCCCCGTCGACATCCACATCGACATATATGCTGCAGGCATTGTTTTCCTCGCTCACTTCCATATCGTCCAGGAGACCTTTTTTCCTGAGATATCTGGCGCCGATGGTAGCCAGGTCCATGAGATTCAGCCCCTTGTTCTCCCGGCCGAGTTCCTTCCTGAGCTTGAGGTACAGTGACCAGGTCCCGTCTATTTCCTCTTTCATGAAGGAATCGTCCACTTTCACGTCCTCGAGTTCCGTAGTGAATGTGGTGTGGCGGCAATGGTCGCTCCAGTATGTATCCAGAATCCTGAGTTCCGTCTCGTACGGATCCCTGCCTTCGGACCTGAAGTAGTTTACCACTTCCCGCAGGTCATCGGCGTTCATCGCCAGCCCCATTTTCCTGCAATATGCCTCCAGATCCGCATCCTGCATGGACGTGAAACCTTCCAGCACCTGCACCGGAATGACAGGAGCCTGCTCCGTGTCGCTCAGCCGGGAAAGATCCTTTTCCCTTGACTCCACTGCATTGATATAATAATGTCTGATTCTGGCCAGGGTATCTTCATCCACGGAAGGGTCCAGGACAATGAGCCTGGAACTCTTTATCCTCACGTCAGCTTCCGGATCAATAAGCTTGACGCACTCCACTGCGGAAGCCGCCCTCTGGTCAAACTGGCCCGGCAGGTATTCCACCGCGATATATTTGGTGCCGGACAGGTCGCAGCTGTCCGTAACATTGTCAGTGACGATTTCCCCGAATACGCTGTAACGGCTTTTTTCCAGCAATTCCGGAGTGAATCCGAACAGGTCGTAAACGTTCAGCAGCCTCAGGCTCGGAAGCGACAGCTGGAGATTCTCGTTGAGTTCGTTCAGAAGGCTATTGGCCTCTACCTGAAATTCAGGGTATTTCTCTACAAAAATACGATAGTTCTTGCTCATGATTATGACGTGGTCTGGGTTCTGTCTTTCCAAAAACGATATCCATAAAATCCGACAAGGTGGTGTGAGCCTGGACCATGCCCTGCATCACCCCACCTGTCTTGTTATTCTGCTTCCTGCATCTCTCAAATTATGGCGTCAAGCACTTTCTGCGTCTGCGCCTGCCTGAAATCCGAAAGTTTCTTCTGGAGGCCTTCATCGGAAAGGGCAAGTATCTCGGCCGCAAGCAGTCCTGCATTTTTGGCGCCGTTTATAGCCATGGTAGCCACCGGTATGCCGCCCGGCATCTGGACTATCGACAGCAGGGAGTCCATGCCTCCGAGAGCCTTGGTCTGGATAGGGACTCCTATCACAGGGACTGTAGTCATTCCGGCAACCACTCCGGCCACATGTGCGGCACCGCCCGCACCCGCGATGATGACGCCGATTCCCCGTTCTCTGGCCGATTTTGCATATTCGCACATGAGATCAGGAGTCCTGTGTGCGCTGATGACCTTTTTTTCATACTCGATGCCGAAATCTTCGAGCACCTGGATCGCAGCGGACATGATGTCATAGTCACTCGTGGATCCCATAATGACAGCTACCTTCATATTCAGTAAATTAAAACAAGAGCGCATCCGGCGTGTCCTGGATGCACGCGCAAATGTAGGAAAAATTTCAATCCCGTCAAACCTCAGCCGGCGCCAAATTGATTTCACGTCATCACCGGCCGCTGTCCGTACTTCCGGAATTCCAGGGCAAAGGAATAGGCGGCATGCTTGTCCGTGAAGGGCACCGCAGGGCGGCGGAACTGGGATATGGCGCGGCCGAACTGTTTATCGGAGGACACGGCGGACATCAGATCAACTTCAGGTCCTTTGCCACACGGCAGGCTGCAATGGAGTTCTTCACCTGCAGCTTGCCCAGAATCTCCTGACGATGCCGGCTGACAGTATGGACACTGACGGATAGCGTTTCAGCTATGCCTTTGCTAGTCAGTCCCTTGTCTATAAGGTACAACACCTGCATCTCCCTGACGGACAGAATCCGGCTGCTGTCCTGCTTATCCAGTTCCGTGATATTTCCGTTGACGGAATTTATTATCACGCACTGGCCGGGGATGTCAAACGGCAAAGTACCGTAAAGGCACATGGCAAGCCAGAAACTATCCCCGCACGGAACCTGAATATAGAACATCCGGTGCAATACAGGGACATAATCACCTGTAGCGTTTTTCATGCGGAGTTTGCTTGCCAGATAATAGTCCGTGCGTTCTCTTTTGGGTCTGCGCTTCATGAAATGGAAAAACCGGAGTTCGTGCAAATGCTTGGCTGACAAATCATCCGGATGGATGAGCCGGAAAATTTCATCCTCCCAGATAGAAGACAATTCATCCTCCTTTCCGCTTTTGTCTATTCCCAGAGTCCGCGAAAATCCGCCGTAATAGACGTAACTTGAACCGGCACGCAAATCACTCAGCACGGCAATGGCATTTTCTATCCGTGCATAGCTGCAGGCCAAGTCCCTGTACCTGTCAAGCATCTCTGCATACGGTTGACCTTCCGTAAAATCCTGACCGGAAAATTCCTTATTCAATATGGCTGTAGTGTTCATCCGCCGGTAACAAAAATGGTTATTTATAATCATTGTGCAGCATATGCCAATACCTTACCTTTGCAAAGGTATTTAAAAGCAATGGTTATTCATATCAAACGCATATTGAAATGAAAAAAATCATATTAAGCGGACTGATGACAGCGATTTCGTTTTCAGGCATGGCACAGTCATTAGAAAAAATGCAGTGGTTCAACGAGCCGGAGCAGTGGGAAATGGAGGACAACTCGCTCTCGATGTATGTCACCCCTCAGACTGACTACTGGAGGGTATCGCATTATGGGTTTACCGTGGATGACGCCCCGTTCCTTTATACCCTGCGCGGAGGGGAATTTGAGGTGAAAGTGAAAATATCCGGTGACTACAAGACACGGTTCGACCAGTCGGGGCTGATGCTGCGGATCGACCACGAAAATTATATAAAGGCAGGCATTGAGTTCGTGGACGGAAAGTACAATCTCAGTACTGTCGTAACCCATCGTACGAGCGACTGGAGTATCATACCGCTGGACAGACCCGTACCTTTTGTATGGATAAAGGCCGTGCGCCGGCTGGATGCAGTGGAGATTTTCTATTCCTTTGACGACAAGGAATATACGATGATGCGCAACGCCTGGCTGCAGGACAACCATCCGGTCATGGTCGGTGT
>DVIP01000129.1 GCA_018711225.1 Candidatus Cryptobacteroides intestinipullorum | reverse complement strand
TGCCGTATTCATACAGACGTCGCTCCGGGAAACACTGAACCAGGTGGACAGACGTCAGCCAAGGCACTGCGGGATTACGGCGCCGGGAACACTTTCAAGACAAGGAGATTGCAGACCGTCGACGTTGCAGTCCCTCAGAGGCGTGATTGTTCTGAAGTCACGCGGGGGGATGCTGACGGAAAGAGCGGCAAATCCCCGTCATGTTTCCCTGCCATTGTCCCGCATTGTCCTGAACGGACATGAAAACTTGCTAAAACTGAACGGGAACAATGTTGGGCCATCTTCTGACAGTCATATTGACTCTGTCTGTACCGGAACTCCAGACCGGCACAGCGGCAGACTCCATCGTTTCTGCACAAGTAACCTCATCAGCAGTCTTCCCGGACGCCAGGGTAATCGGAGAAAAGACAATATCCTCCCTCCCCGTATCATCCGCCGCCGACATACTCCGCTACGCGTCATCCCTCCAGCTGAAGGATTACGGAGGACTGGGAGGCATGAAAACAGTCAATATCAGGTCATTAGGCTCCCAGCACACATCCGTTTTCATAGACGGGATCAGACTGGGAAACGTCCAGAACGGACAGACCGACCTGGGCAGATATTCAGCCGAAGATCTGCAGTCAGTCACCATGTACTCATCCCAGACTTCATCGCTGCTGGCCTCGGCATCGGAAATCTCGGCATCATCGGCAGTCCTGCTTGCCACCAGACAACCGGACTTTTCGGAACCGTTCTCGGTGAAATCATCATTGACCTACGGATCATTCACGTCACCGGCAGCCTATTGTTCATATTCGCGGAGACTTTCTCCCGAACTGTACCTGAAACTCATCGGCGACGTGAAATCGACTCGCGGGAATTATCCATTCACATACGTCAACGCCGCCGGAGCCGACACCACCGAAACACGGAAAAACTCCGACCTGTTTTCATGGCATCTGGAATCATCGCTTTACTACACACATTCAAACCATAACCTCTCCGCGAAAATCTACTGGTATTCCTCCGGACGAGGGCTCCCCGGTCCCGTAATAAGACAGGCAGGACAATTCCGGAACGGAGACCGCCAATGGGACAGGAACCTGTTCGCCCAGGCGCAATATTCATATACAAAGCCTTCATTCGGAGTGAAAATCCGCGGGAAATACGCGGATGACCGCTGCCGCTACCTGCAAGACACCACGGACAACCAGGCCGTCCGCTTCCTGGACCAGCATTTCAGGCAAAGAGAGGCATACCTTTCCGTTTCCTCATTCTACAAATACGGGAACTTCTCCGCCGCAGGCTCATGGGACGGGATATTCACCAGGCTGGACACCGACGTACCGGAATTCCGCCCTGCGCAGAGATTCTCGTCCCTGGTATCCCTCCGGGCCGTCTACACTTCCGGAAATTTTTCCGTAAACGGGTCCGCGACATACAACCACACCTCAGGCAACCAGTCCCCGACATACGACAAAATCTCGCCGTTCATTTCCATCCGCTGGAATATCAGGGATTTCAGCCTCCTGCTCTGGTACAAAAATTCATTCAGGCTCCCCACCTTCAACGACCTGTATTATTCCTCGTCCCCGAATCTCAATTCATCCCTGAAACCGGAAACAGCCGGCCAGTACAATCTCACCGTCTCCCACAGCCTTTCCGCAGACATATTCTCAGGCTCCGCCTCCGTTTCCCTCTGGTACAACAGGATAAAGGACAAAATCACCGGAATCCCGTCAGCCAACCAGTTCAAATGGTCCGTCATGAATTTCGGGCTTGTAAGGGCATACGGCATTTCCCTGACATCGGAAAATACCTTCGACATCCGCAATATCGCCCTGTCTGTACTCCTGAACTACGATTTCAATGTTTCCAGAGACTTCACCGACCCCGAATCCATGTGGTACAAAGGTCTGCTGCCCTATTCACCGAAACACTCATTTTCCGCTTCGGCATCGCTCGGTTTCGGGAAATGGGATTTCTCGGTCTGCTGCATCTGCAGCTCCGCACGTTACCGTTCCGTGGCAAACACGGCAGCGAACAGACTGGAACCGTATGCCGAATGCGATATTGTGATATCAAGGGACATCCTCGGATGGCTGAAAGCGAAAGTGGAACTGTGCAACGTGACTGATTCAAAATATGAAATAGTATCAAGATACCCACTGCCGGGCTTCAATTTCAAGGCCGGGCTTATGTTTGACTTTTAAACAGAATGATTATGACAAATTTTTTCAAAGCTGCAGCGGTAACCGCCCTCATTTCAATGTTCTGGTCATGCACCGAAGATGTCACGGTGCCGGATGACGGAATCAGGCCGTCCGGCTCTGCCGTAAAAGGCTTCTACCTGCTGAACGAAGGGTCATGGGGGCATAACAACGCCACCCTCGACTATTTCGACCTGTCTTCGGGAACTTACACCCGTGACTGCTTTTCCACTGCAAACCCGGACCTGGAATACGGACTTGGAGATGTCGGAAACGATATTTTCATATCGGGAGACCTGCTGTTCATCATCATGAACTCTTCCAATATAGTGGAAATCGCATCCGCATCCGATGCCAGGCACATAGCCGAAGTTCCGGTTCCGAACTGCCGCTACGGCACGGTCGCGGACGGCTTTCTCTATGTGACTTCATACGCTGACGACGGCACCCTCTACAAGATTTCCCTGGACGGCTACAAGATCGAAGGCACCCTGAAGGTAGGATATGAGCCGGAACAGCTCCACTATCACGACGGATTCATCTATGTGCTGAATTCGGGAGGCTACCATGCCCCGGACTACGATGACACCATCACCGTGGTGGACACGGAAACCTTCACTGTCGAAAAGACCGTTCAGACAGGCTTCAGGAACCTCTCCAAAATCATCTGCATGGGAGACGTGGAATACATCACATCAGCTGGAGACTACGGAGAAGACCCCGGAGCCGTATTCTCATACGACCCTGCTTCCGGCGAAATATCCCTTATACACGGCCAATCCGTTTCCAACTGGTGCCTTTTCGGGGATATAATATACACCCAATCAACAACATACGATGAATCATGGGATGCCACGGCCTCATTCGGGACAATAAAAGACGCCGTTTTCTCGGATTCGGACTTCCTCGACCTCGAAGGCATCTCCCTGAAATCCTGCTACGGGCTTGCAGCCAACCCTGAAACCGGGGAATTTGTGGTCTGTGACGCAGGAGACTACACGGCGGAAGGCTCTGTATATTATTTCAATGCCGACGGCAGTCTTTCATGGTCCCATACCGCAGGCGTATGTCCTTCGAAAGTCTGCTGGGTATATTCCGAATAACAGACGGCCATGAAACGATTCGGAATCATCGCCGCTGCATTCCTGACCTTCGCCGTCATATTCCCGGCCTGCCGGCAGAATGCCGGAGACAGCATATTCGACACCGTTTATTACAGGCCGGCTTTCGCCGGAGGTTTCGAGATAACGGGAATGAAGGACAGCTGCAGCCGTGTCATCCGGGTATTGTCCTCATGGCAGGAAGACAGCGGGCATGTCAGGGAACTCTTCATTGCCCGGAACGGGGAAATTCCTCCGGAAGGTTTTGCGGGACAGGTTCTGAAAGACAGCGCGATGCGGATAGCGGCCATGTCTTCATCGCATATTGCCCTGCTTGACCTCATCGGAGAGACAGACAGGGTAAAGGCGGTATCAGGAATGAGGTTCATTTCAAACAGGAATATCCTCAGCCGCAAGGATTCCATAGCGGACATCGGGAACGAAGCCGATGCAGACCTGGAAAGCCTGGTGTCGGTACGCCCCGATATAGTCCTGCTCTACGGCATCCGGTCTTCAAGCGCGCTGGAAGGACGTCTGGCAAATCTCGGAATACCTTTCATTTACATAGGGGAATACCTGGAGGCCGACCCGCTGGGACGTGCGGAATGGGTCGTGGCCCTTTCCGAAATCACAGGATGTACGGGAAAAGGCATCAAGGCGTTCAATCGCATAGCCGCCAGATACATGGCACTGAAATCATGCCTTCCGGAAAAGTCCTCCAGACCCGAAGTCATGCTCAATATCCCTTACGGGGACATCTGGTACATGGCCCCGGCAAACTCGGCAATGACGAATCTGATACGTGACGCCGGAGCCGGATATGTCTTCAAGGAAAACACCACAAGCC
>DVIP01000128.1 GCA_018711225.1 Candidatus Cryptobacteroides intestinipullorum | reverse complement strand
CGGTAAAACCTGTCCTGCATTTCCCCTGGAAACCTGTATTGTCAGTCCGGCGAATTTATCTATTTTTCCATGATTTTTCTTTTTCTGTAAAAAATTTTTCTGAATTTTGTCTTCATATTAATGTTGGACCGATGAAAATTACCCCTCTTTCCGGTTTTCCCTCTCCGGCGCAGGATTTTATGGAGCCATGCATTGACCTGAACAGAGAACTGGTCCGGCATCCGGCGGCCACTTTCTACGGCAGGGCAGTGGGGGACGCAATGGCGGACGCAGGTGTGGAGGACGGGGATATCCTGGTGATTGACAGGTCTCTGGAGCCTGCGGACGGGAAACTGGCAGTCTGTTTTGTCGACGGGGAATTTACGTTGAGGTACATTTCCACGTCGGATCCTTCGACAGGAGAGCGGGGCGGACTTTGGCTGCTTCCTGTCAATGGGAAATACAAACCGGTGAAGGTCGGGCAGATGTCGGATTTCACGGTATGGGGCATAGTCACATACATAATCAAGAAAGTGCATTGACCTCTTCCGCCTGCAATATGGCCAAATCATCATGTACGCACTTGTGGACTGCAATAATTTCTTCGTTTCCTGCGAGAGGGTCTTCAGACCGCAGCTCGAAGGGAAGGCGGTAGTGGTTCTGTCGAACAATGACGGCTGCGTGGTGGCAAGAAGCAATGAAAGCAAGGCCATGGGCATAAAGATGGGGACGCCTTATTACCAGATAAGCCATCTGGCCGCGAATGGAAGACTGGAGGTCTGCTCGTCCAATCATATTCTGTATAAGGACATGTCTTCCAGGGTGATGTCCATACTTGCGGATGCTGTGCCAAGAATAGAAATCTATTCGATAGACGAGGCGTTTCTGGTGCTGGACGGCATTCCGGAAGATAAACTGGCGGTGCTGTGCCCTTCCCTGAGGGCTAAAGTATGGAAGTGGACCGGGATTCCGGTCAGTATCGGGATAGCCCCGACCAAGACCCTGGCCAAGATTGCCAGCCATTTCGCCAAGAAATACAGGGGATACAACGGCGTATGCGCCATAGACAGCGTGGAGCGCAGACAGAAGGCGTTGTCCATGACACCGATAGAGGATGTATGGGGAGTAGGGCGCAGGCTTGCCCCGACACTCAGGGAGGCCGGCGTGTTTACCGCCCTGGACTATGTGCGCCGTCCGGAAAACTGGATCAGGGAGCACTATATGCTGCACGGACTCAGGACATGGATGGAACTGCAGGGGACTGTCTGCGTGGAGGCAGAGACCGAAACTGCCAGAAAATCCGTCTGTACGTCGCGTTCTTTCGCGGACATGATAGAATCCGAAGATGAGATTTCCATGAAAGTGTCGGACTTTGCCGCCCAGTGTGCAAAAATACTCAGGAAAGAGGGGACGGCAGCTTCGGATATCACTGTATTCCTGCATACAAACCGTTTCAGGAAGGATCTGGAACAATATTTCCCGTCCGCTTCGATAAGGCTGGATACTGCGGCCAGCAATACACAGGAAATAGTTTCGGCCGCATTGAGGGTCCTGCATACGATTTTCAGACCGGGCTACAAATACAAGAAGGCAGGAGTGATAGCCGGAAACATTATTCCCGCCGATGCGGTCCAGGCTCCGCTTTTCGGTTTCAATCCGGAACTGAGGGAGAAGAATGACAGGCTTTCCAGGATAATGGACAGTGTGAACAAAAAGGGAGATTCCCCGCTGCTCCGTCTGGCTTCCCAGAAACCGGTGCATTATGCTGATGACAGCAGACGCGGGCATTGTTCCGGGAGATATACCACGTCTTGGGATGAACTTATTGAAATAAAATGAAAAAATAATTAAATTTGCAAAGATGCGGCGATAAATGATTCGGCGACAATTTGATTCAACAATAAATGACAATATTATGTTAAAGGTCAATTTGGGAGGTTGCAGCTCCTTCGTAAAAGATGCAGATTATCAGAAATATGTGGATAAGGCTCTTGCGGCATTCGATGTTCTCGAAAGCGAGACAGGCGCCGGCAACGATTTCCTCGGGTGGAAACACCTGCCTACCGCTACTCCGGACTCGCTTGTCGCCGACTGCGAGGCTATCCGTGACGCATGGAAGGCCAAAGGCGTCAACCTGGTCATAGTCATCGGTATCGGAGGCTCGTATCTCGGTGCCAAATGTGCCATAGAGGCTCTTTCCCATTCGTTTGCCAGGCAGCTCGCCTCTGCAGGCAATTCCATGGAAGTGGTATTCGCGGGACACAATCTTTCCGAAGAGTATCTGAGCGAACTTATGGACCTGGCTGCCGAACGCAATATTGCGGCAGTCGTGATTTCCAAGTCCGGCACGACCACTGAACCTGCCGTGGCATTCAGGCAGATCAGGAACTATATGGAAGAGAAATACGGGAAAGCCGAGGCTGCCGAAAGAATTGTGGCCGTGACAGATGCCAGAAAGGGTGCTCTCAAGTCCCTGGCTACGCAGGAAGGCTATAAGACATTTGTGATCGAGGACAATGTAGGCGGCCGTTTCTCCGTGCTGACTCCGGTGGGAATCCTTCCTATCGTGCTGGCCGGATTCGACATGAGGATGATGCTGAAAGGCGCGGCGGAGATGGAAGAAACTTCGTCCAAACGTTCTGCTTCCAATCCGGCAATACAGTATGCAGCCATGAGGAATCTCCTTTATGACCAGGGAAAGAAAGTCGAGATACTTGTTTCCTACAATCCGAAACTCCAGTATCTCGGCGAATGGTGGAAGCAGCTGTTCGGAGAATCCGAAGGCAAGGACGGAAAGGGCATATTCCCGGCATCGGTAAACTTCACTACCGACCTCCATTCCATGGGACAGTATATCCAGGACGGCGAGCGCATGCTGATGGAGACCGTGGTTTCGGTGGAAAGCAGCAACCGTTCCATGACTATAGTGAACGACCCGCAGAATCTCGACGGCCTGAATTTCCTGTCAGGCAGGCAGGTGGAGCACTGCAACGCAATGGCCGAACTGGGCACCAAGCTCGCCCATATTGACGGGGGTGTTCCTCAGCTTTCTGTCACCATCGAGAGAATCAACGAGTACAATCTCGGAGCGTTGTTCTATTTCTTCGAGAAGGCATGCGGAATCAGCGCATATATTCTCGGCGTGAATCCGTTCAACCAGCCTGGTGTGGAAGCCTACAAGAAGAACATGTTCGCCCTTCTGGGGAAACCCGGCTATGAGGCCCAGGCGGAGGAACTGAGGAAAAGGCTGTAGTCCGCCATAACGGTCCGAAGCAGATGAAAGGTAAGGGAATCCTTTCTGTATTCGACATTTGTCTGATAATCGGAATAGGGGTCATGAATGTCCTCTATTCCGTTTTTTCTGGTACTGTCGATGTCATAGGTTCGGTGACGGGGATAGCAGGTGTGCTGTGCGTGGTGCTTGTAGCCAAGGGCAGTATATGGAACTATCTTTTCGGTCTGGCGAATGTCAGTCTTTATGCGTACGTTTCGTTCAAGGCCGGGCTTTATGGGGATGCGGCCCTGAATGCCCTGTATTATCTTCCCATGCAGTTCGTGGGGTGGTGGCAGTGGCGCAGGCGCGGAGCCTCCGCCCGCGGCGGAGACGACGGACGGGAGTCCGTCGTGAAAGCCCGCCGGCTTTCACCGCGCCAGCTTGTGCTTGTGGCGGCGGTCTGTGCGGCTGGAATCGGAGGCGGAACGGTGCTTCTGGACTGGCTTGATGACCCCCAGCCGTTCAAGGATGCCGTCACGACAGTCCTGAGCATTGTCGCCCAATTCCTTATGGCGCTTGCCTTCATGGAACAGTGGGCGTTGTGGATAATTACGAATGTCGTCAGCGTGGCCATGTGGTGTGTATGCGTGTCCCGAGACGACCCACATGCCGGCCTTATGGTCATAATGTGGCTATTCTACCTGGCAAATTCCGTCAACGGCCTGCGCGTATGGCTTAAACTCAGCAGGAAAGATGCACCACAGAATAATCTGCAATAAATTTTGTAAAATTTGACTGGAAAATTTTATCGGCGAAGACTATTTCCAAGTAAATTTATGGTCATTAATGGCCATGGAAATGAAAAAAACGGACATCTTTTTTATCCTTACACTTGTGGCTGTTGTAT
Source organism: Candidatus Cryptobacteroides intestinipullorum (assembly GCA_018711225.1). Taxonomy (GTDB): domain Bacteria; phylum Bacteroidota; class Bacteroidia; order Bacteroidales; family UBA932; genus Cryptobacteroides; species Cryptobacteroides intestinipullorum. The sequence continues at coordinate 46,060 of DVIP01000128.1, read as the reverse complement.
CATCATGCGACAGCCACTGTCTTTCTGTCGTGGCTTCTGAGTTCGGGGAACTTTCGACAGGAGAACAGACCACATTATACACATTGACAAATTCTTCCGGTGCCTCGATGACATTATGTGATTATGGGGCGAGAATAGTGAGTATAAATGTCCCGGACAGAAACGGAGATTTGACGGATGTCGTGGTAGGATACGGAGACATAGCTTCCTTCGAGAAAGGCCGTGAGCGGTTTATGGGATGTGTAATAGGACGTTATGCAAACAGAATAAACCATTCGTCATTTGAAATAGACGGAGTCAGGTACGAGGTGGTTCCGAACGAGAAACGTTACGGTGTCCCTGTCCAGTGTCATGGAGGCCCGCAAGGGTTTGACCGTTTCGTCTGGGATGGAGAGATGTTGGAGAAGCCGGGAATGACAGGTGTACGCTTTACGAGACTGAGTCCTGACGGAGAACAGGGATATCCGGGAAATCTCAGATGTTCCGTCACGTACTGGTGGACAGAAGCCAATGTATGCAGGATAGAGTATGAGGCTGTCACGGATAAGCCGACAGTAGTGAATTTATCGAACCATACCGTGTTCAATCTTAAAGGACCCGGAGACAGGTATGTCATGAATCATATTATGACGGTGGATTCGGATGTTTATGTCCAGGGAAACAGGCAGCTTTGTCCGGATAAATTGCTTCCTGTAGCCGGCTCTCCTTTCGATTTCAGGGAACCGCACAGGGTTGATTACCGTATAGATGACTATTCAAACGAGCAGTTCCGTATTGCAGACGGCATGTCAGGCTGCTGGGTTATCAGGGATTGGGACGGTTCCTTGAAGAAAGTTGCGGATCTTTATGCTCCGGAAACCGGTATCGGAGTGGAAACATGGAGCACGGAGCCGGCTTTTCTTACATTTACCGGACGAACATTCGATGGCAGCGAGACAGGAAAGTACGGTCCTATGGAGAAGTTTTGCGGAATGCTTTTGGAAACTTTCCATCTTGCCGATTCTCCTAACCGTCCGGAGTTTCCTACTACGGAGCTGCGTCCGGATGATAAATTCACCTCAGTAACAGAATGGCATTTCTATGTGGAATAATACTCTGAAGGCCCTGTTTGTGATATTCGTGGCGCTTGCCTGCAGCTTCCGGCTACAGGCTTACGAATTCATTCATTTTACAAAAGACAACAGCGGTCTGTCCTATGACGGAATAAGTACTATAACACAGGACTCCAGAGGTTTTATCTGGATAGGAACCTACAAGGGCCTTAACAGATATGACGGAAGCACATTCAATGTCTACGGGAAGAAAGAAATGGGCCTGGAATCGGATTTCGTGTATGTTGTCACGGAAGATGCTGACGGGAATCTGTGGATAGGGACGGACAAGGGAGTCACAATGTATAATTACAAGAAGGACCGCTTCGAACCGCTGTCTGTACCTGGTTCGGAAGGATCATTCATTACAAACAAGGTTACCTCGATAATATCCGACGGGACTGTCATCTGGATGCTGGTCAACGATCAGGGATGTTTCGCTTATGACACTGCTACCGGTTATCTGAAAGAGTTTCCGTACAGCAAGATAGGGCTTTCCGGATTCAGAAAAATCCTGAAAGGGGATGACGGAGGTTTCTGGATTTCAAGATATCATTCCAATCTTTACCGGGCTGACAGTACTTTCATGAAGGTCCTGCCGGTCAATTTTTCGGACAAGCCCGGTTTTTTCATCGGTGATGAGATTGAAGGACTGTTCCATTCCGGAGACGGAAAACTTGTTGTAGCAAGTGCAAATAACTGGCTTACAGAAGTCAACCCGGAAACAGCTACAGTAAGAACCCTTATGAGTCTTCCTGAGAATACACTTTTGCAGAATGCCTTTATTGATACGTCTGGAAATATATGGTTGTCCACCTCCGCCGGTGTATGGAGATATGCCTTGTCTACCGGAAAAACGGAATGTATAAGGAACAACCGTAAAGATGTCTTTTCCATTTCAAATGACTACACGACATGTACGTTTGTGGACAGGGACGGCGGCCTGTGGATAGGAACCAAGGATATGGGCGTCAATTATTCCGGATTGTACCAGAACAATTTCGAGAAGCAGTACATGATAGACGGTGAACCTATGACAGGGGTATTGGTGAGCGGGTTCGCTGAAGATGCCAAAGGGAATATATGGGTGGCTACAGAAGAAAAAGGACTGCTTGTATATGACCCTCGGACTCACAGGACCGAAAGACTCGCCAAGCAGGGAATACCGTCCAGAATCTGCTCAATATGCAGGGATGGAAACCGTATATGGTTCGGAACGCGTCAGGGGCTTTATTGTATTGATTCGGAAACATTGGAACTCCGCAGATACGGTATGCTTGAAAAACCTCAAGGTATAAGTGATCCGAACGTGTATATGATATTCAGAACTGTTTCCGGAGACATGCTGTTCGGTACCACTCTGGGAATATTCCGGTATGACAGGGAAGCGGATGACTTTGTCTCCATTCCCATATTTGATGGCATATTCCCGACATGCGCTGCGGAAGATCCTGCAGAGAAGGGCGTGATATGGATATCGACATACGCAAATGGTGTATACAGATGGGACTCGAATGCCGGAGACAAACTTGTAAACTATACATCTTCTTCCGGCAGCGGACTGAAGAATGACAAGATAGCATCGGTCTTTATAGACAAATCTTCCAGGGTATGGGCCGTAGGGTTCAGCATCGGGCTGGCATGTTTTGACAGTTCTGACGGGACATTCGATATTTTTGACAGACAGAATGTGCCGGTCCTCGGATCCGATGTCTTTTTCAAGGCTGTGGAGGACAGTAAAGGAAGAATGTGGCTGGCTTCGGATAATGGTCTGGTCGAATTTGATCCGGATTCCGGGGGAGGGTATGTCTATACCCTTACTGACGGTCTTCTGGACCTGAAGTTTACGAATTCGGCTTTCCGCAGTTCGTCAGGAGACATGTATTTCGGCTCTGACAACGGCTTTGTCCGTTTCAATCCCGAAACACTTCCCATATCCCCTTCCCCTCCGTCGATTGTGCTTTCATCCATGAAGATTGGTGATGAAGAAGCCCATTTCGGCGAGAATATAGACCTGGTTTCGGAAATAGTTCTGGAACATGACCGGAATTCTTTCGGTTTCAATTTCTCTCTTCTTGGACTTTCAGCCCCTATGTCAAGCCATGTCCAATGCAGGCTCAAAGGTTATAGCGATGAATGGAATGATATTGTGGCCAAGAAATCGGTTTTCTATTACAATGTCCCTCCGGGGCAATATCATCTGCAAGTCCGTGTCATTTCAGAAGGAACTGAATGGATTGAGGCAAGGCCTCCGCTTAAAATAGTGGTAAAACCCGGTTTCTGGGCATCATTCCCGGGTACGGTAATCATTGTACTTCTGATTATGGGTGTCATAGCTTTCTCTATCTGGCTGAGCCGCAGGCAATACAGGAAAATCAAGGAAGAAGAACAGAAAGAATACCAAAAAGCCAAGGATGAGGAAACGTTCATGGAGAAGATGAATTTCTTTTCTCATGTCATACATGAGATAAAGACTCCTCTGACACTGATTCAGACACCGTTGAATGATATTTTGAGCAAGCCAGTAGACAAAGATACCATGCACGATCTTATCGTGATGCAGAACAGTACGCAGTATCTGTCCAGACTGGTAAACGAACTTCTGGACTACGTCAGGATAGAACGTGCAGGATATACGCTGAAATGCCAGGATATAGATATTGTCGACAGGCTGAATTCATCTCTTTTCAGTTTTTCGGACACTGCACGCAACAGAAATATCCGGATAGAGACCAGGTACAGTCTTTCCTCTGCCGTTGTATACGCCGATTCGGCTGCATTGGACAAGATATTGAACAACCTGCTTCTGAATGCCGTGAAATATGCAGGTACATTCATTCTCATAGAAGTCAAGGAATCCGGTCATGATGTCAGGATAAGTTTCACGAATGACGGCACTCCGATTCCTCCGGAATTCAGGGAAGAGATTTTCAAGCCGTTCGTACAATTCCGCGGTGCCAGGCAGTCTTCGGAAGGAGTCGGAATAGGACTGCCATTGTCCAGGAAACTGGCCAGGATGCATTCCGGAGACCTGATATTGGAGGATGACCCGGTCCTTACTGTCTTTGTCCTGACGTTGCCGGTGAAGAGTCTGGATGACACGGCGGAAGATGAAATTTCCGATATGCAGGATCCGGACTCTGCAGGAAAGCCGTGTATTCTTATTGCCGATGACAACAAGGATTTCAGGGAATATCTGTCGTCAAAACTGGAAAAGAATTATGACACTGTGACTGTGGGAACAGCGGATGCGGCTTTCGATATACTTAAAGAAAAAGACATAGATCTGGTTCTTACCGATATTTCGATGCCCGGGAAGTCCGGACTTCAGCTGTGCCGCAGTATAAGGGAGGATATAGAAGTCTCTCATGTCCCGGTTATAGTGATTTCTGCCAGAGCCTCCATGGAATCCAAGATAGAAGCCATGCAGGCCGGTGCTGATCTCTATATCGAGAAGCCGTTTGACATGCAGTATCTGATGTCAAGTATAAGGAATATACTCGAAAGAAGGTCTTTACTTCGAAATACTTTCGGCAAAGGCACTGTCAGAACGGATATCGACATGTTCGGTCTGCCTAAGAAAGATGAAGAGTTCTTCGCCATGTTCGACTCGTTCGTGCGGAACAATCTCTCGAATCCTGAACTTTCGAATGAATTTCTGGCGGATCATCTGAACATGAGCCAGTCCACCCTTTCCAGGAAGATACGCAAACTTCTCAATACATCTCCCAACAATTATATCAGGTCAACGAGAATTGCCGTGGCCGCTGAGATGCTCAAGGACTCTCATGGCAACAATATCACGGAAATCTGTTATTCCGTAGGCTTTTCGAATGTGTCATATTTTACGAAATGCTTTAAGGAACAATATGGTATGACACCTACGGAAATGCAACGGAAAAAATGATGATGACAGAATCGTTATATCAATTGCGCGGATTCTTTCGTTGTGTTCGGATACCTGAAGATACCTTTGTAGAACCACAATTAATAACAACTGTTCAAATGGACAAGTCAAAAAATCTGTTTTTTGCGTTTATCGCGCTTGCCGCAGTATCGTGTGCACCTAACACGGACAACAACCACGGATTGGAATATGATTCGCTGGAAGTGAATTTTTCAGCGTCCAAATCCGGAGACGGCTGGGCGGCTGATGATGTAGTCGGGATTAAGGCTGTTTGCACCAGAGACGGACAGGAGGATTTCCTGATGAGCACGAACAATCCCGCCTGTTTTTCTCCTGTTGCTGCCGGAGAAAGCTCCTATCTTGTGAAGAACGGTGAAGATAACAATATCATCGCGCTTGCAGGAGACCATAATTTCCGGTTCTATGCCTACACTCCTTATGATGCATCCATTACGGACCTGTCGCAGCTGCCGGCCGATATTCCGGCAAATGTGACTTATGGCGAGCCTAATACGGCATTGTATGTAGCCAGTGCCAATGTGACAGATGTGGTAGCGCCTGTCGCATTGGATTTCACCAGTATCTCATGCTGTCTCAATCTTCAGATACCGGACGATATTGTGGCTGAGTCTTCCACGGTTTTGAGAAAAATGGTCATCAAGTCTTCCGAGGATGCGCCTCTGGAAGATGACATTGCTTATAGCGCTGCCTATAATATCTATACCGGCGATATTACCCGTCAGGAAGGGTCGGGTTCTAAAGAAATAACTGTCGATTTCGGACAAGACGGTTGCACGTTGGAGCCGGGATATACCGCCTTATCGGTCCTGATAGCACCGTTTACAGTTCCTGAAGGCGGTTTGAGGGTGGAATTTACGGATATAAACGGAGATACCAATACGGTTCCGCTCCTTCAGAACAATTCCGGGGAGTCTTATACCGCAGGTGCCGACATAGACTTCACTCTGAGTTCTTCCAGCGACGGAATCGTTCCGTGCACTTCTCCGGTAGAATGGCCTGTAGGCTACAGGGACGGTGTCGGTGTATTCAACAATACCACTCAGCCTTTATGGCTTTCAGAGCACATCTGGACCAGTTCGCAGTCGCAGGCAACAATGACGTATGTTGTCTCTGAAAACAATCCGGTAACGCCGAAATTCGAAAGCAACAATTTCACCCAGTATAATTACAGTTCCGGATGCGTAAAGGGTTCCTGGACTGGCGACTATTTCGAGTTCGATGTTCCTGTACGCCGTTTTGAGGCCGGGACGGAAGTTACCCTTACGTTCCCTGCATACGGCCGTGGAGCCCCTCTCTACTGGGACGTATATTATCTGGACGGCGAAGAATGGAAATGCGACCGCAGCAGCCACACATCTCCTGACGGACAGTTCACACAGAATTCCACTCTTATGATAGAGCACGGAAACAGGGATGGAAGTTTCGAGGGAATTACATACGAAGTGAAGATGACTTTTGAGAACGCCATCCAGAGCGGACATCTCAGAATACGTCTCCAGGTGGCTTACGGTCAGTATATCACCAATAATTCCGCTACCTATTCTACGGCATGTAAGGAAATCAGCACGCCGTCCCTCGGCGGAGATATGCTGTTCGCATTCGTCAACAAGTCAGGCGATACGAATTCCGTCAAGATAGAATGGTAACCGAAAACAAGAAAATCCATCATGAAAAAGATATTAGAGAAAACAATATTGGTTATCGTCCTGCTGGCATTCACCAGGATTGCATCTGCCCAGGACAATGTCATAACGGGAACTGTTTACGATGAGGCCAGCCTGCCTCTTGCAGGCGCTTCGGTGGTAGTCGAAGGTACTGACAGAGGTGTCACTACCGATTCATACGGGAAATACAGTATTGAGGCATCTGAAGGCGAGGTACTGTTGTTCGACTTTCTCGGTTACCTTACATCAAGAGTTACGGTAGGACCGTCATCGGTGCTTGACGTGGACATGACACCGTCTTCCGAAGCTCTCGATGAACTGGTGGTAGTCGGCTATGGCGTTCAGAAGAAAGTGAATGTTACAGGAGCCGTGGCTACGGTGGATTATGAAGATCTCTCGCTGTCGAGACCTGCTACCACGACGGCAGGAATGCTCCAGGGCGCCAGTGCCGGACTTTATGTCTCCCAGACTTCAGGTATGCCTGGCAGCGAGGGCGTTTCCATGCGCATAAGAGGTGTCGGGACATTGAATGACGCCGCTCCTCTCGTGATAGTGGACGGATTCGAAGGTACCATAGACAATGTTAATCCCCAGGATATTGCCTCAGTATCAGTGCTTAAGGATGCCGCATCATGCGCCATTTACGGAAACAGGGGAGCCAATGGCGTCGTCCTGATAACCACCAAGACGGCCAGTGAGGGCAAATTCAATATCGAATACACCGGAATGGCGGCATATCAGGAGCCGGAACATTATTTCGATGTCATATCGAACTATGCTGACTATATGGAGATAATGAACGAGTCCGCATATAATGTCGGGAAGGCGAATGTCTTCAGCCAGACCATGATTGACCTCTGGAGAGAAAAGGAAAAGGATCCTTACGGCATAGCGGATTCAGGGTATCCGAATTATGTGGCATATCCTAATGTGGACTGGATGAGAGCCATTTACACTCCTTCCATTTACCAGAAACACAGTATATCAGCCAACGGAGCCACTGACAGGATACGTTATCTGATGTCTGTCTCCTATATGAACAATCCGGGTGTAATCGACAATTCCGCATCGCAGCGTGTTTCCTACAGGCTGAACCTTTCTTCTAATGTCACAAAATGGCTTGAAATAGGTGCCAGGCTTTATGGCTACAGGAGCGATACCGAACTGGCGGACATTAGGGGCTCTATGACCCTGCTATCGCGCGCCGTACCGTGCATCTATCCTTATTATGACGGAAAATACGGATGGATGGAGAATCCGGAGCAGAACTCCGAATCGAGAAACAACCTCTATTTTTTCAACAGATACAAGGGTTCGAATGTCACACACTATAACAATGCCACGGCATTTATAAATGTGAAGCTGCCTCTGAATATAGGCTGGCATGCATCATTCAACTATTCATGGCGTGACGCGCTTCAGAAACAGCATCCGACTCTCGGTGATGCCTATTCGTTCAGCAGGGACGAGGTGGCTTATACGTACAACGATTTGAGCCGTCTTTCCCTCACCTATACACAGACACATAACGGCAGGTGGAATGCCCAGACCACGCTGGACTGGGCGGAAACTTTCGGCAAGCATGACATTACGGCCATGGCCGGTTTTGAAGCATATTATGTTAAGAACCAGAGTTTCGCATCTACCAAGACGGGATTCGAGAACGACGTCCTCGATGAACTGGACAATGTACTTGAAGCTACGTCCATCACCGGTTCACAGTCGGATTATGCGGCGGTGTCTGTTTTCGGCAGGGTTACATACGCATATGACAGCAAGTATCTTGCTGAAGTGAATCTCCGTTATGACGGTTCTTCTCGATTCTCCCGCAGGTCAAGATGGGGACTCTTCCCGTCATTCTCTGCAGGATGGAGAATTTCCGAAGAAGGCTTTATGGACGGTTCCGGAATCGACAATCTCAAGCTGCGCGCATCATGGGGACAGCTCGGCAATAACTCCATAGGCAACTATGATTATCTGTCCACATACGCTTCCGGCTATTCATATCCGTTCGGAGGAAATCTTACTTCAGGTGCAGTTGCTACGCTTTCGAACGACCTGCTCGAATGGGAGACCACGACTTCGTTTGATGTCGGATTGGAACTGGCGACATTTGACAACAGACTCACTTTCGAGGCAGATTATTATGACAAGCTCACTGACGGTATCCTTTACATGGCTCCTGTATATGCCACTATCGGAAACAAGAGTTCTCCTTACCAGAACTTGTGCGCAGTCAGCAACCGAGGTTTCGAGGTCACTCTCGGATGGAGGGATCAGGTGGGGGATTTCCATTACGGTGTTTCAGGAAATTTCACGCGAAACTGGAACCAGGTGGTAAAGTATAACGGACGTCTGAATGCCGGCTGGGTGACTGATGAGAACGGGGTACGTGAGTACCAGACCAATATCGGCGATGTTTCCACAGTCGTGGATGCTGCCAGAAGAACCATGGAAGGCAAACTCATCAGCGAATATATTCTCGTGAATGTATACAAGGGTACGGGTGAACATTTCTTCGCGGACGGTTCCGTGAATCCTGACGGAGGTCCGACTGACGGAATGATCAGGACACCGGAAGACATGGCGTGGCTTGAGGCTATGGTGGCAGCAGGCAACAGTTTCCTTCCTAACCAGAATATCGCCAAGGACGGAATCTGGTATGGCGACTATATTTATGAAGATGCGAACGGAAACGGCGTGTATGGTGATTCCAATGACTATACTTTCCAGGGCGTCAGCCAGACACCTAAATACTATTACGGTTTCAATATTGAACTGGGATGGAAAGGAATAGACTTCTCCGCACGTTTTGCAGGAGCCGGCGGAGGGGCGCGCTACTGGAGATATGTCGGCTTTAATGCTTATTCTACCGATTCCCGTTTCACTATTCCGTATGAAATAGCATATGACCACTATTTCTATGATCCTGAGAATCCTGACGACCCTCGCACCAATATCACATCCAGGCATGGCCGTCTTACGATGAATTACGGTTCGGAACAGAACGGAGCCAATATCTACTCTACTCTTTTCCTCTACAAGACCGACTATCTGAAGCTCAAGAACGTGACCCTCGGCTATACCCTGCCTGAAAGAATCACCAGGAAAATCGGTATCAGCACGCTGAGGATATTCCTTACCGGCGATAATCTGTTCACGATTACGGACTATCCGGGAATCGATCCTGAATTCACCGACAACATGAACTATTATGCCAATCTGAGGCAATATACAATAGGTTTGAATATCAAATTCTAAGAATATACGAGCAATGAAAATATCGAACATATATATGATGGCCGCCGGCTGCCTTCTGATGGTTTCATGCAATGACTTTCTGGACCGTTATCCATATAGCGAGAACAGTTCCGAGACCATGTTCACATCAGCGACCTTGGCGGAGAGTGTCGTTTCCGGAGTCTATTCGAACCTCCTGTACGACTACAATTCGACGGACAGAACCGTCCTGAACTGGGATTCTTTCTCATCCGTAATGGATCCTCAGGAAGGTATAGTGAATCTGGATTACAATTATCTTTTCGGTACAGTGCAGCCGAACAACGGGATGTTCACCACTTACTGGAAGAGATTCTATGAAGGTGTAAACAGGGCCAACGATGTGATAGAGCATATAAATGAGGTTCCTGATATGAGTGATGAACTCAAGTCTCAGAGAACCGCCGAATGCAAATTCCTCCGGGCATACCATTATTTCCGCCTTAATGTTTTCTGGAGAGGTGTTCCGTATTATGAACGGAATCTGGCTCCGGATGAGTACACAAAAGGACGGGAAACAGAGGAGACAATATGGAACTATATCATAAAAGATTGCACCGACTGCATAGATTGCCCGGCCATACCGGACAAATATGCTGCAGGCAATTCCGATTATGGCCGTGTTACCAGAGGTGCGGCATACGCTCTGAGAGGCAAGGCGTACATGTGGCTGAAACAGTATGATCTGGCTGAAGCCGACTTCAGAAAGGTAGGGGAGTGCGGCTATGAACTTTATGATGGCTCATACGCAAGTCTTTTTACGGAAACCAACGAACAGTGTGCCGAAATGGTATTTTCAGTACAGATGGTGGAGGAAAGCGGTCAGGGCAATGCTTTCAGCAATAATTACGGTAACTACTGCACCACAGGTTACGGAAAATACCAGCACTATCTGAATGTCAGTTTTATAGACTCTTTCGAGGAAGCGGACGGCACGCCGTTCAGTTGGGATAATTATCTTCCGGGTTACAGCTCCATGTCGCCGGAGGCCCGCAGCGTGTTCTTCCTCAGAAACGGTATGACAGATGCGGAGATAAATACCATGACTACATACGGCGCTGACATGTCGCAGTATGATGCTACCGGAAACGAGGCAAGAATACAGGCGGCATATGCGAATCGTGACCCGAGACTTGCCGCCATAGCCATTACTCCGTATTCCACGTATGAAGGAGGTGCTTCAGGAACAGCAGTATTGTATACAAGCCGATATCCGTACCGCGACTGGCAGGCACCGAGCCTGGATCTCAGATATGGGAACAACCAGTATCTTCTTTATCCGATCAGAAAATTCGTGACGGTCGGCAGGGAATATACCAATATAGGCTTCAATCCTGTTGATGTCCCGATAATCCGCTATGCGGATGTCCTTCTCAGTCTGGCGGAAGCCATAAATGAGCAGGGCCGCTGGCAGGAAGCCGTTACGTATGTCAATAAGGTGCGAGGCCGTGCCGGTGTGGCGCTGCTCAATACACCAGGGAATGATGCCGTAAGTGTCTCCAGTGTAGAAGACATGCGTGTCCGTATACGCAACGAGAAGAAATGGGAACTCGCTTGCGAAGAACAGCTTTATTGTGAAGAACTCCGCTGGGGGACATGGGATGAAGACAAGTTTGCTACCGGAAACGGACTCCAGAACGTGTGGGGTTCTCCTGTCTATACATACATCTGGGGTGGTGACGCTTATCTTAAATGGGCGATACCGCAGTCGGAAGTGGAGAAGAACACTAATATAAAACAAAATGAAGGTTGGAATTGATAGTATGATGAAATTCAGCGGCAAATTGGCAGTGTCCGTTTCAATGCTTCTGGCCCTTTCCTGTACGAAAGGGCCGGAACTGAGCGGCAATGGAGGCAATGGAGGCGGTTCCGTATCCGTGAATCTGGAACTTTCGGATTTCTCGGAATTGAACAAAGGTAATGCTGAGATAAACTCACATGCCGGGGAATGGGACAGGTCCTCTCTGAAAATGGATTACCGGTCATATATCGAACTCGGGGCAGAGAACAATGTCTATTACCCTACTTACACGAGACTGACGACACTCGATGACGGCTCTTATATACTGACATGGCAGGATGCGGTAGGTGTGAACGGTAATGGGGAGAATACATATTATGCCCTGAGTCGGGATCTCAGGACATGGACCTATATGGGATATCTGTGGCAGCACGAGGATGTTTACAATGGCCTTGGCAAGCCTGATGTGCGACGGTTTACGAATGCCAATACGCTCCAGCTTTCGAACGGGGAGATACTGGCGGTCGCGGCTTTCAGTACAGTCAATACTTACGGGAATCAGAATTTTACAGATGAACAGGGTCTTGTCGTCAAGAGAAGCAATGACGGCGGCTATACCTGGTTCGGGGAAACCGAAATCTATCATGGCCCCTGCTGGGAAGCTCATCTTATGGAACTGCCCTCCGGAGAGATACAGTGTTTCTTTTCGGAAAGCCGTCCGTGGATAAGTTCGAGCCATTCCGGAACGGATATGGTGCGTTCCCTGGATGGAGGCGCTACATGGGAACCGGCTCTCGGTTCGAGCGCCTACAGGGTAATGAGAAAGCATTGGTGGAATGAACAGAAAAACATGTGGTGTTATACGTACCAGATGCCGGTGGGTATAATACTGAATGATTCGGAACAGTTTGCATTCGCCATGGAAAGCTGTAATCAGAGGGTGCAGAATTCGTCAGGAGGTTATAATGACCAGTTTTCGGTGGCAATAGTGTTTTCGAATGAAGACGGCACCTGGACTTATCTCGAAGGCGATGAAATCACTCCGAGAAGCCAGCGTATCGACAGTGTGGTCACCAGAGGTGCCGCACCGTATCTGGTACAGTTCCCTTCAGGAGAGACGCTTCTCGCATACGGGGGCACGGACTCGCACCAGCATTTCCGCATGGGCAACGCCACGGCTACGGAATGGGGACAGACGGATCTGGCAGCCTTGCCTGAAATAGGATCATGGGGCGGGCTGAATCTTACTTCCTCACATCAGGTAATTTCCTGTATGAGAAATTCGAGAGACGGCTCTGACAATGCCAAAATCTCCATTGCGAGATTCAACCTGAACCATTCCATCACGGCAACTCAGAGAACAGTGGAAACGGACGGAGATGCTTCTGACTGGGCAGATACTGACGAAGCGCTGTTTGTAGGATCGAGATGCCAGGCCCAGGCCACACTGCGCTGTTCTGCAGATTCCGACTGTATTTACTTTCTGATTGAGGCCAAAGACGAAAGCCTGTCATCCACGGATTTCGCTTATCTGCTCCTTTCTCCTGACAACGGCACTGGAAAACTGTCAGCCAAGTCGCGCAGAATCCGTATCGGCTACAACAATATCAAAAGCACCGACCAGTACGCCGGTGGATGGACCGAGTATGATTTCGGTGTGACCGGAACCGTACTCTACGACGGAACCCCGACTGACCGCGAAGATACTGACAACGGCTTCAGGGCTGAAATAGCAATACCGAGGTCATCTGTAGAAGTGAATGAAGGCAGGATTCTCGTCAATTTCGGCTATTATGATGCCTCCAGCAATCTCGAGGATGTCCTGTATGATGCCGGAACCACCGAATCATGGCTGTCAATAACAGTAGACTGAAACCTATATAATAACCAATATGCGTAATATGAAAAGGATATTTTACTTGATTATGTTTTCTGCCGCAATGGCATTTGTCTCTTGCGGCACATCTGACAGGCAGTCGCCGTCCTGTGAAAGATGGTCTGTGGAAAAGGCCAATGAGTGGGCTGCAGACAAAGGCTGGATAGTGGGGTGTGACTACGTGCCGTCTACGGCGATCAATCAGATAGAAATGTGGCAGGAGGAATCATACGACCCTCAGACTATCGACAGAGAACTCGGCTATGCGGAAAGTTTGGGATTCAACACTGTAAGAGTGTTTTTCTCTAATCTTGTCTATACGGATGATCCAGCCGGATTCAAGGATAGGTTTTCCGATTTCCTCGGAATGTGTGGCAAACATGGAATACGGGCACTTCCTACATTCTGGACCAATGGCGGGAAATGCATCGAACCCAAGCTCGGCAAACAGCCGGAAGCCATAAAGGGAGATCACAATTCCCAGTGGGTTATGACTCCAGGAGCCGATTATGTGAATGACCCGTCCAAATGGGGAGAACTGGAGACTATGGTCAAGGATATCATCGGAACATACAAGGATGATAATCGCATACTTATGTGGTGTCTGTACAATGAGCCGGAAAACCATCGCAGGGGAGTGACCAACTCCGTACCTCTGATGAAGGCTACCTTCGGATGGGCCAGGGAATGCAATCCTTCCCAGCCTCTTACTGCACCTCTATGGAGAGAAGTCGGTGTCGCGGGCACAAGTCTTCCTGAAGTCACTTTCGCCCTCGAGAACAGCGATGTGATAAGTTTCCATTGTTACAGCAACGGAAAGATTCTGGAAAAGTTCATCAAGTCCCTTCTTCCATACGGCAGGCCTATGGTATGCACGGAATATATGAGAAGACCGACATCCACATTCGAAGAATCCATGCCTATATTCAAGAAGTATAATGTCGGAGCCATCAACTTCGGGCTTACTGCAGGAAAATGCAATTTCTATTATCCGTGGAACAAGGTTGACAAGGACGGACATTCCATACCGTGGACTGAAGAACCGGAAGTATGGTTCCACGATATATTCTATGCTGACGGAACACCGTGGAATGAGGAAGAGGTAGCTTTCATCCGTCAGATGACAGGAGCATCATCTGAAACTGTAACCGAATAAAGACAATCTATTATGAAAACTGTGAAAATGGCCGGGGATTATTGCTCCCCGATCCTGGATGTCATGGAAATGACACAGGAAAAAGGCTTCTGTGCATCGACAGCCTCAGGGGCCAATGAAGACTTGAATGTTTATTCACAAGACTGGATATGGGAGGAATAGAAATGAAAAAGCTTGTTTGCATTGCGGCTGCGACATTGCCGCTTCTGTCTGTTTCCTGCCAGAAACAGGAACTGGTTGAGAATATCGGGACAGAAACAGGAATCTATACTGTCAGAGCCTTCCTGGACGAGGAATCTGCAGGTACCAGGACTTCCATGTCCCCCAATGAGGGCGGATCGACATATTCTGTCCTGTGGGATTCCGATGATGTCATCTCTCTGAACGGAATACCGTCAGAAACGATAACGGTGGACGGAACAGATGCGCGTAAGGCTTCATTCACTTTCCTGCAGTCATTCGAGGTCCCTATGAATGCGGTATATCCGGCGAGCTTGGCGTCTTCGTATTCCGCAGGAACGTATGCGATATCCCTTCCTGTAGTCCAGACATACGCCGGTCCGGACCAGTTCGATGCAAGCTCCGCTCTGATGCTTGCCCATAGTGATGAGGAGGGAATGCTGACATTCAGGCAAGCCATGGCATATCTCCGGGTCACTCTCGTAGCAGCGGAAGATACGGACAATATCGCCACCGTCATACTTTCTTCAAACGGAAAGGAGGCATTGAGCGGCCAGTTCAATGCAGTTTATGCTTCAGACAGATGGACGCTTGCACCTGCATCTGATGGAAACGGTGCTTCCGTGGAATTGTCATGCGGGGAAACAGGTGCGGCTATAGGCGATAAGATGGTCATAGCTATTCCGGCAGGTACATACGCTTCCGGACTCGAACTGTTGCTAATGGATGTGAACGGTGACTATCAGATCAAGACCGCGACCAATTCTTTCACTGCGGCACCAGGCGGCATTTACGATATGGAATTTGCTTTCGAGCCTGACGGCAAGTCCACCGAGAACGACATATTCAGCGTGGATGACTGGACAACGTTCGCCAAGGCAGTGGCCGGAGGCAATACTTTCGAGGGCCAGACCGTCAATCTGATGGCTGATCTGACGGTTCCGAAATATTTCGAATACGGAAACGGCGTTTTCGAGGGGACTTTCGAAGGGAACGGGAAGACCATGACCGCCAATGCCAACCAGTGGCCGCTTTTCGCTGAAATAGGTGCCAATGGCGCTGTCAGGAATCTGAACGTGGCAGGAAAGTTCGCGCGCTTCGCCAATGCAGGTTCGGCAGGTAATGCCGTCATAGCCAAGATCAACAGGGGAACGATATCCGACTGTGTGAACTATGCGGATGCAGAGATTACTACTAATGTAGGAACTATATTCGGAGCTATCGTGGCGCATAATGGTGGTCTCATCGAAAGATGTAAAAATTATGGAGATATAACCGTTACCCAAAACGCATCGAGCTGCTTACCTTTTTATGGAGGCGGGATCAGTGCGATTGGCCATACAGTTACCGAATCTACGTCTTTATCTGAATTGAATATCGATGATTCATGTACTCCGGGTAGCTTCATAGGATGTAAAAATTATGGAACTATTACGGCCTTAGGTGCAAATGCTGCAACCGTGCAATCATCTTATGGAGGTATCTGTGGCGTAGTTTATATGAACGATGTGAAATTTACTGATTGTTGTAATTATGGAAATATCAGCAGAATTTCGACAACAGAAACCTCTTCTAATTACTCCGCTTGTGTAGGCGGAATTCTTGGAAGAAGTGCAGGTTGGGCAGTAGGAAGTACTACGCAGACAGCAATAGACAACGGCGATGTGAACGGTTTCGATACGGTTTATGAAAACTGTACGAACGAGGGTGCCATACATATCGAGTGCAGGCATTCAGGCGGCATAACGGCCGATGTTTCGGCTGCAAGATTAGATAATGCCGGCGGTATTGTCGGGGCTGCCATAGGAAAGGATGCCAATGTCCAGAAATTCACAGATTGTACAAATACCGGTGATGTGACGGGAGGATGGACGACAGACGTCAATACAGCTTCGCTAGGTGGTCTTGCAGGGCTTGCAACAGATGCCGAATTTTCAGGATGTACGGTGAATTGCGCAGTGAAGTCCCTGGACAAGACCTATAATATCGGAGCGGCCGGAGGTGTAGCAGGTTTCGTAAGGTCGGATGTCACGGTGACAGGATGTACGGTATCTGCTGCCATAGACGCATATACTGATCCTGGAAAGCCTCTTTTCACAGGTCTCGTGTTCGGAATTGTCGTGACAAGCGCATCCGTGACTGACACCAATGTGTCCGGAAGCATATCCGAAGACGGTACCGACTTCGGCATTACGGCAGAGAACTACGCCGGCTTCATCTGCGACGGCGAGTCCAATGCACAACCTTCAACCTCGAATGTGACTTATGCCGAATAATGACGGACATATAAGATATAAGGAAGCGGGGGCCGGAAGCATATTGCCGGTCACCCGGCCTTCCGGTAACGGAATCAGGAGGTCGTCCGCATGGATTTTCGCGGCCTGTATGTCTGCTGCGCTCATGATGACGGCGTGTGAGAAACAGGTCATTGAAACGGTGGAGAACGACACCTGGGCGTCAGCATCTCCGGACTGGTCGGAAGTCCATGCTTTTGCATCCAGGGCAGCGGGAGATAGCGACTGGTGCAGATCCATAACAGTTTCAGGTGACGTCGCCACAGTCACTCTGGCCAGCGGCAAGTCATTGGTTCTGCCTGCTGGTACACCTTGCCTCAGACTTTCCGATGCCGGTTCATTGCTGTATGACAGCCCGGATTCGGAAGAAGACGTGGATCTGGGAATATTGCTTGATGAAAGGTCCACGTGGTACGAGGCTCCGGTGACAGGGATTTCCGAGGAAGGGAAACTCATTGTCAATGATGAGGCTACCGATATCGACAGCGAAGGACTGGTATTGGTGGACTGCGGCAAGTATGTATGGTTCTGTCTCGGCGGAGATGCAGTAGCGGTTCCAAGCGAGATCCATGAGACATTCAACCCTCCGCTCCCGCGGGACAAAGGATTGATCAAGATACTTTTCGTTGGCAACAGTTTTAATGTGGATGCTACAGCTCATTTGCCAGGCATGCTTGCTGCTGACGGTACACGCAGGGTTCTCATGGGACGGGTCTATCACGGGGGATGCACTTTGCCTCAGTATGATGACAATTACGATGCTGCAAATTTCTGCTCATACAGGGTATGCCGCCCGGGAGAATCCGACTGGGACGGAGACGAGGAGTATGACACTAACCTGAAATATGCAGTGGAAGCTGAAGACTGGGATATAGTGACGTTCATGGAATATACGGGAAATACCTGTTGCTGGTCGTGGACAGAGGAAGAGAAGGGGCATATAAATTCCCTTATACAGCGGGTTTTCGATGCCCATCCGGACAAGCGTCCTACTGTCATGTTCATGCTGACACAGACATTCGCGGCCCAGTCCAATCTTGTGAAAACTTATTTCGGTTCGGATCAGATGGAAATGTACCGGACCATAACAGACTTCGCGCAGAATGTTCTGGACGACACCTGCATAGACGATGTCATAGCTACGGGGACAGCTGTGCAGAATCTCCGTACTTCAAGTCTGAATGATGATCCTGCGCAGGATCTGTCGCGTGACGGGTTTCATCTTGACTATGGCGTTAGCCGATATGCGGCTGCGTGTACGGTGTTCTACAATATTTTTGAACCTTGCCTTGGGCTGGACCTCTCGGACAATACATACAGGTATAATGTAAAGCTCGAGCACAGTACGGCCCATTCAATTCCCGTGACAGACGCGAATGTGGAAATATGCCGATATGCTGCGAGGGCTGCCACTGAACGTCCGCTGGAAATAACAGATATGAGTTCATATTGATATGAAATGGAATATTTTGATATTATTTGTCCTGGCTGTTTTTACCGCCTGTGACAAAACGGTTACGGAAGAAGAGGTTTATGTGCCGGTGGAAGTGACTGTCACTGTTTCTGATCCGGAAGGACTCATTGTCGATGGTTCCGATGTGGCTGTCATGGCACATTGTGTACGCAGCGGTGTTGAAACATCAATGTCAGTAAACTCTGTGGCTCGTTTCACTGCGCATGTTTCTTCAGGAAAGACTGTACTGTCCCCGGCATCGGAGGAAGATCGGATCTATGCGGAATATGATGACTCCGGAATATCCCTGACTGTCGTAAGCCCGTGGTCGGAATCGGTGTCATTGGAAACAGACGTGCCACAGGAGCAGACGTATGGACAGAAACTTCCTTCAGCAATATACGGGACAGTGACGATGGATTCCGTATCGTCTTCAGTTTATGTTCCGGTCTCTGAGAGGCCGCTCTGCTCTGTCCTTTCTCTGGAAATACCCGCAGACATTATAGCGGAAAAGACGGTTACGTTGTCTGAAATGTCGCTGTCTGGAGTGAAAATGACCTTTCCGGATGGTCTTGTAATGAGCGAAAACAGGATAGTGGATGTGGCTGTGGCTCCCGGGACTGTCCCGGAAGGAGGTATCGGAATCTCATTTACCGATACGGACGGCAGTACCTTCACTTCTACCATCCTTTCAGGACCTGCGGATGCAGGTCTGGAACTTGGCTTCGGGTGCAGGATTGATGCGTATGTGCCGAGCGCCGACCCTTTCAAACCTTGTACGTTCCCTGTGGTTTTCCCTTTGGGCAGGAATCCTTCGGCCCGTAACGGCTATTACAACTATAGTGATGACCAGCCCGATTGGAACAATATGGGGATATGGCGCTGCTTCGCACAGAAACAGGCGTATGCTACATGGAATCAGGTGTCCGAACCGAGCGCGACAATGTTCCAGAGAAGGGAACTGGTGAATACGGGAGATATCGGGTCTATAGGACTTAAGGGAATATGGACAGGAGACTATTTCGAATTCGTGATACCTGTAGAAAATATCGGGGCAGGAAGCGTTGTCTCGTTTGAGGCTCCATTCTATGGACGCCAGCAGCCTGTATTCTGGACTGTAGAGTGGCTTGACGGAGACGAGTGGGCTAATGATGTGCGTGAAATCACATCGTGGGACGGGAGCACTGTCATGGAGGCCTCGTTCTGTACCAGGCTTTACGGAACAGTGATAAATTACAGTTTCAGACTTCAGAATCCTATCGAAAGAGGAAATTTGAAAGTCAGGCTTATCTGTACCGACGGCAGATATCAGGCGGACACGAATACCGGAACAGTAGTGGAAAGGGAACTTCCTTATAATGACGGAAGCGCTTATCAGTCCCCGTTTTATTTCTACTGTGACGGCTCCGGTGTAAATGCCTTTACATGGAACCTAAGGGAAGGTTCCGATAAACCTGAGACAGGAACCAATGAGGACCTTACTGTCATGGATCCTGAATGGGATTGGACAGACTGATTGGCTTATAACTTTATAATCAAATACTGAAATGAAAAAAATTCTTGTGGTTTTGGCGACGGTCTTTACCGTGGCCGGTATGGCGTCAGCCCGGTCCGAAGGGAATGACACGTCTGGCGTCAGGGCGTATGAAGGAAAGATAACCCTTCCTACATATCTTTTGGACCCTGCGGAGAAGGCTCCCATATTCGAAAGGGACTGGTCATACCAGCGTGCCAAGAGAAGTGTATATCCATACCCGCTTAATGACAATATGACGAGGACAAAGAAGGATGTTACCTACGACTGTCTGTATCTGGAGAATGAATATGTGAAACTGTGTGTTCTTCCGGAAATCGGAGGACGCCTTCTGTATGCCATCGACAAGACGAACGGCTATGACATATTCTACCGCAATACTGTGGTGAAGCCGGCCAATGTCGGTATGACCGGAGCATGGATCAGCGGGGGAGTCGAGTGGAACGCGTTCCATCATCACAGACAGACCAGCCATATCCCGTGCGACTGGAGGATAACCGACCATCCGGACGGCTCCAAGACGATATGGGTAGGCGAGACTGAATACCGCCACAGGATGCAGTGGGCTATAGGAATTACCCTGCACCCGGGAAAATCCTACATGGAAATCAGCGGAAGGCTTATGAATTCCACCCAGAACAACAATTCTTTCCTCTATTGGGCCAATGTCTCCACTCTCGTGGATGAGAATTATCAGATATGTTTTCCTCAGAGTACGGAATTCGTGACTTTCCATTGCAAGAACTGGTTTGCGCACTGGCCTGTGACGCATGAACCGTTCAATGACATGGACTTTTACGGAGAGGGTGTGGATGCCAGCTGGTGGAAGAATCACTATATGAGCAATTCCATGTTTATTCATGACCAGAAAGAGGATTTCGTGGCAGGCTATGACCACGGCCGCCATGCCGGTACCATGCTTGCCGGAAACCATCACATCATAAAGGGAGGAAAATTCTGGCTGTGGGGGCCTAATTCCGAATGGGATACGAGGATACTGACAGATACTTCCGGCCATTATTGCGAGCTGATGGTCGGCGCCTATTCCGACAACCAGCCGGACTACAACTGGAATTTCCCTTATGAGACTAAGGAATTTACGCATTACTGGTACGGACTCCGGGACATAGGCGGCGTGAAGGCAGGAAACAGGCATGTAGCCATGAACATGGATCTTCTCGAGCCGGGAAAAGTGCTTGTAGGGGCCAATGCCACGGAAAAATTCGACAGGCTTACACTTGAACTTCTCCATGACGGTGATGTGCTTTATGAAAAATCAGATGCGGCCTCACCTGCTGACCCTATCGTAGATACAGTAGCCGTGGATCCTTCCCTCCATGATTACGATCTCACTCTCCTGCTGAAGGATGAAACCGGGAATGTGCTGCTTTCATATACTCCGGTGAAGAAGGACTATACTACCCCGCTGCCTGAAATTGTGGAGCCGCCTCTTCTTCCGGAACAGATAGAGAATACGGAAGAATGTTTCCTTGTGGGACTGAGGAATCTGCAGTTCCATAATCCTTTCATTGATCCCGTTGACTATTTTGAAGAAGTTCTCAGACGTGACCCGGGCGATACCAGGACGAATACAGTCATGGGAGCATACTATCGTATGAGGGGAGAATATGACAAGGCTGCCGATTATCTCCGTACCGCTATCAGGAGGCAGACGAAAGATTATACAAGACCAAAGGATGCCGAAGCTCTTTACAATCTCGGTCTGATTCTCAAAATCCAGGGCAAGAGAGATGCTGCTTACGATACTCTTTACAGGGCTACATGGAATTATACTTACAATTCCGGGGCAAATACCCAGCTCGCTCAGATGTATTCGGAAGAAAAAAACTGGGAAATGGCTCTCGACCGCCTGAATGAAGCCATTGACTATAACGGCAGGAATTATACGGCCATAAATCTGAAAGGATCGGTTCTGAAAGCCCTCGGAAGAGATGAAGAGGCTGCCGTATGTTTCGCAAAGGTATTGGAAGCCGACCCTGTCAATGCATACGCCCTGCATGAAACGCTGTCCTCATCTGAATTCCGGAAATTCATGCGCGAACAGCCGGAATCCTATCTGGAACTGGCTATTCAGTATTGGCACAACGGTTTCACAGATATGGCGGTCAGCCTTCTGAAAGATATAGACAGCCGGGTAGATTATCCTACGGTCAAGATGTATATCGGATATCTTACAGGAGAAGAAAACTGGTTCCAGAAGGCTTTAGAACTTCCGACAGGCTATTGCGCTCCGTTCAGGCTTGAGACCATAGATGTATTGCAGAAAGCCAAAGGTGTCTGCCCTGAATCACCTCTTCCGTATTATTATCTCGGCAATCTGTATTACAATATCCAGCCGGACAGTGCCATCAGGGAATGGGAGAAATGTGTTGCCATGCAGCCTGACAATGATCTGGCGTGGAGAAATCTCGGATGGGCCCACTGGCTTCACACCAAGGATTATGCGAAATCTGCCGAATGTTACAAAAAGGCGATAGAACTGAATCCTGACGCGGCCTTGTATCTGGAAGAATGTGATCAGGTACTTGAAGCTCTAGGGGCTCCGGTGCAGGAACGGTACGATATTCTGAAAAGCCATCACAAGACTGCCGTGAAGAGATATTATCCGGTTGCACAGGAGGTGATAACAGGTACTTATGTCGGAGACTATGATTATGTCCTGGAGTTGCTGGACAACTGTTATTTCCCTACCCGTGAGGGTGTCGCCAATTTCCATGACAACTTTGTGGACGCTCTGGTCCTCGCCGGTGAAGAAAAGATAAGGGATGGCAAGGTGGAAGAAGCTATCGCCCTTTACAAGAAGGCTTTCACTTATCCGGAAAATCATCAGGTGTTCCTGGTGGACGAGAGGGCTACTCATGACGCGCAGATTAACTGGTGTCTCGGAGAAGCATACAAGATGCTCGGCAATGAGTCTGAAGCGCGCAAGTATTTCACGCTGGCTGCAGAGCAGGATTATAATCTGAAAGGAAGCAAGGATTTCCGCTACTGGACAGGGCTTGCACTCATGGAACTCGGCAGAAAAACGGAAGCCGATGCAGTGTTCGAAGCGCTTGTGTCTGATGGCGAAGCTGCTGTTGAGACTCAGCATATAAATTTCTATGGGGCTGAAGGTACTACAGGGGTAACACTGGAGACCATCAATTCTGCAGCCTATTATACGCAGGCTTTGGGACAGCTTGGATTAGGACACAGGAGTAAAGCCGAAAAACTGTTTAATGAAGTGGTAAGGCTTAAGCCGGATCACCTCTGGGCACATGAATTCCTGAAAGACATGTAATTTGACTACGACGGGTCTTCAGTCTGCTTTTCTGTAAGACCCGTCGGAATTGCCATATAACCGATAACATATCAGAACAAATGACCAGGACGATAATAGTAGTGCTTGCAGTTGCCGCAGTCTTTCTTGCCGGAAGAGACATGCAGGCGGAAGACATAGGGGTGAGGATAAGCCTCGACCATAATTCCCATCAGATTATTACCGAGATGCCTGTGCTTGGCCGGGATTTTACGGAAAAAAACCTTTATTATCCTAGAGTGAAAAGGCTTAGTGACGGTTCACTGCTTCTGTGCTTCATGAATGATCATTTCGGATGGGACCTGTATGCCAGCCGCAGTACGGACGGAGGTGTAACATGGAGTGATGCTGTTCTGCTGATGGAAAAACATCCTGCGGTTTCCACTGTCGGGGATGACATGATGGTGTATGTCAATCCTGATTTTATCGAACTTCAGGACGGCAGGATTATGCTGGCCTATCAGTGGCGTTACAAGAACGGATATAATGACATTCCAAATACCAATAAAAATTGTGGCATAGGAATCATATTCAGCTCAGATCAAGGTCGGACATGGTACGGTGCCAGATCTGTATATCGCGGAAGATGTTGGGAACCGGCACTTCTCCAGCTGCCTTCAGGTGAAATCCAGATGTACATCACCTCAAGCCAGAATGTAGTGAACGGGCTTTCATGTCCCCGGACCGTCATCATACGCTCATTCGACGGCGGTCTCACATGGCAGGGCAAGGAGGAATGCGACATAAATGACAATGAGATCATTTCCTATACGAAGGACGGTCGTTTCGGCTATGACGGTATGCCTACGGCAGTCATTCTGGATGACGGAACCATAGCCATGAGTGTTGAGGTATGGAGCGGCAAATATGTAGTCGACCAGACCCCTGTCATCGTCAGGACGTCCCCTTCCGAGAACTGGCATTTGGATACTGCTGCCATCCTGCGTAACGGCGGACCTGCATATCCACAGAAAAAACAAGCCAACAAGGACCTGATCGGTTACGGTCCGTATATAGGGAGGCTTCCTTCCGGAGAAACATTGCTTCTTTCAAACGGGTTATACAGGGGAGTGCAGTCTTCGTGGCTTCTGACAGGTGACAGGAATGCTGACAATTTCGGGTTTGCAACGACAGGATTCAACGGATATTGGGGTTCGGTAGATTATGCCGGTAACGGAAAGGTCATCATTACCGGTACGGAAAAATACCGTGACGGAGATGAGACCAGAGGCAGAATCCATATAATGACCGGCCGCGTTAACAAGGCAATGGATATCCGGAATGAAGATCCGGTATTGGTTTCTCCGGATAAATTCGACAGGGAGACTGAAAACCTTTGGTTCCTGGGAAGAACCACCACAGCGTGTGCATATTATGATTTTTCATATACAGACGATGCCTTTGTCTTCAGTACATGGCTTTTTACGGACAAACTTACGTCATTTTCCGTGGAGAATTCGGATGCTTCGGTCATAATGTTCTGCAGGAACGGACAGGTGTACAAAGCAGCCGTAGCTCCGTCCGGCGACTATGAAGTATCCGTACAGGAAAACAATTCATGGCATGTTCTGGCTTCCGGCAGTGCGTGTGCGCTTGAAGTGTGTGGTTCCGTGAATGACGATACTGATACCGACACCGGCTTTGCTGCCAAGGTACGCATCCCATGGGAACTCATCGGTGGAGAGCCTTCCGGACGCGAGTCTATCAGAATTCATCCTGCGATGTGGAACAAGGAAAAATCGACAGAAAAATATCCTCGGCATTGGGAAGAGCTCCAGGGTGAAAATCCTGATGTTCCGGAAGATTGGTTGTGGGTTACACTGACCCGGACATATCAGGAGAGGGCGGAAGTGCTTGTCTCGCAGATGACTCTTGAAGAAAAGGTCAGTCTTATGGCAGGGCAGAAGGATGGTTTTCAGACGGCTGCCATAGAAAGACTTGGCATACCTTCAATACGCTTTGCCGACGGCCCTCAGGGGGTTCGCAATAAAACCAAAAGCACGTTCTATCCATGTGGAATGTCTTTGGCGTCCACATGGAATCCGGAACTTGCCGAGAAAATGGGAAAGGGGCTTGCCCTTGATGCAAAAGCGCGAGGTATAGGCGTCATGTTGGGACCTGGGGTCAATATTTACCGCAGCGCATTGTCAGGAAGGAATTTCGAATATTATGGCGAGGATCCGTGTTTGTCTTCCGTAATTGCCTGCGGGTATATAAAGGGTATGCAGGATAATGGTGTAATCGCGACTGTCAAGCATTTTGCCGCCAATAACCAGGAATATTTGCGACATGCCACTAATTCTGTTGTAGATGAAAGAACGTTGCAGGAATTGTATTTCCCTGTATTCAGGGATGCGGTGGAAAAGGCTGGCGTCGGGGCGGTTATGACCAGCTACAATCCGCTTAACGGCGTACATTCAGCGGAAAACAGATGGCTGATAGAGGATGTACTCCGCGGTCAATGGGGGTTCGATGGTATTGTAATGTCGGACTGGACATCCACTTATACTACTCTCGGATGTGTGGAAGGCGGACTTGACCTCGAAATGCCGGAAGGGTACTGGCTAAACTATGATATGGTAAAGGAGCTTATGGACAATGGTATTATCAGGGAAAGTCAAATAGACCGCAAATGTGTCAATATATTGAAGACGTTCATGCGTTTCGGCCTGTTTGACCGTAGTTCTGTAGATGCCACTCTTCCGGAAAACAATCCCGAGTGCAACCGCATTGCATATGAAGTGGCTCTTGAAGGCCCTGTTCTTCTGAAAAATGACGATATATTGCCTCTTTCCCGTAAAAGAATGAAAAATATAGCGGTGATTGGTCCAAATTCCGATATAATACCATTTGGTGGCGGCAGTGGTGAGGTTTCGCTTATGGACGGTGAAGGCGTTACTCTGTTGGATGGTATCAGAGAAATGGCAGGAGCGCAGAATGTCACTCATGTGGCTATTGATGAAAGTCTGGAGTTTGATGAGGCAACTATAAAAAAAGCTTCTGTTGTCATCGTTTCAGCGGGGTATACGAAAAAAACGGAACGGGAAGGATATGACAGGACATTTCATCTTCCGGATGGACAGGACAGTCTGATATTCAAAATTGCCGGGCTTAATTCCAATGTCATTGTGATAGTCAATTCAGGAGGAGAAGTGGCTATGCCGTGGCTTGACGAAGTGAAGGCCGTGATTCTGGACTGGTATCCCGGTCAGGAAGGCGGAAGGGTTCTTGCCGATTTGATATCGGGAAAGGTTTCTCCTTGCGGAAGACTGCCGTTCACTTTCTGGGGATCCGAAGAGGCAAATCCGTCATATCCGTATTACGCCAAAAGGGAAAACAAAATCGTACCTGAAAAGAGAGACAGGTTTTTCCATACGGTCTATTATGAAGGAGTCTTTTCCGGTTATCGGGGTATGGAACATTTCGGACGGACACCTCTTTTCCCGTTCGGGTACGGCCTTACATACTCTGATTTCGGATATTCGGATCTGGAAGTGATGTCAGCAGGGAACGGTTATGATGTCACGTTTACTGTAAGAAATAACGGGAAATATGCAGCATCAGATGTCCCTCAGATATATGTTACGGAATGCAGTCCGGAAGTCCCAAGACCTGACAGGGAACTGAAGGGCTTTTCCAAGATAAGGCTTGCTCCGGGAGAGGAAACCACGGTCACAATACATCTCGGGCATGATGCCTTCAGCCATTACGATATTGAATCCCATGATTTTGTCGTTACACCGGGCAGGTTTAGAATCACTGTCGCCGAAAACGCCGCAAGTCCTGTACTGTCTGCGGAAATAGATGTCCGATAAAATACAAGGAACCTGTTGGAATTGCTATAATGAAATAGAATAACATTAACTTTTGCCTGGTATGTCGAGATTGCTGTTGACGTTTTTTCTTGTAACGGTTTTATCATTTGTCCCCCATGCCGGTGATGCGCAGTCCGTTTCCCGGAAATATGAAGAACTGCCGCTTGGAGATGTAAGGGCTGAAGGCTGGCTGAAGGAAATGCTTGTCCGTCAGCGCGACGGTATTACGGCCGATCTCGACAGGACATATCCTCAGGTAATGGGCGAGAGGAACGGGTGGCTTGGCGGCGACGGGGATCAGTGGGAAAGAGGTCCTTATTGGATAGACGGCCTCCTTCCCCTGGCTTATATTCTGGATGATGATTCATTGAAGGAGAAGGCCCGCCCGTGGATCGAATGGACACTTGCGAGCCAGAAGGAGAACGGTTTTTTCGGTCCGTCCGTAAATTATCCCGCAGAGCGTGGTCTTCAGCGGGGCAATTCCGAGGACTGGTGGCCGAGAATGGTGATGCTGAAAGTTCTGCAGCAGCATTATGACGCTACAGGGGACAAAAGAGTCCTGGATTTCATGGAGCGCTATTTCAGGTATCAGTTGGAGACTTTGCCGGAAAAACCTGTGGACTACTGGACAGACTGGGCAGCATTCAGGGTATGCGACAATATGATGTCCGTCCTATGGCTCTATGGGAAGACAAGGGATGAATGGCTTCTGGACCTCGTGGAACTTATGCACGCACAGAGTTTTGACTTTACAGGCATGTTTCTGGAAACTGATGATCTGTCCCGTCCCGGGACAATCCATTGCGTGAATCTGGCCCAGGGAATAAAAGAACCTGCGGTCTATTGGCAGATACATCCCGAAAAGCCTGAATATATCGCTGCCGTGGAAAAAGGGCTTGAAGACCTTGTGAAATATAATGGTTATCCGAGCGGAGCGTTCGGCGGCGATGAGACCCTTCACGGCAACAACCCTGTGCAAGGCTCGGAACTCTGTGCCATAGTGGAACTTATGTTTTCTTTGGAGGAAATAATGAAAATCACCGGGGATCCTGTATATGCCGATTATCTCGAAAGGCTGGCATTCAATGCGTTTCCGGCACAAACGTCTGACGATTTCAGACTTCATCAGTATTTCCAGCAGGCCAATCAGGTCCAGATAACGGCGGGAGCGCATAATTTCGATGTGTATAACGGAGGAACAAGTCTCCTGATGGGATTTCTTACCGGATTTCCGTGTTGTCTCAGCAATTTGCACCAGGGATGGCCGAAATTTACCAGGAATTTGTGGTATGGCACTTCAGAGGGAGGACTTGCGGCACTGGTCTATGCCCCCAGCAGAGTCGAGGCAAAGATTTCCGGAATCGAAGTCATTATAGAGGAAATCACTGCTTACCCGTTCGAAGAGACCATTGTCCTGAAAATTGATATTCCTGAAGGCATGTCTGCGGAATTCCCGCTAGAACTCAGGGTTCCTTCCTGGACTGATTCTGCGGCAGCCGTAGTTGTGAACGGTAATGAGTGTGCAGGTATTGTTCCCGGGGAGATTTTCCGGATTGAAAGGGAATGGCGTGACGGGGACGTCGTTGTCCTTGATTTCCCTATGAAAACGACAGTCAGCAGATGGTATGAGAATGCTGCATCTGTAGAACGAGGCCCGCTATCGTACGCTCTGAAAATAGAGTCCAAATGGGTGGAGAAATTTTTTACCGAGGATGTCGGTTATGGAAAGACATATTGGGAGGTTTATCCCGAAAGTCCGTGGAATTATGCCTTGATAAAGTCGGACGTAAATGCTCCTGAAAAGACATTCAAGGTGAATACAGACTCTCTCAGACTATCCTCTGACTGGTACTGGTCTCCTGATAATGCTCCGGTGTATATCGAGGCAAGGGCCGCAAGACTGCCACATTGGACATTGTACAATGGCTCTGCAGGCCCTTTCCCTTACAGTCAGATTCCCGGGAAATGCGCCAGTGGAAATTCGGCGTACCGTTCTTCGGGAGAGTATGAAAGGATAATTCTGATTCCTTACGGATGCACCGATCTGAGAATAAGCGAGTTTCCCGTAATCAACAATTGAAATTCTTCAGCAAGTAATCAGTCTTGTGTGGAAAACTTGTAAATGCATCTGCTGGAATATGTCTCTCCCGGGCGCAGGACAGTACCGGGCCACTCTTCGTGATTTGGAGAGTCAGGAAAATGCTGGGTTTCCAGACATACTGAGGCGCGGAATCCGTATTCGGTCCCGAACTTTCCCTTTATTGATCCATCCAGAAAGTTCCCCGTGTATACCTGTATCCCCGGTTCCGTGGTGAATACATCCAGTCTGATTCCACTTTCTGGACTGTAAAGTGTCGCTGCAATCCTGGAAATATCGTTTTCGGTGTCCAAAACGAAATTATGGTCGTATCCGCGTGCATTGGCAAGCTGTCCGAAATCATCATCTATGTCCTCGGAGATGGTTTTTGGAGATGTGAAGTCCAAAGGGGTTCCCTTTACGTACAGTATTTCACCTGTCGGAATAAGTTTGTAATCCGAAGCCGGCGTATATCGGGAGGCATTGACCTGGAGAATATGCCCTGTCGCACCCTGAGAAGGATCTCCGGAGAGATTGAAATATGAATGATTGGTCATGTTTATGACGGTCGGCTTGTCCGTAGTGGCAGAGTAGGAAATATCTATGGCATTATCCTCTGTCAACCTGTATGTGACGATAGCATGTATTTTACCGGGGAAACCCTGGTCGCCGTCAGTAGATACGATTTCCAGTTCCAGAGTGGATGAATCCTTCTGTGTGGCCTTGTATATCCGGTACTGCCACCCGTCCGGACCTCCGTGCAGACAATTCCCGTTGTCGTTCGGCTCCAGAAGGAACGTCTTTCCGTCGATGTTTATTTTAGCGTCCGCTATTCTGTTAGCATACCTGCCTATGGTTGCTCCGAAGTCACTTTTTATAGACCGGTAGTCATTGATGTTGTCGAATCCAAGTACTACATCACGCATTTTTCCGTTTCTGTCAGGAACCATGACAGATACTATTCTCCCGCCATAATTGGTGATACATACTTCCATCCCGCGTTTGTTGGTTAGTGTGTAAAGTGCGGTCGCTTCATCTCCTGTACCGCTGATGAAATCACTCGGATGCAGTCCGGAAGCTGTTTTGTCCAAAGAGTGTGTGATTTTCCTGTTAATATCCCGTATTCGGTCTTCGTCTACCTTGATAACCTTCCTGTCATATGTCATCAGACCGTTCACTTCTATCTCGACATCTGTCGTCTGTGTATATACTGCGGCAGAAAAGCCTTTGCTGATAAGGTCGTACAAGTTTTCCGCATACTTTATGTATTCATCTGTCACTTCATCCCTGGAGTTGAACTGTATATAGCCCCAGTTTCTGTCAGGAGCCCACAGATGTCCTTTCACAGCATAACCTATTCCTCCATATTCTCCCAGGACATTTACCCGCGCCGTATCATGAAGGTACATTTCGGGTTCAGGATAATTGTGCAGATCGAGTATGTCCCCGCAGTCATGGTAATGATTTCCTCCGCTGGCGGAGTTTACGCTTCTTGTCGGATCATAGTCTTTCGTCCATTGTGCGATTTCTCGGGTCTTGAACTGTCCCCAAGCTTCGTTGAACGGTACCCAGACTCCGATACAAGGATAGTTGTACAGACAATCAATGATTTCTTTCCATTCTTTTCTGTAGCATGCCTCTGATTCCGTGCTTCTTTCCGGCTCTTTTCCGTCGTACCAGGCTGTGCGCGTCCATGCCTGGTTTTTGTCACCGTTCGGCATGTCCTGCCATACTATCAGTCCTACACGGTCGCACCATGTATACCAGCGTGCTGGCTCAACCTTGACATGTTTGCGTATCATGTTGAAGCCAAGATTTTTTGTCTGTAGAATATCGTAAGCCATTGTTTCATCTGACGGAGCAGTATACAGACCGTCCGGCCACCATCCCTGGTCCAGAGGTCCGAATTGGAATAGAGGCTTGTCGTTCAAGGCAAGTCGTTTTATTCCGTCTTCATCTTTTATGATGGAATATTTTCTCATGGCTGTATAACTCCTTACCTCATCTGTGACATTGCCGTTATGTACGAGCTTTATTTCCAGATCATAAAGGAACGGCGAGTCCGGACTCCACAATTTTATATCCTCAGGCATTGTAACTGTGATTGTCCGACTGTTGAAGCTTTTCCCTGTAGCGATGGTTTTCTCTTTGTCAAGGATATCTGCTGTGAGGACATAATTATTGTCACATCCTGTCAAGTCAGCCGAAATCTCTACAGTTTTCCGGTCAATGTCAGGGGTGATTTTCAGACCTGATATATAAGCAGCGTTTACTGCCTCAAGCCATACCGTCTGCCATATTCCCGTAACCGGAGTGTACCAGATACCTTCAGGTTTGGAAACCTGTTTCCCACGAGGCTGGAATCCTTTATCAGTAGGGTCCCAGACTCTTACGGTCAAAATATTTTTTCCTTTTTTGCTGACAGCATCGGTAATGTCAATACTGAATGGAGTGTATCCACCGGTATGACTACCGGTTATGACTCCGTTGACAAGTACTTCCGCTTTCCAGTCTACTGCACCAAAATTCAGGATTATTCTTTTTTTCCTCCATTCATCAGGAATGCTGAATTCAGTCCGGTACAGAAGTTCTTTTTCTTCTCCGACAGTTTTTCCGACGCCGGAAAGAACGGACTCGGCGGCAAACGGTACGAGTATCTTTCCGTCAGGACTGTCCGGAAAATCTTTCCCGATATCTACTATCGCATAATCCCATAATCCGTTCAAATTTATCCATCCTGTGCGTTCCATTATAGGACGCGGATATTCAGGAAGGACGTTTTCGGGATCAATGTACTTGCCAAATAACGTCATTATCCTGTCATCTGCAGCCATACTGCGTATCTCCGTCAACAACAAAGTCATTGCGATAAAAAAAGGAAACAGAATTCTTTTCATAAGTCATAAACATTTTCGGCAATGTTATAAAAAAAATTCTGTTTAATTCATCTATCCGGTCAGATTGACTGTATTGTATTGAATTTTGAATAAATAATGCTAGCGGATGACATGTATTCCGCGCAGCCATTTTCCCACACTGTATCCGGAATCACTCCGCAGATGAACGGATGACGGCGTTTTTTCGTCGGATTTAAAGTCTGTGATTGGTTCCTTGTCATCCGTTCCCGTGGCTTTGCTGAAACACTGTTCTGTCATGTAGAATGTATCTTGACGCCTCCGTTTGGATGCGCCACCACAAGTGCCGGATCCTTATCCTCACTTCGGCAATTTGTGCGAGCACAATTGCATTCTGTTCGTCAATGGTTTCGAAGAAAGACGTTTGAGGGTGACCAAAAGTCACTTTTGGTCACCCTCATTCCGCTACTGAAAAACCACAGGGAAACGCCCCGTGATTGCTGTCAGTCCGGCCGTTATTCGACTACCTTGAAATCTTCTTTTCCGACACCGCAGAGAGGGCATACCCAATCTGCAGGAAGGTCTTCAAATGCAGTCCCCGGTTCGATACCGCTGTCCGGATCTCCTACTGCAGGATCGTATTCGTATCCGCAGATAATGCAAACGTACTTTTTCATAATCAAAATTGTATTTAGAGTTTTGTCTGTCCGGGAGAGCCTCAGAGTCTTGATGACACTTTCTCCCAGTCTATCAGATTCCAGATGGCCTCAAGATATGCGGCCCTTCTGTTCCTGTAGTCTATGTAATATGCATGTTCCCACACGTCTATGACCAGCAGCGGCTTAAGCCCCTGTGTCATGGGATTGTCGGCATTCTGTGTCGTGACAATAGACAGGTTTTCTTCCTTGTCCTTGCACAGCCATGCCCATCCTGACCCGAAAACCGTGGCTGCGGCCTTTATGAACTCGGACTTGAAATCCTGGACGGAGCCGAAAGTCTTTTCCAGTTTTTCTGCCAGAATTTCAGGCATTTCCACAGGTGAAGGAGTCAGTGTCTGAAAATAGAAATCGTGATTCCATGCCTGGGCTGCGTTGTTGAAGATGGCTCCGCCGGCCTTCATCACTATTTCCCCGATCTCCATATCCTCGTATGGCGAT
The DNA here is from genome assembly GCA_018711225.1 of Candidatus Cryptobacteroides intestinipullorum. Lineage (GTDB taxonomy): Bacteria > Bacteroidota > Bacteroidia > Bacteroidales > UBA932 > Cryptobacteroides > Cryptobacteroides intestinipullorum. Next base: position 12,641 of record DVIP01000128.1, on the reverse strand, counting down.
CCTTCAATGAGCTTGTTCAGGTTGTCTATATAGGCCTGGAAATGTTTCCCATAGTGATATTCCATGGTTTCCAGGCTGATGGCCGGAGCAAGAGCGTCCTTGCCGTACGGCAATTCAGATAACAAATGAACCATAAAAAAAGTATTTTACAAACTCCCCGACAGCCGAGGGGGAGCCCTTTCCATAAAAAACAAAGATACAATAATTTTTTATATCTGTGCGCTAAAATTTGAGGCTTGTCGGGGAATTATTATCTTTGCAGGCCTGTTGCCAATATCGGCGACAGGATATGACAAAAATGACAAATTTATGATTTTGCCATTATTCCTATCATCTGTATTGCTTGCGGCTCCTGCCGGTGATGCCGGTCCTGCGGAGGAAACTGCATTGTCGGATACATTGTCGGGGGCCGTGCTGGTTTCGGATTACAAGCAGGTACTGCCGGTCGGACAGGTGGCGTCTCCTGTTACCGGACTGAATATGGCGCAGATGGACACCAGGGGCATAGACGATATCAAGAAACTGTCTTCACTGGTGCCTAACCTCCATATTCCGGATTACGGTTCTTCCATGACATCTTCCGTATATCTCAGAGGATTCGGGTCCCGGATCGACAATCCTGTCATCGGCCTTTATATCGACGATATTCCGGTCATGAACAAGAATTCATACGATACGGGGATGTACGATATCAGCAGCGCCATGCTTCTGAGAGGACCTCAGTCCACATTGTACGGACGCAATTCCATGTGCGGGGTATTGTCCCTCACGACTTTTTCTCCAGAGAACTGTCATGAAAGCAGGATTTCCCTGGAATACGGGAATGCCAATTCCGTCCTCGCCAGGCTTTCTGTATGCGGCAAGTCCGGATTCGGGGCTTCCGTGGCATACAGGCATACGGACGGCTTTTATCTTAATACGTACGACAATGAATATGTGGACCGGTCAGATGCCCTGAATTTCAGGTTCAGGGTCTGGAAACAGTTGCGCCGCAACCTTATATTCGAAAATATCCTTTCTGCATCTCTGACCGACCAGGGCGGATATCCGTACCGTGAGTATGATCCGGAAAGCGGCGATCTCGCTCCGGTAGCGTACAATGATCCGTGCCGTTACCGGAGGCTGAACGTGACCGAGGGCCTCAAGTTCAAGTATATGTCGGAGAACTGGACTCTCAATTCCGTCACCAGCCTGCAGTTCCTGGCGGACAAGATGGTGATGGATCAGGATTTCACCACGCGCTCCATGTTCACGTTGGCCCAGGAGCAGCTTGAGGGCGCGGTCACTCAGGAGCTCATACTTAAGCCGGAGGGCGGATGGAGAAAGTCCTGGTGGAACTGGCAGACTGGTTTTTTCGCTTTCGGAAAATACAACGACATGTCTGCTCCGGTGCGTTTCAAGCATGACGGTATTCAGGAGCTGATTCTGGACAATGCAAACGCCGGTCTCAGTCAGATGGGGGCTTCGCTTCTGTTCCAGGAGGACGAGTTCGATATACCGAGTGATTTCGGCATTGCCACAGCCGGGGCCGCCCTGTATCACGAATCGTATTTCATGCTTGGCAGGTGGACCCTTACGGCGGGTATCAGGTTCGATTACGAGTGGTCCGGAATGGATTATGACAGCAGGGCAGTAGTGCATTATACCGTAAGCCCGTTCATGGGAGACAGGTATATCCCTTGCGAATCCGTTTACAGCGGCCGGGAGGACATAAGCTATCTTGAAATAATGCCCAAGCTGTCTGCACTATATGATTTCGGGGCTTTCAAGCTGTTCGCCACCTTTTCCGAAGGGTACAAGTCAGGAGGATTCAATACGCAGATATTTTCCGACATCCTGCAGAACAAGTTGATGGCGGAGCTGATGAAGGATTCTCCTGTCACACTGCCGGAAAGTTCCGTCGGCGCGGATGATACTGTGTACAAGCCGGAACGCAGCCTTAATGTGGAAGTGGGTACGCGCTTTTCGTTCAGCCGCGGGCAACACAATTTCAGAGGTACTGCCTCGATATATAGTATAATGTGTCTTAACCAGCAGATAACTGTCTTCCCGACAGGCACCAGCACCGGGCGTATGATGGCCAATGCCGGCAATTCCCGCAGCATAGGCGCCGAGGCCGAGTTCGGCTACGGATACAGGAATTTTTCAATGACGGCGACATACGGTTTCTGCGATGCCCGTTTCACGAACTACAATGACGGACTGGCGGACTACAAGGGGAAAAGAATCCCTTATTCTCCGGCACATACATTGAACGCCCGTGTCCAGTACCGCTGGGATATGGACAACGATTATTTCAGGAGTATTACAGCCGGAGTGGAGGTGTCCGCTCTGGGAAAAATATGGTGGGATGAGGCCAATACGCTTTCGCAGCCGTTTTATGCTGTTCTCGGAGCAGATGTCCGCGGCCATTTCAAATGGTTCGACATATTTCTGAGGGGAGAGAATCTTACGGATTCGCGCTATGCGGTTTTCTATTTCAAGTCTGTCGGCAAATCGTTTTTCCAGATGTCGAAGCCTCTTCGCCTTACTGTAGGGGTTTCCGTAAACCTCTGATCTTTTCGGCATGGCACTTGCTATACGGGTATCCCGGACAGACCGGAAAATGTCCTTATGCGTGAAAGGTTAAAAAATGAACCTCCGCCATCGCATGATGGTACGGTGATTTCCGTTGTTTAACTCAAACAGGGTGTTTTTGTTTTAATTTTTAATCAGGATATAAAGGGATTAAAATAAATCGAAAAAATGTTTGGAAAATCCTGTTAAATCGTTACCTTTGCACCAGACATAAGAATTTTTTTCGTGTCTATTTGTTAAGTTCGTTTTATATATGGGCAGGTTCCTTGGGGAGGGGACCTGCTTTCTTTTTGATTCTGAGCCGATTGATTGCCATACAGCAGGATCCTTTGCCGTACAAGTCGGGATTATTGTCGTACAATCGGATTATTGTAGTATAAACCGCACAAGCGGCTTTGCGTATAAACCGTACAGCCGGATTTGTAATCCGGCTGCTTACAAAACTTGCTGCTTACAATGCCGGCAGATTGCAAATCTGCCGGAACGAAACAATCTGCCGGAACGACGACAGCCTGAACGAAATGCTATGCCCTGCGAAATTCTGTAGGTGTCATTCCTGTCCTGGACCGGAACATGGTGGTGAAATATTCTGCGCTTTCGAAATGAAGGGTGATGGAGATTTCCTTTATGGATGCGGATGTCCCTCTGAGCATTTCCTTGGCCCGGTGTATGCGGAGATTTATGAAATACTGGGCAGGTGACAGACCGGTATACTGCTTGAACAGCCTGCGGAATTTCGTGTAGCTTATACTTAGCTTGTCTGCGATATCCGGCATCCTGATATCATTTTCTATGCTGTCGTCCATGAGGCTTTTCGCCATATCCACGATTCTGACTGATTCCTCGTCCTTTGTCAGTGCATTCCTGTTCCCGGTCATGAACAAGATTCCGAGCATATGGTTCACTACTCCAGCCAGAAGCTGCTGGAAAAACGGTTCCTGCCGCATGGCCGTGCGTATCGCCTCGTGATACAGGTTGATGATGAACTCATTGTAACCTATGTGGAAAAGCGGGGCCTCCGGAGAGAAAAAGCCGGCTTTTACCCTGTTGTCGATGTTTATTCCCTGGAAACCTATCCAGTATTCGTTCCATCCGGTGCTGTCATCGGGTTTGTAGGAGTGCCATTCTCCGGGGAACAATATGAACATGTCCCCGCTTTCCACAGCCGTTTTGCCGGCGCTTTTTGTTACCAGGGTGCCTTTCCCGTCCACTATGTAGATAAGCTGGTATTCCGGAAGTACCCGGCCGTGTGATGGGTCGAACATATATTCCTGGTTGTGTTTTTTCGGAGGATAGTCTTCTCCCGGTGCGATTTTCTGATGTCCGACAGAACATACAGTCAGTCCCCATTCCCGGTCCCGCTGGTTCTGTGCGATATATTTTATAGGTTCCATCCGATATGCGGTTAATGTCTGCAATATAATAATAAAAAACGAAGTTGCCGGCCTCGATTCGACGAAAAAACAGCGGAATCAGCACTTATTTGTCTGATATGCCGTTTGGACAAGAAACATAGATATATGGTCAGAAAACGAAGACGGCAGTCCGTGCATAGTGATTATATTTGTCAGCGATTAATAACCGTTACGACTAATACCAACTGTACATGAAGAAAATCTTATCCGTATTTTTCCTGTGTTGTGTCTGGGTTCTGTCTGTGGCACAAACCGGAACTGTCAGTGGTGTAGTCACTTCTTCTGAAGATGACAGCCCTTTGGCAGGGGTTGCCGTGATTCTTGAGGGAACATCGCATGGTACTATGACTTCCGACGACGGCTCGTGGTCTCTGACCATCGGAGAAACCGATGGGGGGGGGGTGCTGCTATTCACCTGTCTTGGGTATGCTGATGTCCGCGAGACCATAGGCGGCCGCTCACGTATCAATGTAAAACTTTCGGAAAGCGCCACCCAGCTCGATGAACTCGTAGTCATCGGGTACGGTACAGTGAAGAAAAGCGACCTGACAGGTGCAGTATCTTCAGTAAAGGGTGACGAACTTAAAAAGGCTGCAGTCGCATCCGTCGGCGCAGCACTCCAGGGCAAGGTCGCCGGAGTCACAGTCACTTCCAATACCGGGCAGCCGGGGTCCGATGTCTCCATACGAATCCGCGGTATCGGTTCCGTTAATGCAGGCGTGTCTCCCCTGTATGTCGTGGACGGAATGATAGTCAACGATATCAATTTTCTCAGCCCCAATGACATCGCTACTACCGAAGTTCTGAAAGATGCCGCATCGGCGGCCATCTACGGTTCCCGTGCGGCAAACGGTGTCATCCTCATCACTACCAAATCCGCATCCAATAATGAAAAGGCTTCCGTAACATTCGAGGCGTATGCAGGCGTGCAGACGAGATGGCGCAAGCTGGATCTGATGCAGTCTCAGGAACATCTGGAGACGATGTTCAAAATAAACGGGGCAAGTCAGGCGGAACTGGAAGCCTATCAGACCGGAGGATTGAACGGATGGCTCAACTATGCCCGTATCGGAGGCGTGGCTGATTTCCCGGTAGCTACTGATGTGCCGGGACAAGGCTTCAATTATGCCGCCCAGAATACTGACTGGCAGGATGAAGTGTTCCGCAATGCAGCTATACAGAACTATTATCTTTCGGTGGACTCAGGAAGCAGAAAGGTAAGCCAGACATTCAGTGCCAATTATTTTTCCCAGGACGGTACGGTGATAGGCTCGTGGTACAACAGGCTGAATCTTCACTATAATGCATCGTCTCAGATAAAGAAGTGGCTGAAGATAGGCAGCAGCCTGAATTTTTCATCCACCAAATCGCGCTGGTCTCTGAACAATAATTCCCAGCCCGGTGCGTCGGTGATTTCCGCCGCCCTTGCCATGGCTCCGTGGGATCCTGCCTATTATCCGGAAGGCAGCCTGAATTATCTCGGAGAGGATTTGGGCGGCCGTATTGCGGCGGCATCGAATTTCAAGAACGTAGTGAATCCGTATTCGATGGCGACTCATGATTTCCCGCGCGGAAGCACCGAGCGTTTCGTGGGCAACATATATCTGGATCTGAATATAGTGAAAGGACTGGTATTCCATTCCGATTTTAATTTTGACCTCTCGTTCGTGCATTCCCGTTCGTTTACCGAGGCATATTATCATTCCAATGCCGACAAGCGGGACGACAATATGATATCCCAGAACATGAGCAGGTCGAAATCCTTGAACTTCAACAATTATCTGACCTATAACAAGGATATCGGAAAGCACGGTTTCTCGATTATGGCAGGACAGACCATAGATATTTCCGAAAATGAAAGTGTCGGTGTGGGCGGAAGCAATCTCCTGCATACTGACGAAAGGTTCTGGTCACTTGCATACGCTACATCCGACTTCACATACGGAGGTTCGTATTACGGACCTTACAGGAGAATGTCGTTTATAGGCCGCTTTACTTATGATTACGGGAACAGGTATCTTCTGACATTCAACTGGCGTTCCGATGGAAACAGGTCGTTCCAGAATCATCCTTGGGGTCACTTCCCCTCTGTCGCCGTGGCCTGGAAACTGAATGAAGAGAACTGGCTGAAGGATAGCGACAAGGTGTCTTTGCTGAAACTCCGTTTCGGATGGGGACTTCTCGGAAATGACAGTGTGGATGCCAACCTTTTCACCATGACCATGGAGTCCAGCCAGTATGCAAATCTCGGTTATCCTTTCGGCCCGGGGAACTTCGATGTCCAGGAACTGGCTACCGGAGCAGCTGTTACCAGTATCAAGAATCTGGACGGGAAATGGGAGATATCCGAGCACTACAATCTCGGAGTGGACTTCGGTTTTTTCGGTGACAGGCTTACCGGTACCGCAGACTTTTTCATCAGGGATACCAAAGATCTCCTGCTCGCCCGCAGGCTTCCTTACTATGTCGGCTCTCTCTATACCGCAGTGGACAATATCGGTACCATGCGCAACAGCGGGGTCGAACTCCAGCTCGGATGGCGGGATTCGTTCCAGCTCGGGAACAGCAGCTTCTTCTATGACATAAGCGGAAATATTTCCTTTGTCAAAAATGAAATACTGAACATGAACGGAGCCGACCCGGTATACGGGGACAAGACCATTTCCGACCAGGAATATGCCGTAAATTCTTTCTGGGGGTATGAGGCCGAGGGAATTTTCCGTTCACAGGAAGAAATCGACGAATTTTTCCATATCAGGCCCAATCCTGACAATGACCCTGAAATAGCCGAATATAATGCCACCAGGAACATCCACGGTTTCGAGGTCGGGGATATAAGGTACAAGGACCAGAACGGAGACGGTGAGCTGGATGATCTGGAGGATATGAAGGTTATAGGAAACCCGTTCCCGATGTTCACGTACGGAATCAACGTAAATCTCGGATGGGGACCGGTGGATGTGACGATGTTCTTCCAGGGCGTGTACGGCAATATGGTATATAATGCACTCAGGGAGAGAATAGAAGGAAACGGGCTTCAGTCGCAGCTGAGTACGGCCATGAGGGATGTGTGGACTGTTGACAATCCTGACGGCTCGCTGCCGAATCCTAACCATACCGTGAATTTCTGGGCTTCTGACCGTTTCCTGGAAAGCGGCTCGTATTTGAGGCTGAAGAATTTCCAGATAGGATATACCATACCGCAGAAAACGCTGCAGAAAATCAGAATGCAGAATTTCAGGGTGTACCTCGCGGCCAACAACCTTTTCACCATCACCAGATATTCCGGTTATGATCCGGAAGTGGGCGGTGGAGTGGATTACGGAAACTATCCGCAGTCGCGGACATTCATGCTCGGCGTAAGCTTTACTTTCTAAACTTCAGGAAAATGAGAAAATTTTCATTGACAATAATTCTTGTATCAGGTCTTCTCGGCACATCCTGTCAGGACTGGCTTATGGAAGTACCGGCAGGTACCCAGGAGACTGACGAATATTATGTGGACGGACAGTCTTGCGGACCGGTAGTTGTGGCCTGCTATGCACCGATGCAGATCCAGTACCGGGACGGATATTATCTCGACGAATGGTTTATCGGCGATATCTGTTCCGATGATGCCTTCAAGGGCGGCCAGTTCGTGGAAGAGGATGCGAACCTGCTGGATATGGAGAATTTCAGGGTGAATGCCGACAATGACATTCTTCTGCAGTTCTACCGCATCCAGTATGTGGGAATCGCCAGGTGCAACAGGGCCATACGTGACATAAACGAAGTGGAGCCGGACGAGTATATGGACATGAGTCTCAAGGCCCGTTATATAGCGGAGGCCCAGTGCCTGCGTGCATTCTACTACATGCGTCTGGTCAGGGTATTCGGCAAGATCCCATATTATACGGATGTCATCGAGGGTACGGAGCAGATGGACCTCCAGAGGGCGGAGCTGACTACTGTCTGGAACGGGATTGTCTCGGACCTGAAGAATGCGGCCACATTCCTTTGGCCGAAGTCCCGGTATGCGGAATCTGAGATCGGGCATGTGACACAGGGAACGGCATACGCTCTTTTAGTCAAGGCTTTCATGACGGGGCATGACTATCTGCCTGACGTGGACGGCCGTTCGGCATACGAGAATGCCAGATACTGGGGAGAGCAGATTTATAATTCGGGAGAATATGACCTGTGTCCGGACTATTGGGACAATTTCACTCTGGCAGGAGAGAACGGGATAGAATCGGTATTCGAGATACAGTATACCAATGACGCTACCAGTGACTGGGGCGCGGGAGGACACCGCGGCTCCCTGATCTGCCGTCAGCAGAGATGCCGGTCGTCCAAGTTTACCGGAGGCAGCACGGGATGGGGATACAACAGGCCTACGAGAGATCTTCAGGAAGAATACGAGGCCGGTGATCCGCGCAAGGATATGACCATATATGAGCTGACTGAAGATGAAGTGGACAATCCTACCGAAGACTTTTATGACGGTCAGGTCAATACCCTGAGTCTGAAATATGCCATGATGACGGACGGTGAGGATGGCGGCATATACCAGCTGGATCCGAACAATCCTCGTGATCCTATCAATACCAAGGAAATCCGCTATGCCGACGTGCTGCTGATGTATGCCGAGGCATGTGTGGAGTGCGGCGATGCGGCTACGGCGAAGACTCTTCTGGAGCGGGTGCGCAGCAGAGCCAGGGGAGGGAATCCGGACATTCTTCCTGCATTTCCTGGCTACAGTATCAGGATATTCGATGCCGCATCCGGTACATACGAGACCAGGCAGCTGCAGGATAATCTGGATGACCTGCGCCATGCCATCCGTCATGAACGGCGTGTGGAACTCGCGATGGAAGGTCACCGCTGGTTCGACCTGAACCGCTGGGGCATTGCTGCCGAGAAAATGAATGCTTTCATCAATACGGAGCAGGTGCAGTCCATCTATGGCGGCATAGTCCAGACCTTCCGTAAGGGAGTGCACGAGATTTTCCCTATACCGGCCGAGGAAAGACGTCTTACCGGCATCGACCAGAATCCGGGGTATTAGAAATTCATTCACAATTTAAATATCACTAACTATCAACCATTAAAAACATCAAGACATGAAAAGGAATCTTCTATTCAAGACAATGTGCGCAATGGTCGCATGTGTCGGAATCATTGCATGCGAGAAGGACAATGGGACTGACCAGACCGGAAATGACGGGAACAATGATGGAGACGGCGGCTCCGAGACTACGGAGTATACACTTATCGCCTCTCCTACTTCACTCAGTTTCGGCTGGAATTCCACATCTCCGCAGACTATAACTGTGACTACCAATGCTCCTGCATTCACTGTAGGCGAGACGGCGGACTGGTATACTGCGACGGCTTCAGGCAACACTGTAACGGTCACACCTACGGAAAATACGGGAGAAGCACGCAACCATCAGCTGGTGATAAGTGCTGAGGGTGCCGCAGATGTCATTATCACGATATCTCAGGACAAGCAGGGTGAGGTTCATCCGTCCCTACAGGGGCAGGAATATATAGTATGGCAGCTTGACCCGACTTGCACTTCGTCTCTCGGGGACAAGATTGTCCTTTCTCTTGCCGAGAATATGAACACAACTCATTTCTATATCTGGCCGAATGGAGACTCCCTGCTTGCGGATGAAAGTGCAGTAGGAACCAATTTCTACGGTACTATGGATGGCTATATGGCATTGAAAGTCGGCTCTGTAGGCTGGTCAGGCGCAGGATATACGTATACTCCTGCCGAGGGAGGTACTGATGAAATGACACCGATAATCGATGCCATTGTCGCTGACAGTGAAGGCTGGTATTTCCATGCTGCAGTCAAGGGAACTCCAAATGCCGGCTCGAACTTCCTGCTGGATGTCAAGCAAGGCGGAACTGCATACGAAGTGAGATGGGATGCTTATAACGTGACAGAAGGTGAATGGACCGAAATCGAGATACCTATGTCTACTATCGTTGCTGCAGGCTGGACAGGCTTTGGAACAGCTACCAATAATCTTTGCGTCCGCAGCGGTTCGCGCGCTGGTGACAGGGTGCATTATGATGCAGTCTTCATTTACAAAAAATAGCTGAATAGGTTAGTTATATAGTGTTTTACAGTAAGAGGGTGAAATTCGACGCCTGTTGTATCACCCTCTTATAAAAATTGACAGAAATGAAAAATGATGAAATAAAAATGACAGGGCATTATGAAAGTCCTGTGTTTGACTGCATAACAATGGCAGCGGAAAAAGGCTTCGCAGCTTCAGGTGGTGAAGTAGAGGAAATGGGCCTTGGTGCCCCGGATTATGTTGACGGTTTTAATTTCTAATGTGTTATGAAAAAATATATTTTCTCTTTTGTCGCCATGGCTGCTGCAGTCATGGGTTGTAACAAAGCCGAAATAGATGAACCTCAAACTGATGCAGCATCCGGAGGTGAAACATATACTATAGAAGCCACTATTTCTTCTACTAAGACTACGTATGCTCCACCTTATACGGTGACATGGGATGACGATGACGCATTGTCGGTCATAGCATCATTGGACGGGGCCTATAGCGGCCACCGTTTCAATAAAGGCGAGGGCAATATCTTCACTGAATCCGAATCGGAAATGGTGGCATACGACAACATGAGTGTCATATATCCATACGATGCATCCTTCGCGTCTCTTGATGCCGAAGGTTATACTACAGCTCCCGTAACCATTTCGTCTGGTAAACAGAGCGGTGTCGGCACAGGAACTCACATTGATGCCCCTCTTTACGGCTACACTACCAAGACATCCGTGGAAATGCACCATGCCACGACATTGTTCGCCGTTACAGTGAACAATACATCCTCGGAATCCATCGCCATAACGAATATTACTCTGAAAAACGACCAGGAATTCCCGATGACGGGAACATTTTACATTTCTCCGTCGGACGGCACTCTGAAAGCGGCCGAGGCGGTGGCAGAAGCTTCTCTGGATGTTACTGATGCCGTTATCGGTGCAGGACAGACAGGCACGTTCTATCTTTCTTCAGCACCGTTTACCCTTAATTTGAGTCAGCGGATTCTGATTGACATAACAGTGAACGGCGAAGTGAAATCCTATGAAAAATACATGTCCGGGTCATCGCCGTTTGTTGCAGGCGGTATTAACAATACAACGGTCATAATATCAGGTGCGACAGAATCCCAGCATGAGCTTATTTACCAGTTTACGAACAAGGGTATTACGAAACTGGACTACAGCTTCGAATATGGAGGAGGAGCTCAACAGACAGACTATTTCATCGTCAGTGTAGATGGCGCAGATGTTACTGATTATGACGCAGTATATTACACTGATTTCAGATTCGAGGCCGTAGATATGACTACAGGTTCTCCTGTAACATGGACATACGCTGTCCGTACCGGAGGACATAACAGCTTCACCATAGGCTGCGATGGAAATGAAGGCGAGACAGCCAGAACAGCGAAGATAAACGTATATTTCGACAATACAGACGAATATGTTGTAGTCGGGACCTACAAATCTGTTCCGGCAGAACTTGAAGCTATTTCTGAAGGCGAACCGATACTTACGTTTACTGTGACACAGGAGGCTAAACAGGATGAACCTGTATTGCCGGAAGGTGATGTGCTCGAATATGTTTTCGAGAATAAAGGCATAAGCCTGCACTGGTCTACGGAACTGCCGTCTGCTGCGGAGGGACAGATAGGCTCCGGATGGTATGGCTGCAGATTGAACGGAGCAGATATCGGTGACACCAGAAACGACCCATGCTATTCGGCTCTTACATTCAAGGCTTTCGGCCCTGACGGACAGGAAGTATCATGGCTGAGTGCAGTGTGCGGCAGGTTGGATTCCCCTGGAGAGATGAACGGGTTCACGATATCATATTCCGCAAATACTTCCGCCGAGCCGCGTACTGCGACCCTCAAGGCATATTATACCGGTGAAGGCGATTACACGATTTCTACTACCAGACATACGTCTGCGGAAGAAACCGAGACATTGATTCTCGAAGATCCTGCGACGGAACCGGTTTATGAACTTATCGTGACACAGCCCGGAGCGGCAGAGTAAAAACAGTTAAAACGGATTGGACTTATGAATGTCAGATACATAGTATTATTGTCGGCAATATCTTTGATCGCTGCAGAGGCGTGTGATATAAATGTTGAAGACGGAGGGGATATTTCTTACGAGGACGCTGCGAATAAGGAAGTGACATTTCCCGAACTTGAGACTTTCTATCCTGAGGAAGATGTTCCTTCTCAAGGCAAAAGTCCCAAAAGGGGAATATGTACGAATTTCAGACATCGTGATGCATCCGGCACAGCGCTGATGCCGTCTGTTCTCGGAGACGGGGTTTCATGGTGCTATAACTGGGCTCATACGCCTCTGGATTCCGGGACGTGGGCAACGTTGCTGGACAACGGGATGACATGTTATCCTATGGTTTGGAATGCAGGTTTCAGTCAGGAAAATATCGCCACTTTCATGGCAGCGGATCCGAATTCGGACTATGTGCTGGCATATAATGAGCCTAACCTTAAAGACCAGGCCAATATGACTCCGTCCCAGGCAGCGGAGGCATGGCCTCGTTTTGTGGCGGCGGCCAAAAGTCTGGGGCTCAAGATAGTGGGACC
>DVIP01000127.1 GCA_018711225.1 Candidatus Cryptobacteroides intestinipullorum | reverse complement strand
TACACTTCGGTTTCCTTATCTGCACAAGCGATGAAATTCCGCCTTTTGGGTCGTCTTTTTTCTGCAGTCAGAAGTTCAGGGCAAGTCCCACGCCGTGCCGCTGCATCCCGAAGGAAAGGCTTGCGGACGGAACGGCATTGCATGCATCGGCGATATTGTTCATACGCTTTTTGTACACGCAGTAGACCGTCGTTCCCGCGGCTATTCCAAGGACTCCGACACCAGTGGCGCACAGCCCGGCAATCGTGACACCCCTGAATTTGCTGTTATAGGTTATTTCAGGGTCTTCTCCGGCGACGACAGCAATCGGAGCCACGAATGCCGTTCCTATTCCGAGAGCCACTCCTTCCACCATCATCCCGACAACTCCGACACCGGTAACGAGAAGCCCTGCTCCCGTCAATGAACCGAAACCTATCAGCATCCCTTTACCAGCATTGAAACCCTTCCGGGCCTTGTCCCAGTCTGCGGCTGTCACTCCCTCCACATTCTCCAGCAGGGAATATACCTGTTCCGGAGTAAGTCTGATGTCACCGGAATACAGATTGGCGCCTTTACGGTAGACATCGCTGTACTGGGCCGATGCAGTCACGCTTCCGGCAAGTGCCGCTACGACGAAAACCAGCAGCATTACAATTCTTTTCATCATCTCAATCTAAGTTACGGAAAATATTTATGGCAATTCCGTCGCATGCTATCTGCATTGTATGCTGACAGTTCCCGGCTGCAGGCCGTCGGACGAGGCTGTCAGCCTTATCTTGCCGGACTTGCCGTTGTTCCGGATCACGACGAGGCATTTGCCGTACATCGCGTTCCTTTCCGAAGCCTGGAATCTCTCCATGGATGTCTGGCTGCCGTTGTCCACTCCGGCTATGACGCCGTTGCCTTCCACTCCGAACCTGACCCTGTTGTCAGCAAGAGGACAGAAATTACCGTCCTTGTCCAGTATCTCTACAGTCACGAAGCTAAGGTCGTCTCCGTCGGCATCGATAAGCGTCCTGTCTGCAGTAAGCCTTATCTGCGCGGGTTCACCTGCCGTGCGCCGGACGGCTTCATTTACGACTTCGCCGTTTTTCTTCGCTACGGCCCGGATTGTCCCCGGTTCATATTCCACACTCCAGCATACATGGAAATCTTCGGGACCTTTTTTCTTCACTCCAAGAGACTTGCCGTTCAGGAAAAGCTCCACTTCATCAGCATTGCTGTAATATGCCCATACGTCGATGACCTGTCCCGGCTCCCAGTTCCAGTGAGGGAAGACATGCAGGACATTCTTCTCCGGATTCCATTCGCTCTGGTACATATAATATACATCTTTCGGGAATCCTGCCAGATCGACGATGCCGAAATAGGAACTTCTGGCCGGCCATGGATAAGGGGTAGGCTCACCGATATAGTCGAATCCCGTCCAGATATACTGTCCGCTGATGAAATCATTGAATTTCACGTGCCTCAAAGTCTCTTCCTGGGTGGATCCCCACGGGACATGACAGTTGTCATAGGAAGAGCATTTGTATGACGGATCACACCAGCCGCTTCCCTGAGGCCAGATGTACATGCTGTCGCTCGGCATCCTGTAATATCCTCTCGTGCCGAGTCCCGAAACACTCTCCGTCACGAGGAACGGCTTTCCCGGGAATTTCTCGGGGACACCGGCAAACCAGTCTTCATGATAGTTGAACCCGATGATGTCGAGGGCACCCGCCCTGAAAAGATGGTTGGCCGGGTCCGGTTCGTTGCAGCCCGCAGTTACAGGCCTGGTGCTGTCAAGGGACTTCACTATCTCTACAAGTCTCCTTGTAAGCAATGAATTCACAGACATTTCACCTTCTTTCGCCAACTGTTCCCTGCTGTGCCCGAAGTTGAGTATCATATTGGCTTCCGCCAGACTGAGCGTATCAGCAGCCGCGTCGGACCACTGCTCCAGGACTTCGTTGCCCACACTCCACATGAAGATGGAAGGGTGATTGCGGTCCCTCACTACCATATCGGTGAGATCCCTCTCGTACCACTTGTCGAAGAAACGGGCATAGTCGTTTTCAGTCTTGCGTCTGCGCCACATGTCGAACGCCTCGTCCATCACTATGAATCCCATCCTGTCGCACAGATCAAGGAGCTCGGGAGCAGGAGGGTTGTGGGAGGTGCGGATACCGTTGCATCCCATTTCCTTGAGTATCTCAAGCTGCCTCCGGATAGCCCTCGTGTTTACGGCCGCCCCGAGACATCCAAGATCATGGTGCATGCATACACCGTTGATTTTCATATGTTCACCGTTAAGGAAGAAGCCTTTGTCCGGGTCGAAGCGGAATGAGCGTATCCCGAACGGTGTCTCATATCTGTCTACCGTCTTGCCGTCCCGTATGATTTCCGTCACTGCCGTGTACATAAGAGGTGTCTCCACGCCCCAGAGTACGGGCGAGGACACTTTGACGGTCAGTCCGCATTCTTTCCTGCTGCTGCCTGCCACGGCGGTTCCGGTCTCCGCAGTACCGGCCGTATTCCCGTAAGGGTCAAGCAGCGTTGTCCTGACCAGCACTTCCGTTTCGGAACCGAGCGTGTTTTCCACCGTAGTGCGCACCGTGACATCCGCCGCACCGTCAGAGATATTGTCTGTCGTGATATAGGTACCCCACAGGGCCACATGTACAGGATCCACCTTTGTCAGCCAGACATTCCTGTATATGCCGCATCCGGAATACCACCTTGAATTGGGCTGGTCGCTGTTGTCCACCTTGACGGCGACTACATTCTCTTCACCCCATCTTGCATAAGGGGTCAGGTCATATCTGAAGGATATGTATCCGTACGGACGGGTACCGAGTTCATGACCGTTGAAATAGACGGTGGAGTTCATGTAGACACCGTCGAAATCGATGTAGATCACTTTGCTGCTGTCTGCCGCATCAAGCGTGAAAGTCTTGCGGTACCATCCTGTTCCGCCCGGGAGAGCCCCTCCGCCCGGAGTGGACGGATTGTCGATACTGAAATCCCCTTCGATGGCCCAGTCGTGCGGCAGGTCGAGGACCCTCCATCCGGAATCATCGTATTCAGGATCACTGAACTCAGGCGCATCATTGAGAATGAATGACCATCCGTCAGTGAATTCAGTTGTCCTTTCCTGCTCGTTTCCACAGGACGGCAAGGCCAGCAGGATGCCTAATGCCGACAGAAGTGACATGGTTCTGTTCATACAGTCATAGTGTTATTGATCCTATGCAAAGTTAGAATATATTTTGACAATACATTCACAAAATACTATCTTTGCCATGAATCCGCATGCAGCGCCGTCTGACCTGCCGGATGCCGTCAATAACAATTGTCATGAATTCCAAATCCGGAGAACTGAAAAGCGAACGCGGACTTGTCCTGTCCCTGAAGGCAGGCGACATGGAGGCCTACCGTCTGCTTTTCTCGAGATTTTATCCGAAATTCCTGCATTTTGCCGCAACCTTGTCTGGGGGGGGTATAGATGACGCTAAGGACATAATGCAGGACGTCTTCATCAAGATCTGGCGCTACCGCGACAGGCTTGACGAAAATCTTTCGCTCTACAATTATATATATGTACTGACCAAGCGCGAGGTGCTGAATTACCTCAGGGGCCGGCGTATCCCTGTCGCCTTACCGGAAGACGACAGTATCCTTTCGGAAGAATCCGTTGAAAGGACTGTCTCGGGGAAGGAGATGGAAGCCGTCGTGACCGGCATTATCCGGGAGATGCCCCAGCCCAAGCGCAGGATATTTCTGATGTCCCGGTTCAACGGGATGTCCGTCAAGGATATAGCCGGAATTCTCAGCCTTTCCGTACGATCGGTGAACTACCATATCGAGACGGCAAAGGAATTCCTCAGAAAAAGGCTTGCGGATATGAAATGATGATTTTTTTGTCGAATGGCGGGAATGAGTTTGCCAATTCCCGCTTTCATTGTGTTCTATATAATGTACATCAGTTATGAAAAAGAAAAGAACAGACAACAGAGCCGGCTTCAACCGCTGGCTGCTCGAGAATTCGGAAAGGATTCCTGAAGCGGACGCAATGCTGAAGGAAATTCTCGGGAATGTACAGCCGTCTCCGGAAGACACTGACCTCGCTTCGTCGGCCTATGAAGATTTCAGGGCGGAAGTGAAGAGACGGCAGCGGATTTCCGCGGTGGCCGGCCGTTTCCAAAGGGCAGCCGCATTGATTGCCGTCCCGCTTGCCGCGGGGCTCGTATTCTCGATGCTTTCCGACAGACAGTCAGGATGGGAGGAAATCTACACCATGACCGGGGAAACCAGGACCGTGGTGTTGCCTGACAGTTCTGTGATGAAACTTGCCCCGCACAGCAAGATCGTCTATCCGGAAAAGTTCGGAAGGAAGGAAAGGCACATATTCCTGACGGGGGAGGCCTATGCTGACATCATGCCGGACAGCGGATGTCCGTTCAGGATATCGGCAGGAGACATGGAAGTCAGGGTTCTCGGCACTCAGTTCAGCATCAGCGCATATCTGGAGAATACCGAATGCGAAGTGGCGCTTGTGGAGGGGTCGGTGGAGCTTCAGGTGGCCGGCAGGGAGACCCCGATGCGGCTGAATCCGGGAGAACTTGCGGTATATGACAGACGGACCGGAGTCCTGTCCGGCAGGACATTCATACCTGAATATTTCAAGGAGGTAGAGATGCAGGACGGCTGCCAGTTCCTCAACATGCGTTTTGTCGACATAGCTTCATACCTGGAAAGGAGGTTCGGTGTGAAGATATTCATAGCGGATGAAAGCATAGGGAACGAGCGGTTCTATGCATCGTTCATCAACGGAGAGGGCGTGGATGAGATTCTTGAAATACTGAATATGGAAGGCAGGTTCAGTATAAGAAGGAACGGCAACACTGTCCTGATAGAATAGACGGCTCCTGAAGGCAGACCAGGAATAACACTATTAACTGATACATTATATATGAAAACCAATGACCTTAACCGACTGATGAGACGGATCGTCCTGTTCTGTTTCTCATTGGCGGTTCCGCTGGCAGTCAGCGGACAGACGATTACCCTGGACGTCCACGACGAATCCAGGCAGAAAGTAATCATGAAGATCCAGCAGGAGTACGGCTATTCCGTAGCCTTCAATTCCACTGATGTGGATCTTGACGTTCCGGTTTCAATTGACGTCAGGGACGAACCGGTAGAAAAGGTGATGGAGATGATTTTCGACGGCGAGAATGTGGAATGCCGCGTCTCCGGGAAGACCATCATCGTTTCAAGGGCGGGACAGCAGCAGCCTGACACCCTTGTCACTGTAACAGGAAAGATCGTGGATGACAAAAACGTCCCGGTGATAGGTGCTGCCGTGATGGTCAAGGGGGACAGTTCCACAGGTTCGATTTCGGATCTTGACGGGAACTATTCAATCAGTGCCCCTTCCGGTGCGGTTATAGTCTTCACTTCGCTCGGGTATGTCTCCCGGGAAGTGGAAGTACGCGGAAGGACGACAATCAATGTCACCATGCCGCTGGATGCGGAAAAGCTGGACGAGGCCATAGTCGTGGGCTACGGTACGGCTTCGAAGAGACTTGTCAGCTCATCGATTGCATCCGTCAAGATGGATGACATAGACGCAGGGGCCGAGATAGACCCGATCAAGGCACTTCAGGGAAGAGTGACGGGTATCAGCATATCCAGCACTTCCGGACGTCCCGGTTCGGCACCGAATGTAATCATCAGAGGTGTCAGTTCCATATCCGGCAATTCTTCCCCTCTTTACGTTGTCGACGGGATACCTTCCGAGACATACCCTAACATCAATTCAGCCGACATCGAGAGCATTGAAGTCCTGAAAGATGCCTCCGCGACAGCCATATACGGTTCCAGGGCCAATTCGGGAGTAGTCATCATCACCACCAAATCCGGCTACAGCGGCAAGACTACGGTGGATGTGGAAGGATACTACGGTTTCTCCCATATAGCGAAGGATATTCCTATGGCGAATACTGCCGAGTACATCAATGTCATGCAGACGGCCATCGACAACTATAATGTCCAGATGGGAGCGGCAGAGACCCTGTACATCCCTGAGAATATCGAGGAATACGACTGGATCGCCGGCGTGTCGCGAAAGCTCGCCCTGAGAGGCGGTGCATCAGCCAGTCTTCAGGGAGGTAACGAGAAAACGAAGTTCTATGTATCGCTTGGTGTGGAACAGCAGCAGGGATATCTCAACAAGACTTCGTACAATCTCTATACGGGAAGGGCCAAATTCTCCCATAATATATTCAAGTGGCTGGATATCAACCTTAATCTTGCCGGTTCCTATGCAAGGTACAATATGGTGGAGGAGACCGACGGCTCGCTCAAGATACTGCGTGCCGCGCGTGAGGAACAGCCGTGGTACAGCCCGTATATGGACAGCGAGAGCGGGTACAGGGTCATGACCACCAACGGACTGGTAAGACACAACCCGGTGATGATGATCAACGAAGAGGACTACTGGAATGACAAGTACCAGATACAGGGAACACTCAACTTCGATGTCAGGATAGCCAAAGGGTTGAAATGGACGCCTTCGATAAGCGCCTACACCACTTTCGACAAGACAATAAAGAAACTGACCGAGAACCATACAGACAGGGCATACAAGGACGGATGGCATGCATTGAGCGAGCAGAAGGACAACACCCTGAGATATGTAATCGACAATATCCTCTCATATGAAGGCAAGAGCGGGGGATTCATGTATTCAGCCATGGTCGGTCACTCTTTCGAGAAATACGAGAGCGAGCCGTTCGGAGCCAACAGCGACAATTATGCCAACAGTGCATTCCCTTCTTCGAGTTTCGGGCTCATCACATCCGGCAACAGCATTTATCCGGGAAATATCGGCTACGATGCC
>DVIP01000126.1 GCA_018711225.1 Candidatus Cryptobacteroides intestinipullorum | reverse complement strand
CAGAGGGGGTTAGGATGGGGCCAGGTTAAACTAAAAGTTTTTCCTTATCCTCACTTCGGCAATTTGTGCGAGCACAATTGCACTCTGTTCGTCAATGGTTTCGAAGAAAGACGTTTGAGGGTGACCAAAAGCTACTTTTGAGTCACCCTCAATATAAACGAACAACCGGATTGCAAATCCGGTTGAACGGTAAAGGGTCCGGTTGAACGATAAAGGCCCGGTTGAACGGTAAGGTGCCCGGTTGAACGATAAAGTTAAAAATGAAAAAATGAAAACTGCGCTGGATTTTCATCCCGAATTTTTCAATTCGCTGAAGACTTATTCCAAAGAGAGATTTTTCAAGGACCTGATGGCAGGGCTGATAGTGGGAATCGTGGCTTTGCCGCTGGCGATTGCTTTCGGCATATCCTCCGGGGTATCGCCCGAAAAGGGCCTCATAACTGCAATCATAGGCGGATTCATCGTCTCGTTCTTCGGAGGGAACTCGGTCCAGATAGGAGGCCCGACAGGGGCTTTCATCGTCATTGTCTACGGTATCATCCAGACTTACGGTCTTGAAGGACTGGCCATAGCCACGTTCCTGGCTGGCCTTATCCTCGTCCTCATGGGATGTTTCCATCTGGGAAGCGTAATCAAGTTCATGCCCTATCCGATAGTCGTGGGATTCACGAGCGGTATCGCCCTTACGATATTCGCGACCCAGGTGAAGGACCTGCTCGGCCTGACGGTGGAGAATGTCCCGGCTGATTTCGTGTCCAAATGGATAGTGTATTTCCAGAATATCGGGACAGTGAATTTCTGGGCTCTGGGAGTGGGAATCCTCAGCATTGCCATCATCGTGCTTGCACCGCGCATTTCGGGGAAAATTCCCGGATCCCTTCTCGCGATAGTGCTCATGACAGTCCTCGTATATGTCCTCCGCCGGTTTTTCGGCATTGACTCGATAGACACCATAGGGGACAGGTTCGATATAGCCGGAGTCGTACCCAAACCGTCCCCGATCGGTATAAATTTCAATACGATCAATGAACTGCTGTCGCCTGCATTCACGATAGCCGTGCTCGGCGCCATAGAATCCCTGCTTTCCGCTACCGTGGCAGACGGTGTCACCGGAGGCCGGACAAACTCGAATACGGAACTGATAGCCCAGGGCGCTGCCAATATCGTCGTGCCTTTCTTCGGGGGAATCCCTGTCACAGGAGCCATCGCCCGTACCATGACCAATATAAACAACGGCGGCAGCACCCCTGTCGCAGGAATCGTGCATGCCCTCGTCCTGCTCCTGATTTTCCTTTTCCTGATGCCCTTGATACGGCTGGTGCCCATGCCTTGCCTGGCAGGAGTCCTGACAGTGGTGGCATACAACATGAGCGGATGGCGGACGGTGCGTTCGATGATGAAGAATCCCAAGTCGGACGTTTCCGTGCTTGTAATCACGTTCCTGCTGACGGTGATATTCAATCTGACTATCGCCATAGAAATCGGACTGGTCCTCGCGGTAGTGCTTTTTATCAGGCGTATGGCGGAAACGACCAGGATTTCAGTGTTCCACGATGAACTGGACCTCGCCCATGATACCGAATCCAATGCCCATGAGATTCTCAAGGTGTCCAAAGGGGTGGAGATATACGAAATCGAAGGTCCGTTCTTCTTCGGCATAGCCACGAAATTCGACGAAATCATGAGAAGCATGTCCGACCGTTCCCTTGTGCGTATAATACGCATGAGGAAAGTGCCGTTCATAGATTCCACAGCCCTGCACAATCTTGAAATCCTGGTTTCGTCTTCCAGAAAGGAAAACATACACGTCATCCTTTCCGGAGTGAATCCGAGGGTGCGCGCCACCCTGGAGAAATCCGGCATAAGCAGTCTCGTGGGCGAAGATCATATTTTCGACCATATCAGCAAGGCGATAGTCAAGGCCAACGAAATAGTTTCTGCCGGACGGCAGTAGGGAGCGGGGTATTCCGTACTCCCTATCTGCCCGTGATTTCGGAAAATTCCTTCTTCATGGCTTCCAGTATTTCCGGCTCTTCTGCGGAAATGTCCTTCATCTGGGACGGATCCTCCTTCATGTTGAAGAGTGCGTAGTCAGGCAGGTTCCCCAATTCGTTTTTCGAATAGTTGCGTTCCGGGCCTTCGTAAGGCGGGATCATGGAATAGTCGCCTTCGCGCAGTGCAAGACGTCCTTCAGCTTCCTGTATCAGATTCTTCCTGCCCTGTCCGGATTTTCCCAGAAACGCATCCAGGATGTCCTGGCTGTCGATATTGTCAGGCACGTTTCCGCCGACAAGTTTTCCGAGACTGGCGAAGAGGTCCATCTGACACACGAGCGCATCAGAGACTGCAGGCTCAATGTGGCCTTTCCAGTATATGAAGAAAGGTATGTGCGTACCTCCGTCGAACAGGCTGTACTTTCCTCCGCGGGTCCCGTTGCGAGGGTCATGGTTCCCGAGCAGTTCTTCGGCCTTGTCATCGTAGCCGTCGTTGAGGACCGGTCCGTTGTCGCTTGTGAAAATGACAATGGTGTTATCCATAAGTCCTTTCCCGTCCAGATAGGCGAGGACTTCCCCGACACACCAGTCAGCTTCCGCTATGGCATCTCCGCGGGGCCCGAGTCCTGTACTTCCGACAAATCTCTGGTGAGGGGCGCGCGGCACATGAGGCTCGTGAAGTCCGTAGTAAAGGAAGAACGGCTTGTCTTCAGGGAGGCTGTCAGTCCAGTTCTTGACCTTGTTTACGAAATAGTCTGCCATTTCTTCATCCACCCATCTGGCTTTCTCGCCTCCTTTCATGTAGCCGATACGCGGTATTCCGTTCACTATGGAGCAGCTGTGTCCTACGGACCATTTCATTTTCATCATTTCCGGATTTGTCAATGCCGTAGGCTCACCTTCGAAATTCCTGTTATAGTCCACATAAATCGGGTCTTCCGGATCCAGACCTTCTACAAGCCCGTTTTCCACATAGACAGTCGGCACCCTGTCGTTGGTGGCGGCTATCAGGCAGGTGTAGTCGAAGCCTACCGTATTGGCACTCGGTGAGATAGGCTTGTTCCAGTCGACATTCCCGTCCCCCATTCCCAAGTGCCATTTGCCTATGGCGGCAGTCTCGTAGCCTGCCTCCTGCATCATTTTCGGCATGGTCGGAATGTCCGTGGGAATCAGTAGCGGGGCATCTCCCGGAAGGATTTTGGCATCAGCATTCCTCCACGGGTATTGTCCGGTGAAAATGGCGTAACGGCTTGGTGTCGATGTGGCTGAGGTGGCATAGCCGTTCGTGAATCTTATGCCGTTGTTTGCAAGCGAATCGAGGTTCGGCGTCGGAATCGTCCCGCTTCCATAGACGTTTACATCGCCCAGTCCCAGGTCGTCGGCTACTATCAGGATGATATTCGGCTGCTGTATCGCGTCATCTGCCGTACCGCAGGCTGCCAGACCGGCTCCGGCAAGCGGAAGAATTGCCAGTGATTTTTTCATGATGGTACATTTAGTGTTATCAGCCATAAAATTAAGCATAATTTTACAAATTTCCTTATGGTACAATACTTCAATTTGAAGTATGTGATGCTTTCTTTTCAAAGGCGCCTTTTGTCAGTCCATTTTTCATCATGGTCGGGAAAATCAGAAAATTATATGTAAGTTTGTAAATATGAAAGTCAGGAGAACGATTATGTCTGATAAGAAATTGAATGCCTACAGGTTTTCTCCGGAGAATGAACCGACTTATGAGATGTTGTCTGCAATCATGAAGGAGGTTGCAGTTGAAGCCAAGGATAATGGAGAGAAGGCATCGGATGCATATTTTAATGCCATGCTTCAGGATATCGACCGGAAACAGGCTAAATGGGCAAAGAGAATTAAGAGAATTGTAGATGGAAGAAAAAACTGATCTCCAGCCGGAAATGATAGTCATTGCCGGCCCTAACGGGTCAGGCAAGACATCCGTTACCCGTAAATTTCTTCATCACGAATGGGCTGAAGGCGTACTTTACATTAATCCCGATGAAGTTGCCAGAGATAAGTTTGGCGACTGGAATTCGGCTGAAGCTGTCTTGAAAGCTGCAAATTATTGTTCCGATCTGCGGGAAACATGCCTTAAAGAGAGGAAAAGTTTTGTATTTGAGACAGTAATGTCTGCTGAGGATAAGGTTGATTTTATATTGAGGGCCAAAGAGCAGGGTTTTTTTATAAGATTATTTTTCATATCGACCGGACATCCGTCAATCAATGCCGCAAGGATCGCGTTAAGAGTCATGCAAGGCGGACATGATGTGCCTATCTCAAAAATTGTCTCCCGGTACTATAAGTCCATATCCAACTGTAAGACTATTGCTCCGGTTGTGGACAGACTGTATGTCTACGACAATTCGATAGACGGAGAGGATGCGAGGCTTTTGTTCAGGCTTGTTGACGGCTCTTTGAAAAAACAGTACACGGCAGACATACCTAAATGGGCTCAGGTATTGCTGCCTTGAATTATAAAACCGTTTAATGATGTGAAAATCTGAAATAATCATTAAATTTGGTGAAACCGTGCATTGCGGGTGACCGGCGGTCCGGAAGGGACTGTTTTCTTGAATCATGTGAAATTGGGAACTTATGGAAATCTGGCATATCTGGGTTATTGCAGCCCTCATTCTCATCATAGTGGAAATATTTACTCAGGGTTTCGCCGTCTTCTGCCTTGCTTTGGGCGCCCTGGCCGCAGCAATAGCGTCTGCATGTTCCGCAGGAGCCGAAGGCCAGCTGATATGGTTTGCCATTGTGACCCTTCTGTCATTCGTTTTCGTCAGGCCGCTGCTGAAGAAAGCTTTCAGCAAGGGAAATACAGGCCGGGAAAGCGGTGTGGATGCACTGAAAGGCAGGGAAGCCGTGGTGTCGGAGCGTATTTCGGCGGAGGACAATACCGGCAGGGTGGCCGTGGACGGCGATGACTGGAAGGCTGTCTCCGCAGACGGTTCTGTCATCGGAAAGGGGGAGAAAGTCATTATCACCGGAGTAGAGAGCGTAATATTGAAGGTAATACGAAAATAATATGGGACCGTTGATTATTGTAGGGCTTTTGGCCCTTATTGCGATTATTTTCGCACTGATGGGATTGAAAATCATCCAGCAGGGAGAAACCAAAGTCATCGAAAGGCTTGGAAAGTATCATTCTACATTGCCGTCAGGCATAAACATCATCTGGCCGATCATAGACAAGCCGCGCAGAATCTATGTCAGATATGTGCGTGAAGGGTTTGACGGCGAGCACCGGGTCATGGTCAGGATGTCCGACAGGATAGACCTCAGGGAGCAGGTTTACGATTTCCCTGAACAGAGTGTCATCACCAAGGACAATGTCACCACACGCATAAACGCCCTGCTGTATTTCCAGATTACGGACCCGTTCAAGGCCGTATATGAGATAGACAACCTTCCGAACGCCATCGAAAAGCTGACCCAGACCACTCTGAGGAACGTAATCGGCGAACTGGAACTGGACGAGACCCTGACATCGCGCGATACGATAAACTCCAAGCTCCGCGCAGTCCTGGACGAGGCTTCGAACAAGTGGGGCGTGAAGGTGAACAGGGTGGAGCTGCAGGACATCACGCCGCCTGAGAGTGTCAGGGATGCCATGGAGCAGCAGATGCAGGCCGAAAGGGAAAGGCGTGCCAAGATTCTGAAGGCTGAGGGAGAGAAGACATCCGCCATACTCCAGTCCGAAGGAGAAAAAGAGTCGCAGATAAACAAGGCCATGGCGGACAAGGAATCCCAGATCCTGATGGCCGAAGGTGAGGCCAGGGCCAAGATACTGCAGGCGGAAGCCGAGGCCGCGGCCATAGAGAAGATAGCCGACGCCATCCGCGGCACCAAATCTGACCCTGCAGCGTACATGCTGGCCATCAAGTATATCGACACCCTGAAGGAAATGACGAGCGGAAAGGACAACAAGACAGTATATCTGCCTTACGAGGCCACTTCGATACTCGGCTCCCTCGGAAGTATCAAGGATCTGTTCGGCAACAAGATTTGAATTTATAACATCTGCCCTCCGATGAATTCCCTCATGATGGAAGTCGGAGGGACAGCCTCTATTTCGGCAGGGGACAGAGCCACTATGTATTCCAGGAACTTGAGAAGCCTGGTCGTTTCCGTGAATGCCGGAGAATTCGGGGCTATCCGTCTGAGCAGCGGTTCTGCATAGTATTTCAGGAGCGGCAGCTCGAAAATAAGGGCGGAATTGAAGGCCGCGTCGGCGTTTTCCTGGAACGGGAATATGTTCCTGTTTTCACCGCGGCGCACGCTGTGCCACCTCATTATGGTTTCTTCCGGAGTGACACCGCGCACCCTGTTGTCCCTGACTATCCTTCTGAGCAGCCTGTTGTCCGAAGTGGAGATGTTGTTGTTTTCATCCAGCGAAAGCGAAGTCAGCGCGGATGCATATACCCTGAATATCCTGGAATTGTCCACGGATGATGTCATTTCCGGATTCAGGGCATGTATTCCCTCCATGATGAGGATGTCGTTGTCATCCAGGTGCATCATGTCGCCTCTTGACTCCCTTCTGCCGGTCTTGAAATTGAAATACGGAATTTCCACCGTCTTTCCTGCGATAAGGTCGTTCAGCTGGGAATTCAGCAGATCCAGGTCCA
Source organism: Candidatus Cryptobacteroides intestinipullorum (assembly GCA_018711225.1). GTDB lineage: Bacteria > Bacteroidota > Bacteroidia > Bacteroidales > UBA932 > Cryptobacteroides > Cryptobacteroides intestinipullorum. Next base: position 4,959 of record DVIP01000126.1, on the reverse strand, counting down.
TGGCGTGGAGGGATTCGAAGTCGTATTCTCCGTTCTCGTCTTTCGGTGTGAGCTCACGGTTGACGAAATAATTGTCCAGTTCTATCACCTTGGGGTTCAGTCCGAGGACTTTGCACTGTATGGCAAGCCTTTTCGAACTGGATGTCTTGCCGCTGCTTGACGGACCGGCTATCAGGATTATGCGTGCCCTGTCCCTGCGTTCATAAATCATGTCGGCGATATCTGCGTATTTCCGCTCATGCAGGGCTTCCGCTATGTTTATCAGGCTGACGGCATTCCCTTCGGAAATGACCTTGTTCAATGTCCCGACCCCCTTGACGCCGGTGATTTCACACCAGCGGGCATATTCCTGCAGTGTCGCCGCGAGTTTCGACTGCCGTTTCAGCGGTGTGACCTTGCTGATCCTGCCTTCTTCAGGGAACTGGAGGCAGAAGCCGTTGCTGAATCCCACGATGTCGAATATCTTCAGATATCCGGTGGACGGCACCAGAGGCCCGTAGAATGTGTCCGCCTCTCCGCCCAGGAAATATACGCTGAAATTGAATTTTCCCAGAGATTCCAGAAGTCCGGCCTTGTCAGGCTGGCCGTTTTCGCTGAACAGCTTTTCCGCTTCGGAAGCCGTCATCTTCACCTTATGGAACTTGAGGTCGGCGGCTATTATCTCCTGCATCCTCTCCTTTATCCGCTCGATTTCCTCGTCCGTGAGAAAATGTACCGGCAAAATCCCGTCCTCATTGGCCGTCTGCTCGCGCAGTTCGCAATACAGTCCGCTCGGCAGGGAATATTCGATATGCAGAGTCTTGTCCGGGTACATGTCCCTGGCCGCATGCTGCAGGACGAAGCACAATGACCTTACGTATGTCCTGCGCCCGTCCGGATGGCTGTAGCCGATGAATTCGATTTTATGCGGCATCATCACCCTGAATTCCAGTTCCTTGAGCTGATGGTCCACGAGAGCGGCAAGGACGGGAATCTCTGTCCCGCTCTTTTCATCCATGACTGTGCTGCACAGCCGTTCGGAAAGCTGTCCGAGCCGGACACCCGTCTCTACTTTGTGAAAATTTCCGTCGTTTTCGCAGAAAATCCTGGTCTCTTCCATGTCAGTCTGTTTTGTTCTTTAAAGTCCTGTTCCCGGCCGGTCCCGCAAAACCTCTGCCAGATACGGTCCGGTCACCGATGCGGGATTCTCCGCTATCTCTTCAGGTGTCCCCCTGGCTACTATATATCCTCCCGCCTGTCCGCCTTCCGGCCCCAGGTCATACAGGTAATCCACGGATTTGAGAATGTCCAGGTTGTGTTCTATGACAATCACCGTATTGCCCTGGTTCACAAGCTGCTGCAGTACTCCGAGCAGGACTTTTATGTCTTCGAAATGCAGGCCGGTGGTAGGCTCGTCGAGGATATACAGGGTGTTCCCCGTACCTTTCCTGCCGAGTTCCGCCGCCAGTTTCATCCTCTGGCTTTCCCCTCCTGAAAGGGTGACGGCGGACTGCCCCAGCCTTATGTAGCCGAGTCCGACATCCACCAGGGCCTTCAGTTTCTGGGCGATGGACGGTATGTTGCTGAAAAAGCCGTATGCCTCGCTGACGGACATTTCCAGAACGTCATTTATGTTCTTGTTCTTGTATTTCACGGCGAGGGTGTCTTCCTTGTATCTCCTGCCCCGACATTCCTTGCACACTACATTTACCGAAGGCAGGAAATTCATTTCTATCACCTTGATGCCGGCACCCTTGCATTCCTCGCATCTTCCTCCGGGGACATTGAACGAAAACCTTCCGGCCTTGAATCCGCGCACCTTGGCGTCAGGCGTGGATTCGAAAAGCTGCCTTATGTCGCCGAACACTCCTGTAAATGTGGCCGGATTGCTTCTTGGTGTCCGTCCGATAGGACTCTGGTCGATTTCTATTAGCTTGTCTATATTTTCTATGCCCGTTATCGCATCGCATGGCAGGGCCTGCATCCGTGCATTGTAGAACTTGTTTTTCAGGACAGGCATCAGGGTTTCGTTGATAAGGGAGGATTTCCCGCTTCCGCTGACACCGCTTATGCCGATCAGGATTCCGAGAGGGAAGTCCGCATCCACATTCTTGAGATTGTTGCCCCTGGCTCCCCGTATTCCCAGGAAACTCCCGTTCCCGACCCTCCTGTGCTGCGGTACCGGTATGGAATTTTTTCCCGTGAGGTAGTCAAGCGTGACGGAGCGCCCTTCCACTACATGCTTCATGGTCTCGCTGTCAGGCTTCGTTCCTCCGAGGACATAGCTTACGGGAGCGTTCAGGCATATCCTTCCCCCGTTTTCACCTGCGCCAGGCCCTACGTCCACGAGCCAGTCGGCAGATTCCATGGTCTCGGCATCGTGTTCCACCACCATCACCGAATTGCCTTCGTCCCGGAGCTTTTTCAGAGAAGATATGAGCTTCCTGTTGTCCCTCTGGTGCAGTCCTATGCTGGGTTCGTCGAGGATATACAGTACATTCACCAGCTTCGACCCTATCTGGGTAGCCAGCCTTATCCTCTGGCTTTCTCCGCCCGAAAGGGATGCGGTGGCACGGTCGAGAGACAGATAGTCAAGCCCTACATCCATAAGGAAGGAAATCCTGTCTTTCAGCTCCTTGATTATGTCCCTGGCGATGAGACTCTCCCTTTTTCCGAGTTTTCCGTCCAGTGAAGCCACCCACTCCGCCAGTCCGGATATTTCCATGGCCGAAACTTCCGAGATGGTTTTCCCGTCAATTCTGAAATACCCTGCATTTTCGTTCAGCCTGGTCCCGTGGCATACCGGGCAGACCACCTTTTCGTTTATGTCTTCCGTAATTCCCTGGAAAGAAACCATTTCCGAAGAGGCCCCCTCTCCGACCCTGAACAGCTCGTCCGACCCGAATATTATGAGGGAAATCATTTCCTCTGGGATTTCGTCGATGGGCGAGTACAGCGAGAAATTGTATTTTCGGGCTATTGACCTGATAATGTCGAATTTCTTCGTCTCCCTGATTTTTCCCAGAGGGACAATCCCGCCGTCGGCGATTGATATGCTTCTGTCAGGAATAATACTGTCAATATTGACATCCACAATCATTCCCAGCCCCTTGCAGTGCGGGCAATAGCCCTGCGGGGAGTTGAACGAGAATGAATGCGGGGCAGGCTCAGCGATGGATATGCCGGTATCGGGGCATACCAGGTGCTTTGAGAAATGCCTTATTTCCGATGTCTCCATGTCAAGCACCGCCAGAGAGCCTTTCCCTATGTTCAGGGCTGACATCACCGAGTCCCTGATACGCTTTTCATCCTTCGAGTCCGGTTTCAGTTTGTCGATGACAAGTTCTATGAAATGCGCCTTGTACCTGTCCAGTGCTGTGACACCGGTCAGATCCATGATTTCGGAATCTATTCTGGCCTGGGTGTAGCCACGCCTTTTCAGCTGGTCGAACAGCTCCCGGTAATGTCCCTTGCGGCCTTTTACCAGAGGTGCGAGCAGGATGCATTTCCGCCCTCTGTAGTTCTCCATGATGAGGGAAACTATCTGCTCGTCCGTATATCTGGTCATTTCCTTCCCCGTAGCGGGAGAATAGGCCCTGGATGCACGGGCGTACAGCAGCCTCAGGAAGTCGTATATTTCCGTGATGGTGCCCACGGTGGACCTCGGGTTGTTCCCCGTGGTCTTCTGTTCTATGGCAATCACGGGGCTGAGACCGCCGACGCTTTCGACTTCGGGCTTCCCGAGAATGCCGATAAACTGTTTCGCGTATGCCGAAAGCGTGTCCATGTACCGCCTCTGGCCTTCGGCATATATCGTGTCGAACGCCAGTGACGACTTTCCGCTTCCGCTGAGTCCTGTGATTACCACAAATTCGTTCCTCGGGATGTCCAGGGAAACGTTTTTCAGGTTGTGGGACCTGGCTCCCCGTATTTCGATATATTCTTTCTTGTCACTCATTCTTCTGCATCATCACTTTCTTCGTCATCTTCAGGGAGGTTGAACGGCTGCAGGAACGGATTCTTCACCCGTTCTTCCGCAATGGATGTCTTCGGCCCGTGTCCCGGAATGACATCAATGTCACCGTCCAGGCACATCAGACGTGAAAAGATGCTTTCCATCAGCCTGTCATAGTCCCCTCCCGGCTGGTCCGTGCGTCCTATCGTCCCTGCAAAAAGCGTATCGCCGCTGAGCAGCAGCCTGTCTTTACTGTCGAGGTAGCAGACACCTCCGGGAGTATGTCCCGGTGTGGAAATCACCTCAAATTCCGTATTGCCGAACCTTATCATGTCTCCGTCGGCAATGTCAGTGGTCCTGATATCCGTCGCCGGCATCTCGAATCCGAAAGCTTTGGCGAAGTACCCGTTGTTTTCCAGAGTCTCCTTCTCGGCGGGATGCATGTATACCGGAATCCCGTATTTCCCGGCACAGTCAGCCAGACCCAGTATATGGTCGAAATGTGCGTGGGTGAGCAGTATTTTCACCGGCTTGAGGTCCTTTCCGGAGATAAAGCCGTAAAGAGAGGCTTTCTCCGGTTCGGTCCCGCATCCGGGATCCACGATGACACATTCGCCGGTCTCGTCCCAGATGACGCTGCAGCACTCACGGAAATCATTGAAATAAAAATTCTTTACATGTACCATGTTTTTCTGTTTCCCTTAAGGCTGTAAATATACGGAATATCGCTGGAATAATCGAACAAAACCGGCAGATAAACGCGGGCTCGTTTCTTCGTTCCGAGTTTGCGTTCGTTTTCGTTGAGGGTGAATTCTAAGTTAAGACCAAATTTATTTTAACTTTTTTCGTCCACGATTTAGAAGAGTGATTACAATGAACGAATCACTCTTCTTTTATTATTTAATTAAGGAAGAGAGTGGCTTATGCCATTAGTTTGACAAATGGGGTATGCCGGCGCACAACGGCAAAACAACGATATATTATTTTTGCCCTTATTGCGTTTATCACAGATGCCTTATGTTTTC
>DVIP01000125.1 GCA_018711225.1 Candidatus Cryptobacteroides intestinipullorum | reverse complement strand
CAGAGGGGGTTAGGATGGGGCCAGGTTAAACTAAAAGTTTTTCCTTATCCTCACTTCGGCAATTTGTGCGAGCACAATTGCACTCTGTTCGTCAATGGTTTCGAAGAAAGACGTTTGAGGGTGACCAAAAGTCACTTTTGAGTCACCCTCAAACGTCTTTAATGCAGACTGCTGTTCGTATCGCTAGTTGGCAGTCTTGTCCAGATGCACGTCCATCTGAGGGAACGGGAACTGGATTCCGTTTTCAGGTATCTTGTTGTAAATCACCTCGTTTACATCATAAAGCACAGGCCAGTAATCTTCCTTTCTGACCCAGGCCCTGATAATGAACTGCACGCTGCTGTCTCTCAGGGCATTAAGCGCTATCATCGGATTGTCCGGGGCGTCAGGCTTGTACACAATCCTCTTTTCATCGGCCACTATGGATTTCAGTATCGCCTTCACCTGTTCGGATGAAGCCCCGTATTCCACATCTACCAGCCATTCGAGACGCCTGTACACGTTTTGGGAGTAATTGTTGATTGTCCCGTTTGAAAGGGCACCGTTTGGAATGATTATATTCCTGTTGTCCGTGGTGATGATTTTGGTGCTGACTATCGAGACATCGCTTACCGTGCCGGAATATCCCTGCGCTTCGATGAAGTCACCGGATTTGAACGGCTTGAACACCATGAGCATGATTCCTCCCGCGAAATTCTGCACTGTCCCGCTGAGGGCCATACCTATTGCCATACCTCCTGCGGCCAGCAGGGCGGCGATGGAAGTGGTGTTGACCCCAAGGGCGCTGATGGTGATGATGACGAGGAACACGGTCAGCGTGATACTCGTGATGCTTTCCACGAATGACGCAATGGCATGCTCCGTATTCCTGCGGATGAAAATACCGTGGATTATTTTCTTGATTTTCCTGATGAGCCATGCGCCTATCAGATAGATGGCCAGGGCGGCCAGGACTTTAAGTCCGAACGCTATCGCTTTTTCCGCAAACTGCGAAATGAGCTGGTCGGCCGGTGTCGTGGCCAGGGTCTCGATAAATTCTGCCGTAGCCTTCTGGATGTTCACGGTATCCTTGACTTCAGGCAGCGATGTCTGTAGAAAATCCGCTATCATGATTACAGGTTAAAAAGTTTTTCGACTTTTCCGATTATGGTTTCCGCCGGCAGGGACGGGTCAAGCACCAGGTCAGGCACTGCATTTACCACCTGCTTGTGTGATTTGGCGAGTTTTTCTCCGCCACCGGTGATGTTCAGCATTATCACTTCATCGCTTTTCACTACGCCCGCCTTTACAGCCTTGTCAAGACTGGCTACGGCGACAGCGGCGGCCGAGTAGATGTCCACGCCTTCGAGTTCGAGGAATTTGGCTTTCCACAAGTCGAGTTCGTCATTGGACACCTCGAACATGTCACCTCCGGCATCCTTCATGGCATCGAATACGCCTCCGGCAAGAGAGTATGGCGGTTTCCTGTTGGAAAGCACTTTGGCCTTGATCTTGGCAGCCTGCATGCGGGCATCTTCAGGAGCCAGCGGAAGGAGGTCGCGCGAACCTGCCTTCCAGGAGTCATACATGATGGTGAAAGGGAAGTTCTGCGAAGGATAGAGTCTCATCTTGTGACTCCCGAACCGTCCGTCTTCCACGAGCCTGAGGTTGTTCTCCCATACGGCTATGGTGCCGGTCCCGCTTCCTATAGCCTGGAAATACGCGTCCGGAATCCTTCCTATGGTCTCTACGGCAGACAGGACGGTTGTCCCCATGCCGTCACGTCTGGCAATATTTTTCGCACCGCCTTCCGCCATGAATCGCGGAGACTGGCAGACCTTGTCTCCCAGGGCAATGGCATCGAAGTAGTCCGAGCCTTTGGGTGCGGCTATTATCTTTACACATTCATTGAGAGGCTTTTCGAACCACAGCGCGTGGATATTGTCTTCAGGAATGCTCAGGAGCAGGTTTATTCCGTTGTCGGAACATACTTTTGCGAAGGCTCTCGCGGTATTGCCGGCTGAAGATACGACCAGGATTCTGTCTTCATGTTCGGGAAGCCTTGCGCATACTGAATATGCCTCGGTTTCCTTGAAGGAACAGGTATGCATATACGCCCCCTTGTCAGGATTGTAGCCGGAAAAGGTGATATAGAGGTTGTCCAGCCTGAGATGCCCGGCCAGTCCCTTGCTCTTGTAGGTCACCGGTGCGGCCGAGTGGTTAAGACACCTTTTGACTGGAAGCCAGTTCGCGAATCTGTAAAAACCGTCCAGATCGTTCCTTATTTCGAATTTCTTGTTTGCGTACACCGCCCTTACCAGTGACGGGACATTGCTCTGCGGGTCTGCAAGCGTCCATCCTGCATCGTCGAAAATCCTCCCGTCAGCGCAGTTCATCAGTTTGTACTCGGTAGGTCTAAAGGTCATAATAACGTTTTATTTAACGTCAGTTCGACGAATTATTATACTCAGTACCAGAGATTTCGTCGAACTGACATTACGATTTCTGCGAAATCTCTTTCCTTTTACGTGTCACCCCTCTTAAATTCTCCCCTGACGTAGGGGAGAACTTGCCTACGGATTCGTTTCCCGAATCCTCTATAGAGGTAGTTCTCTGAATTTCACTACGTTCTTTTCATCGAACTCACGTTATTTATTTGAAAACCATATAATCAATAAATGTGTCATGCCGGCATCCGTCCGGGTCACAGCCGTCCCGGAACAGAACATCTGTCAAGGACCTGTGCTATGTCCTCGACGGGTCTGTCGGAATATCTGCCGAAAGTGGACATGCACAGAGGGCATGCCGTCACTATCCTGTCCGGAGATGCTGCCGTCAGATTCGCAAGGGCATTTTCTGTCATTGCCTTGCGTTTGTCGAAACCTAAGGTCAGGCTGCCGAGGCTTCCTCCGCAGCAGATACTTTCCTTCCTGTTCCTGGCAGCCTCCACAAGTTCGCCTGCAGCCGAAATTACATTTCTCGGCTGTTCGTACACTCCGCAGCCGCGTCCGAGCTCGCAAGGATCATGGAATACATACTTCGTATTTCCTTTGCTCACCCTGATCCTGCCGGAGAATACCAGCCTTTCGAAATATTCCGTATGATGTATGACTTCGATTCCAGGCAGACTGTAGTTTTCCCTGAATATCCTGTAGCAGATAGGGCAGGAAAGAAGCAATGTGTCAGCCCCGGAATTCATTATGATTTCAGTATTCTTCTCCACAAGCTGTGCCGCCTGTTCCAGTCTCCCGGCCATAAGCATGGGCCGTCCGCAGCACAGACCGCCGTCCTTGTCCATAAATTCGTATTCGATTCCGGCCTTTTCCAGTATCGAAACCGTTTTTTCGCGTATTACCGGAGTCAGCGCAGTCATACATCCTGCAAAGTAGAGAACTTTCTCATTGTCAGATGATGAAACAATATTGTTTGAATTGATAACAAATTTGTTACAATTCTCTGCCTCCTTCAGGCTGTCAATATTGGAGTAGTCGGGGCCGAAATTGTACTTCCTGACGGACCGCTGTGCGATTCTCAGCCTGTCGCCTTCCACGCCTACCGGACATACGGCAGTACACTTCCCACATAACAGGCACTTGTCGCTGATTTCTTCTATCCTGGCCTCGTTGTTCCTGCGGATCTGCCGGTTCAGATAAACTGTGGTGTCCTTTATGTTGCCCTTGAGCACTCCCATCGGACAGGCGTCAATGCAGAGTCCGCAGCCGGGACAAGAGTATACCTGCGCTTTGGCGAGACCTTTCCTGGCGTTTACAATCCTGATACCGGCGTTTCTCAGCGGAATCAGCAGGATTTCCGTAGGGATGTGCATGTACCTGGAGAAAGGAAGCACGAAGAAGAATACTCCCAGAGCGCACGAATATGCCCACCATGCCGGAAGCATGTTGGCATGATTGCTCAGAAATTCGGTGAAGACATAGTTGAGCGACTTTGTCAGGAAAGATCCTCCGCTGATATCGGCGGTGAATGATTCCGCCAGAAGCCTGAGAGGGAAGATGGCCCAGAGGGAATAAAGCCCTACCAGATCGAGGAAACTCGGGTTGGTGGTCCTTCTCATGCCGAAAATGCGGGACCTTATACGCTTTATCATGGCCAGTGCTATGCCGCTCAACACTATGAGAAGGAAAAAGTCCATCAGAAAGAATATCAGGGACCCTTTCATGGTACTTTCTGTCTCGGCCACGAAATATCTGAAGAAGATAGGGTAGTACAGAGCCTTGGCACCCAGGTTTGACGTGTACAGCAGGACTTCTATATGCCCTACGAGAATCAGCATGAACCATCCGAAGGCTATACTGCTGTGCATGTAGCCGAGCAGCTTGTTTCTTTTCCACAGGTCCACGTGTATAAGGCATTTGAGAAAGATGTCCTTTATGTTTTTGGCCATGGTCTTCGGGGTGACGAGAGAAATGAAGAATCTCTTGCGGTCCTGTGCCGGGAGCTGCATTATGATCCGGATCATTCCCACCAGGCAGTATATGAGGACGAACAGCATGCCGCATACGAAAGGCAGCACGAAATCGTTGTATCCTGTCAGAAATCTCTCTCTCATTTTTCCTCCCCGTTATAAATCCTGCAGATGGACAGTATGAGGTGCCTCGTGTTGATGCCGCGCGGGCATACCATGGTACACTTGCCGCAGAGCATGCAGTTCCTCATCATGGCTGTCGCTTCCTTTTCCTTTCCCCGCTGCAGAGCGAGGATTACTTTCCTGAGGCTCATTCCGGAGAATCTGCCTGCAGGACATGTAGACGAGCACGAGCCGCATGCCATGCACTTGTACACGTCGGGTTCCATCCGGTGAAGTTCCTCGAACTTTTCCAGATTCACATTGTCCAGATTGACGGCTGAACTTGGCGAGAGTTTGAATCCGAAATCCATCATTCCATGCCTTTAATGTAAAGATGGATTCTCAGTGCGGCGGCGCGGGCTTCAGCCAGCGTTTCCGGTACCGTCTTGGGGCCTGTGCATGCTCCTGCGTAGAAGACTCCGTCCTTGGGGGAGTCTATTATGTCGGCTATGTTGTCCCTTGATTTCAGGAATCCGTCGGAATCCACAGGCAGGCTGGCCATGTTTGCCACCCTGGTGCTGTCAGGATTGCAGACCATCCCGGCCATAAGCACCAGAAGGTCCAGAGTCACCTTGACCGGCTTGCCGGACAGGGTGTCTTCCGCCTTTACTATCACTCTCCCGTCGATATTCTCGCTCACTTCGGACACCCGTCCCCTGATGAACCTTACGCCGTAATCCCTCTGGGCCGATATGTAGAAGTCCTCGTATTTCTTCCCGAACATGCGCAGGTCCATGTAGAAGCAATAGACCATGGCATCGGGAAACTTCTGTTTCAGTTCGATGGCCTGTTTAACAGCCGTTATGCAGCATACCTTGGAACACTGGGAGTTCCTGGCCTTTTCGTCACGGGAGCCTACGCAGTGCACGAAGCCTACGGCGTTCATCCCGCAATTGCTGACTCTGGCGTCGTCTCCGGTATTGAACCAGTGCTCCAGATCCTTGTTGGTGATTACCTGGTCATATATTCCGTAGCCGTATTCCTCCTTTTTCGCAGCGTCGAACAGGGAAAATCCGGTAGTCACCAGGATTATTTTCGTAATGATGGAAATCCCGTTTGAAAGCATGATATTGTAGCTGTCTTTCAGCTTGTTCACGAACGAGATTTCGGTATTCAGGAAAATATTGGCTTCGGATGATCTTGCGGTCAGTGCATTGACTACATCACTTGCCGGTGTCATGTCAGGGAAAAGGCGGTTCCATTCGGCGACATGGCCTCCCAGACGTCCGCTTTTTTCTATTATTATCGGCTTGTAACCGAGGTCCAGAAGTCTGGATGCAGCCTCCATGCCGGCGATTCCGCCGCCGATTATTACGATATTCTCTTTCATCTGGCTTTGAGGTTTCGGTAACGTTTCACTTCAATGCCGCCGGTCAGCAGCATCTGAGCACTCCGGGCAGTTCCGGTCTCATCAGGTCCTTTTCATTCAGGCCCTTGTATTTCTCTTCAGGGTCGTATTCGATGCCCAGCTTGTCAAGCAGAGGCTCCACGGCTACCTGGTGGAGCTGCAGCCCTATGTCCCACGGGTCGTAGCCGAGTACGAGTGATGCCAGTTCTTCATACGTCAGCACGGGAATCCCGTAGCCGTTTTCTCCGTAGGTCTTGCCTTCCGTTTCGGCTATGACATACTGCCATCTGTCCATGAAATAAGGACAGCCGGGACAGTTGGTCAGGATGAAGTCGGGATGATAAGGCTCCATGGACTCGAATTTCTTGTAGGTGTTGGAAACCGAATAGCCCCTGTTTGCCTTCACGTGGTACTGGCGGAATCCGTACCCGCAGCAATGCCTGCGTTCCGGGTAATCTATGACATTGCCGCCCCAGGATTCTATCATGCCGCACAATACATACGGATATTCGGCGCCGCCGACACCTTTCGACGGGAACATTTTCGAATAATGGCAGCCGATGTGCTCCACTACTCTGAGAGGTTCTCCCGTGTATCGGTTGATGAGCCTGTATTTGGCCTTGGCCGCTATTTCGTTCCTGTATTTGTATATCAGGTCGCTTGCATGGGCCAGATTCCTGGGAATCTTGAACTCCCTCCTGCATGCTTTCCACAGCAGTTCCCTGATCCTGGTTTCCAGTTCCGGAAATTCACGCCAGGTTTCTATTATTTCGGCATAGTTTCCGAATGAGGTTATGCAGGATGCGACATAATTCTCGTAACCGGCTTCGGTCATGAGAGAGAACTGTCTGGCCACGATGGTCATGACGGTTTCCTGCGGAATGGTATCGCAGTGGTAGGCTATCCCTCCGCAGGTGGTATGGTATTCGGTTTCGAAAAAATCCTTTTCCAGAACGTTCCTGCATATTTCCAGAAACATCTTTTCTGCACCCGGAAAAAAATTCTGCCTGATGCAGCTTCTGACATAGAACCAGTGGTTATCAGGTATCTCCTTCTGATAATCAGCCCAAATCTTCTGTTTTCCCTGGTATATCATTTTCTGTAAGATCCTTTTATTGTAATACAAAATCCCGGATAACGGCGTCATTCATCGGTATTCAGGTGTCTGTCGGACGTATGTTCGAAGGTCTCCCTGAAATATTCCTCCATGTCCATGCCCATTTCCTCGGCCTTGGCCCTGGAGAATTTCTCCACTGTCTCGATTCTTTCCGTTCCTCCCGTAACATCGAAAATGCTTTTCAGCTCGTCGAGCGACTCGCGCGGTATTTTTCTGAGAACCCCCGGACCTTCGCCCTTGAAATTCGCGCCGAGCCTGGCCATGGTATCCTGTATATGCTCGGTATGCCATTTCCATACGGGACCGGATTCCTTGTGGTCCTCCCATTTGAAAGTGTCCGGATAGACGCAATAGCCGTAGTTCAGGATATTGCCGGTCAGGATTCTGGTAAGAGGGTAGAGCTGGCGTCCCTTCTCGGAGCACACGAAATATCCCAGCCTGGCCGAAAGATTCCTCAGGGCCATGATTACAAGTCCCGGCCCGTTCTTCCTGGGACAACGGGTCACGCAGGACATGCATTCCCCGCAATACCAGATGAAATCGCTTTTCAGCAGTTTTTCAATCTCTTCCTCGTCACGGCTCTGGACAATGTCCATTACCTTCCTGGGATCATATTTGTAAAACTCGGCTGCAGGACAGATGGCTGTGCATGTACCGCAGTTTATGCAGGTCTTCAGCCCTTCCTTGACCCTGTAGTCCTTCAAAAGTTCATCATATAGTCTGCCCATATCTTTTCTTGAATACGGAAACTGCAAATATAGGAAATATTCTGATTATGTGTTCCGGGGCTGCAGGACACTACTTCGCGTCACGGAGTCTCAGTGCGCAGACATTCTCTACATGGTGCGTGTGCGGGAACATGTCCACAGGGCGCACGGCGGTTATCTCATATTTTTCCGCGAGTATTGCCAGATCCCTGGCCTGAGACGCAGGGTTGCAGCTCACATAGACTATCCTTTCCGGAGAGGCGTCCAGAATCACTCCGGCGACATCCGGGTGGATGCCGGCACGCGGAGGATCAAGTATTATGACATCGGGTTTCCCGTGTTCTTCTATGAATCCCGGTGTTAGGACGTCTTTCATGTCTCCGGCGAAAAACTCGCAGTTCGTGATACCGTTGTTTTCTGCATTGGTCCGGGCATCGGCTATGGCTTCCGGCACATATTCTATTCCGATTACCCTGGCCGCATGTTTTGAAATGAACTGCGCGATAGTGCCGGTCCCGGTATACAGGTCGTAGACTGTCTCATTGCCCTTAAGGTCAGCGAAGTCTCTGGCCGTGGAGTACAGTCTGTACGCCTGCAGCGAATTGGTCTGGTAGAAAGATTTGGGACCTATCTTGAACCGCAGGCCTTCCATTTCCTCATAAATGGCGTCTTCTCCCTTATATAATATGCAGTCCAGGTCGGATATTGAATCATTGGCCTTGCCGTTTATCACATACCACAGCGACGTGATCCGTGGAAAGGCATCCGATACGGCATCAAGCAGGGCGGTGCGTGCTGCGGCGTCTTCGTGGTAGAAGCAGAGAATCAGCATCACGTCACCTTTCAGGTTGTTCCGGACAATCATGTTCCGGAGAAAGCCTCTGTGCTCCCTGATGTCGAAAAATTCCAGGTTGTGCTCCAGGGCATACCTTTTTATAAAGAGCCTGATACTGTCCGAAGGTTCTTCCTGAAGCCAGCAGTGCTTTATGTCCAGGACCTTGTCGAAGAATCTGCCGACATGGAAGCCGAGTCCCTGTCTTTCCGCCGGCGTGAGACTTTCCGGATCTTCTCCGGCTTCAATCCATCTCCGGCTCGAAAACGTGAATTCAAGCTTGTTCCTGTAGAAGACGGTCTTTTCCGACGGTATAATGGGCTGTATTTCCGGAATGTCCAGATGTCCTATCCTCACCAGCTGGTCGTATACCTGCTGCTGCTTGGCCTGAAGCTGCATTTCATACGGCAGCGGCTGCCATTTGCATCCTCCGCATACGCCGAAATGGCTGCAGAAAGGTTCCAGCCTTTTTTCGGAAGGTTTTACGATACGGAGTATGCAGCCTTCCATATAGTTCTTTTTCTTTTTTGTGATCCTGACGTCCACTATGTCTCCCGGTACGGCGAATTGGACGAAAACCACGGTTCCGTCCACTTTTGCGATGGCCTTTCCTTCGGCGGCCACAGCTTCTATCAGGACATTTTCCAGAATGATATCATGTTTTTTTCTTCCCATACGAAAAAGTTTGGTGCAAAAATAAATTAAATTAAAGATAATTCTAAGAGCATTATGTCATAATATTGGGGATTATGATTATTTTTGCAGAATTGGAGTATTCGTGAATGATGTGAAATAGAAAGACATATACGGAGTTACGTCCGTCTATGAGAAAATTGGAAATCAATTATAATCTTATTATATGGTAAAGCACAGCATTTATAAGAAAGTATCGGCAGGCCCGGTGCTTCTTTCCCTACTTGCCTTGCCGCTGTCCTGTGTCAATGAGGAATTCGACATTTCGAACATCGACACGACGGTGGCATTCGGCGGCGATGCACTTGTGTTTCCTCTCGGAAGTACCGAGCATCTTAAACTGAACACTCTTCTGTCGGAAGAGGACTTCGAGTACATCACTTCTCTCGACGGAGTGTATGGTTTCAATCTGAACGACAGTATGGATCTCTCGAAAGACCTGCCTGACCTGTCATCCGAAAGCGATGTTGACGCCGTCAGTTTTTCCCAGTCGTTCGATGTGTCTTTCGGAGACATAAACATGGCCGAACTGGTCATCGACGAGCAGACCTTCGAATCTGACATCACCTTCGACGGAGTGGAAATACCTGAATTTACAATACCACAGAACACGTTCCAGGACCAGGTCTCTACTGGAATATATGACTATACACCTGATCCTGACCAGCTGGAAATGGATTTCGGCGAGCAGTCCCTGGAATTCGGCAATATTTTCAGTGAAGCCGGGAATTATGTCGGAAATGCCGGGGATTATGAAGTCGTCTCTATTCCGGATATCAGTAACGACCTTCCGGAAAGGTCATTCAATGTCAATGTGACGGTAGTCCTTCCAGACGGCATAAACGACGTACGCGATATCATTCTCGACCCTGCAGCGAAGATGCATGTCGGGATGAGGCTTGCAAATGCTTTCCTGGAATACGGGAGCGTCGTTCCTGATATATCACTGGATCTCAGCCAGCTTGTGAATATAGACGGAGGGACGACCAGACTTCAGCTCGGAAATGATTTTGAATTGAATCAGGGAAACAGTTACTATGCAGAGAATGAATATACCGTAAGTTCACTTGTCATAGATTATGATAACGACTGGAGCGACACTCCTGACGGATATACTCTTGACAAGTCTGCCAGGGTTTCGGCCGGAGGTTCCGTTTCCCTTAGCGGTGCAGGCTTGAGCCGTTCCAGCCTGGAGAATTCTGCCGCTGCAGGCGGAATGGAGCTCGATATTGACATCCGTTTCGAAAACATCGTCATAGATGACATGACTCTGGGCATAGATGAAGTCAGAAGCGATGTCAATACCAGTGTAAGCCTTGAGATAGATCCGATACAGCTGCCGGAAGAAATCGATGGAGTGACTGAGGTCAGACTGGCAGACGGTTCCGGTATTGATATCGAGATCTCGGGAGAAAGCCTTGCTTCCATGTCCGGACTTTCCGCAGGACTTGAGGCGATAACGATAAAATTCCCTGAGGAAATCGTATGCGACGGGCTTCAGGACAATACTCTCGTAATCCAGGAGGCCGACCTGAAGGGATCTTCATCCTACCATGTCGATGTCCTGAGCATAATTCCGGGAGAGCCTGATGCAGAACACGCTGTCAACATCAACAGCAATATAGAGGTCACTGCGGAACTGGCTCTCGGCGGGACAGTGTCGCTTTCATCCCTTCCGTCCAGCGAGGCTGACGAGCCTTCCGTGGACATAAACGTCACTGCAAACATGACTGTGGATCACCTGCTCCTGGAGATGGATGAAGTAAACCATACCATAGAAAACCAAAGGAAGGAATTTGAAATCGACCTGCCTGACGGTCTTGGCGAGATAGGAACATTCCACATAGTGCCTTCCGGCAATCCTAAGCTTACCATAGATGTTGTAATGCCGCAGGGTCTCCAGACGCTTGACATGATGGCCAGGAACCTGAAAATTTCATTCCCGGACATGCTGGAATTCGAAAATGCCGATAAATACAATTACGATGAATCGGACAATTCCATCAATTTTACGAACGAAGATATTCCTGAGCATATCGTGCTGGATATATCGGGGCTGAATGTGACTCCTGTACAGCGTCCAGAGGGAGGATATTATGCCGTGGACGATATGACCTACAGCGGAGAAGCATCACTGGTTCCGACAAATGCTGATGGCATTGTGACGAGCGACGATGTGGATTTGCTCGTTGATGACGGAATACAGATAAAAGCATATATACCGGCCATAGACATAGACCAGGTTGAGTTCCGGAAATTCGAGACGACTGTGGAAGAAACCGAGACAATGGATCTTTTCGATCTCGGCAGCCTGCCGGAACAGGTAGTGGGAATAGAGAATATCCAGCTGTCAGAGGCTTATCTGAATCTGTCGTTCAAGGCCAATAATCTTCCTGATATGGGACCGGACGCTTCCGCTCCGTATGCCGATCTGTCCGTATATCTTCCGGTGGAGATAAACATAGACCTTGCGGAAGACATTACCGGCGTCACTTTCGAAGAATATGACGAGAATTTCAATCTTCTTCACATTACCGGGGAATTCGATGACGAAGGATATTTCGAGATTGATCCGGTGGGAATTTCTTCACTTGACCTGAAGAATGTGGACATTGCCTCTGGAGGCATGCTTACACGAGAAATAAGGGTAACCGGGCGTGTTTCAGTAGATAATCCGGGCATTGAACCGGAAGAGCTTAACGGACAGTCCATGAGCGTGGATATGAACTGTACCATAGCTTCAGAAACGGGTGAAAGCACGTCGGATCCGAAGATAGTCGTAGGCAGGATAACCGGCTATGTGGACTACAAGCTGGGAGAGGACGGAGAGAATATCAGCCAGACCATATCTTTGGACGGACTTCCTGATTTCGTGAAAGGGGAGAACTTCACCCTTGACTTCGAGAACCCGTATATCGAGCTTGCTGTCAACAGCAATGTCGGAATCCCTGTCAATGCTGGAATCGAGATATTGCCTTATTACGACGGGGCTGCGGACAATACCAGTGCCCAGTACGTAAGTCTCGTACTTCCTGCCGTCACTGACGCCCAGGAAACGACTACCAGATTCTGGATAGCCAAGACAAGTGACGGTATGCCGTCCGATTACACTTGGGTAGAGGCTGACATACCTGCCCTGCTCAGCCGGATACCGGAAAAGATTGATCTTAATGTAGATGCTGCTACCGATTCCGAGGAACTTTCGGTAATCGACACGGATACCGAATACAAGTTTGAATTCAATTATGACGTAGTGGTTCCGTTCGTTTTCGGTGACGACCTGAATGTGGAGATGAGCTATACGGTGGAAGACCTTCCGGAAATCCTCGGCCAGCTGATTGAAATGAATTCCTTCGGGCTTGGCGGCTATGTGGAATCCACGCTTCCTCTTGCCCTCGAACTGGGTGTGGAGATGCTTGACTCCGGTGACAATGTCATAAAGACGGAGCCTGTAGAACAGCCTATAGCGGCAGGTACTGCCGACGAACCGGCCAGGACTGATCTGGATGTGCTTCTGAAACTTGCAGAAGGCGCGGATGCATCAGACCTCAGCAAGATGAAGATGAACTTCACCGTCACTTCAGGAGGAAAATCCGGAGAGCCGGTGACAGAAGATTCATATTTGTATGTCGTATTGAAAGTCAAGGTTCCGGGAGGAATAACCATAGATCTGAGTTCGTTGGGCGAACCTGAGAATACTGACTCTGAAAACTATTGATTATGAAAAGATTCTATTTACTCATACTGGTTTGCCTGTTTCCGCTTCTTGCAAGCGGACAGGCTTTGAAGGGAAGCTATTTTTCAGAGTATTCGGTACTCAGGAACAAGCTTAACCCGGCTTTTGTGCCCCGTTCTTCATATCTGGGCTTCGCCGGTCTCGACAATCTCGGCCTGGGAATCACCAGCAATATCGGAATGTCCAATTTCCTCTTTCCGTCAGGTTCAGGCACACTGATGACTTTTCTGCATCCTGATGTTTCGTCAGAGCAGTTTCTGGGAATGATGCCTTCCAATCCGTATCTGGATATAGATGTCGATACTGATATCCTGAATATAGGATTCTTTACAGGAAAGAACAGTTTCTGGAGTATCGGTCTGGGAGTAAAGGTCGACGGGGAAGTGAATATCCCGAAAGAGCTCTTTTCCTTCTTGAAGAACGGAGCTGCTTCCGACCCGCAGTCCTACAGCATAAAGAATCTGGGCGTAAATGCCAATGCGTATGCGGAGTTTTCCCTCGGCTATTCGCATAATCTGTCGGATATCGTAAAGGGCCTCAGTGTCGGCGGGCGTGTGAAATTCCTCGCATCAATCGGAAAACTCGACTTCCGCGTGAACAGTATGGACCTTACCATGGGATCCGATATGTGGACAGTGAAGGCTGATGCGTCTGCCAATCTGATGCTCAAGGGTATGGATGTGTATATGAATGAGGACAAGACCATCGGATTCGATCCGAGGATGGATCAGCTGGGTTTGGCCGGATTCGGTGCGGCATTCGACCTGGGAGCGGAGTACAGACTGTATATAAACAGGTTTTTCGACAACATAAGGTTTTCTGCTGCCGTTACGGATCTGGGCTTCCTGAATTTCTCTCCGTCTGCCGTACAGACTTTCCGTTCTTCGGGTGATGTGGAATTTGTCGGTTTAAACGATATCCAGCTCGGTTCGGACATGAATCTGTCGGATTCATTCAATGAAATCAAGGACCAGTTCATGGAATTCCTCAATTTCCAGGAAACGGCAGGGGAGAGGACGACATCGAGAATACGTCCGCAGCTTTTTGCCGGTGTGGAAGTGCCTTTCCTGTGGAACAGGATGAGCCTCGGACTGCTTTACAGCACCAAGTTCGGCTATACGAGCACCCGCAATGAACTTACTCTGGCCCTGAACATGCGTCCGGGCAAGTGGTTCAATCTCGGTGTCAACTATTCCATGCTGAATGCTTCCAAGTCAATAGGTTGGCTGCTTGAATTTATTCCGAGAGGCGGAATCGGCTTCTTTATCGGAAGTGACTATACTTTCATGGAGCTGGCTAAATTCAATCTTCCGGCCTTTGAGGATGCCGGGTTCAACATACCTCTGTATGCACCTGTAAATGAAATTAATTTCAACTTCAGGATGGGATTCCATATAGCCATGGGCAACAAGTACGACGACAAGGCCATGGCGAAAAAGGCCAGAAGGGAAGCCCGCAGGGCGGACTGACCGTATGCTTTTGAAGGAATACATTTATAAAAATTGTCCGGGCTCTGTAAGAACCCGGACTTTTTTTTGGAGTAAAAACAGTTCTGATTATATGCTATTTGATGAGTTTGCCTAATTTGTCGATATCGTATTCATAATAAGGAGTGCAGGACTCGTATCTGTAAGGAATATACTCGTAAAGCCTGATGTATGCCTTGCCGCTTTTCCTGCTGAAGAAGATGTCCACCCTGAGTCCGTTGCCCTTGTTTTCCTCGGAAAGATCGATGTTTTCAGGGGCGGAAGCGATGGTCGCGGCGATGGAATCCCTCTTGCTCTGCGCGAAGAAGATTTCCTTTTTCTTGTACGGGTCTTTTGTCCCGGAGAGTCTGTACGATGTCTTCATGACAAGCAGAAGTATGAGACCCGTGAAAGTCATGAAGAAGCCTATGATGTTGACAGAGGCAGACTTGTGCAGTACAATCAGGATTACTCCCAATACTGCGAGAACCAGTGATATAATGATATCCTGAGCAGAGCGTACCCTGCTGAATTCTTTTTCCATTTTCAGTTTGTTTAAGTGTTTATAATCAATTATATAACAGATAACGGGCCGTCAGTGAGGCTGCGGTCCGGCCTCCGTTCCGACGTGACATGCGGAATGGCGGCAGGGGAGTCTGCTATATGATGAGAATACGCAGGAAATGAATCCTTTCCGAGTTTGAAGACATGCCCCGGTCAAGGATGTTGACATTATGCTGGAGTAAGTAGTATCTTGCAGGCAATGAATGGGTTACGGAATTTTCAAGAACCCATCTCATGCCTGATGTATTCTGCCTTTTGGATGCGGCCTGATTATAGCCTGCGGATCCGCCTGCAGGGTCCCTGAAAACGAATACCTGCCTGTCAGCCGTAGTGATTCTTTCTGATGTGCCGCTTAATGCGTTGTATGCGATGAATCCGTGGAATCCTTCAGTATTCCCGAGAGTGTGGCTGTCCGTACGGTTTCCGGTTCCGGAATTTTCTGTATTGCAGACAATGTTTCCCGCGACCGGGATGTCCAGTGCGGCGTATGATATGGCCAGAGTGACGGCCATGATTATGGTGACTGCAATGTGTTTCATAATCGGCCCCAAAGATAGCAACAATTTTCCATATCATAATCTATTTACCAGCCGTTCTGCCTTAAATCAATCATCAACGTTCTGCCGGATTAGAAACATTCACAATAATTCAATTTTAATGGATTCAAGGATTTTGTCATACAATTTATATTATGTTAAGTAAAGGGTGCGAAAAAAGAAATCCCCCGTTTCCGAGGGATTCCTGACAATTCATTTCTGATGCAGCCGTTATCTGCCCCACTGGAGTTTCCAGCCCGGCAGTTCGATCTTCTCTGCAAGAAGCTCCTTTGACAATACGGGGTTCGAATAAATCTTCAGGAAAATATCCCTCAGATCTTCCCGGTTCAGAGTCTTTTCCACAGAATCCAACTGTCTTTCCATATAATCCACAAAAGCCTCGGATTCCTCCGGAGTATAGTTTTCGCTGTATTTGAATCCCTGGTTCAGCAGGTCATACGCGATGTAGTTCGTTTTCCAGAGCTTGTAGCCTTCAATCACGCGAAGGTCGACTGCATGCCTGATCCACTGGTACCTGTCGTTCTTGTCACACTTCGATGCGGCTTCGATTTCCTCAGATGTCAGCGCAGTTCCGATGTTCAGATGTATGTTGCCCTTCTGCTGCTTGATACCTGTCAGAATACTGTTCAAGTCTTCGCCCGGAGCCTTGACATACTTCTGTGTCCTGGAAATCAGCAGCTCGCGGGCCTTGAGAATGTCGCACGGCTCGTATTCGTACGATATGCTGAGAGGTATGATATTGAGTTCCTCGAAATTCTTCTTGAAGTCGGCCGTTCCGCTCATGTCCAGCATCTTTAGCAGGCCCTGCTCAGTGATATCCTCCCCGTCTTTCGTCCTGCCCTGTCTCTGTGCAAGCCAGATGGAGCTTTTCTGCCCGGTGATATTGAGCCTGATGTACTTTGAAAGGAGCTGTGATGACAGATACAGTTCGCGTGCTGAAATGCCGCGGACCACCTTGATCATCCTGTTTGAGCGGATCAGGTACTCTATGAACTTGTTTGTAATAAGATTGTCTCCTACGGCGATTTCCGTCAGAGGGATTCCGTTCTTGAACAGCACGAGCTGGGTAATGGCCGGATCGAGGATGATGTCCCGGTGGTTTGACAGGGCCAGGAATTTCCTTTCCCTGTCGATATTGGCTATGCCGTCGTATGAAAAATTGTGTGCAGTGTGTTCCAGAACCCACTCAATGACCTTGGACATGACCATGACCTGAAAGTCGTCTATACTCCTGACCTGCTTGAGGATATTCTGGAGATACTGCGGAGATTCTTCCGGAAAGAAATATTGTGAAACTTCTGCGAGAACAGGATTTTCAGCAACTATATTCAACGCATGGACCGCTTCTTCGTCCGTATATGGGCTGATGCTCTCGAATTCAGACAAATCAATCATAACTGGAAATGTAATATCAAATTAATATATCAACAGTACAAAATTAACATTTATGCACTAAATTCCAATGGAAAATCTCTTTCCGAAAAGTATGGAACTGTCCCCGTAACTCAGGAATCTGAAACCGTGGGACAATGCGTAATCGTAGATTTTCCGCCAGTCCCCGTCCACAAAAGCCGAAATCAGAAGCAGCAGAGTACTCTGCGGCTGGTGGAAGTTGGTGACCAGGGCATCCGTTATCCTGAACCTGAACCCCGGTACTATAATAATCCGGGTTCCGCACTTCAGTTCGTCCTCCCCCTTTTCATCCAGATACGAAACTATGGCCGACAGCGCTTCCTCTGTAGAATATCCGTATTCGCGTTCATAAGGCGCCCATTGGCTTACATCATCAGGATATCCGTTTTCCAGGCAGCTTGCACCTATATAATATAAGGACTCAAGTGTCCTTACCGATGTGGTCCCTACCGCCACTACCGGTCTTCCTGAAGACGCAAGCTCCCTTATAAGCGATTTTTTGACGACAAACGGCTCCCTGTGCATCCTGTGTCCCGAAATCAGGTCGGATTTCACCGGGAGGAAAGTACCTGCGCCTACATGAAGGCATACGGTCTCCATGTCCACGCCTTTTTCCCTGATTGCACCGAGTTCGCTTTCCGTAAAATGGAGGCCTGCGGTAGGTGCGGCCACCGAGCCTCTGTATTTCGCATAAAGTGTCTGGTAACGCTCTGAATCCACGGCTTCCGACTCTCTGTTAAGATAAGGAGGAATCGGGACGGTCCCGCATATTTCCAGAACACGGGAAAACGGCTGTCCGCTCTGCCAGGAGAACTCCACTACAGATACTTCACCATCCCTTTCCACGAGCTGCGCCTTCAGGTCCAGTGCTGACACTTCCGGGGAATTTTCCGGGTTGTACAGGCCGAGAATGTCTGATTTCCACCGCTTCACGTTACCCACGATGCACTTCCAACGGCAGCTTTCCGTCGTGGCGAAAATCATGTTGTATTCGGCGGGCTGCACAGGCTCGAGACAGAAGATTTCTATGTGCGCCCCTGTCTCCCTCTGGAAATGGAGCCTTGCCGGGACGACCCTGGTATCGTTGAATACCATGACGGCATTGCCGGGAATGAGTGAGGGAATATCCCTGAAAGTGTGTTCTGTCAGGTTTCCGCCCTTATATTCCAGAAGCTTCGAAGCGTCTCTCTGCTCCAGCGGGTATTTCGCAATCCTGTCATCCGGCAGGTCATAATTGAAGTCCGATATTCTGATTTCCGGTATCATTTTCTCTCAATATTTACAATACAATACGTTTTCCCGAGAATCCGTTTTTTCCGGGCAAACGCATGACGACGCGAAAATACACAATTCTCGCGAATATCCGAAACATCATCCGTGACAACACCCGCGATTTACAAATGTAATTCAATAATCTAAAACAATAATTAACTTATGTAAAATAACTAAATCATGTTTAAAGAATATTTTATAATATTGTAAATAAAATCCAATCGTTAGCAAATGTAAAAACTACATTTATACACAATGTATATAATTATCAGAAAATCAGTAAAATAACGATGATTATATAAAGTAATTATTCGGTAATTCCGATAAATTTCCGGCCAATAAAAGCGACTTTTGCGCGAAGTTGACATATATTATAAAATAAAACCAATATAATCAGTAATTTCATGTAAATTATATAAAGTGATACTATAAATACATAACCCCGCTCCCCTATCCGTGTTAACAAATGTAACTCCGGACTTGTTTACAATAGTTAACAAATTTCTTATTACATTTGTAAATAATCAATATACAAAAATGAATCAACGTCTGGAACAGTTTCTTGCTGCGGAAAACATCACTCAGGCAGCTTTTGCGGACAAGATAAAGGTCGCAAGGGCCAGTGTCTCCCATATCCTCTCCGGGAGGAACAAGCCCGGCTATGACTTTTTTGCCAGCCTGATCAGAAATTACCCTTCCCTGAACATTGAATGGCTTATAACCGGCAAAGGAAAGATGTACAAGGCTTCCGTCCGGGACCAGGTCAGCGATACGGCGGATATTGCCAGGGAAAATATATCTGACAGGGATGACAGCCTGGATTTCGGCCTTTTCGGAAATCCTGCTCAGGTTACGGGAAAATATCCGGCTGATACGGAGCCGCAGCCTGATGCGGAAAGGAGCGGAGGCATGCCGGCTTCGGCGGAAAGTTCTTCCACGCCTGCAGATGACAGCACCGGACAGCCGCGTCAGGCCGGACCGGGACGGAAGGCTGTCAAAGTCATCGTATTCTACGACAACGGCACTTTCGACGAATTTTCCGGTTAGGCGCAAAATATCATTGTCTGCAGCTCCATTTTCCTGAGGCGCATATTATATTTGCAGGATAAAACAGTTATTCTCATGTACAGACAGATCATACGGCCGGTATTGTTCCGGTTCAATGCGGAGACTGCCCATAACCTGACGTTTTCGGCTCTGAGGTTATTGCGGTACATACCGTTTGCCAGGGCATTGACAAGGATGATTTTTCAGAAAAACGCTCCGGAACTGGAAAAAGAAGTTTTCGGTCTGAAATTCAGGAATCCGGTAGGCCTTGCCGGCGGACTTGACAAGAACGGGGAATTCTATAATGATTTGGGCAATTTCGGCTTCAGCTTCGTGGAAATAGGCTCTCTGACGCCTGAGCCGCAGCCCGGGAATCCCCGCCCGAGACTTTTCCGCGTGGTGAAAGACCGTGCGATAATAAACCGCATGGGCATCAACAACAAGGGCGTGAAAAACGCGGTGGAGCATCTCAAACGTGAAAAACCGGACGTGATAGTGGCCGGGAATATTTCCAAAAACACTACAAGCATAAATGAGGATGCGGCCAAGGACTACGAATCGGCATTCGCCCTTCTGTATGACTTCGTGGACATGTTTGTCATCAACATATCGTGCCCGAACGTGAGCGGACTTTCCGACCTGCAGGATGTTTCCTTCCTTTCGGACATTGTGGACAAGCTTCTGGACCTGAGAATGTATTTCGACGAGTACAGGCCGATACTGATAAAGGTCTCGCCCGACATATCGCACCAGCAGCTGGACGAGATCATAGACTATTCCCTGATGTCCGGAGTGGACGGAATCGTGGCAGGCAATACCACCAGGTCGCGCGACGGCCTGACCATCTCTCCTGAAAAGATAGACGAGATAGGCAACGGCGGAATGTCCGGCGCCCCTCTCTTTGCCAGGAACCTCGAACTGGTCAGGTATATCAGCCGGCAGTCGGGAGGCAAACTTCCGATCATAGGTGTCGGCGGCATCATGTCCGGAGAGCAGGCCATGCAGATGCTGGACGCCGGAGCCTCGCTCGTGGAAATATACAGCGGCTTCATTTACGAGGGACCGTCGCTGGTCAAAAGGATAAACAGTCATATTTTGAAATCCATACGTCAGAAGAACAAATGATAACGGCAACAGTTTGTACCATAGGGGACGAAATCCTTATCGGCCAGATAACGGATACAAATTCCCCGGTCATAGCCAGAGAGCTTGGCAAGGCAGGTGTAATGGTCCGCAGAATGCTTTCCGTGGGGGATGATTACCGTGCAATATCGGATGTCTTGTCGGCGAGCCTTGGGGAAAGCGATGTGGTGATTGTTACGGGAGGTCTGGGGCCCACTAAGGATGATGTCACCAGAAAAGTCCTTTATGACCTGTCGGGAAGCACCGGGTATGTGACTGATGAAAGGCAGCTGGCTGTCATACACCGTATACTTGCTTCGCGCGGACTGGATGTGCTGGAAGTGAACAGGAGGCAGGCGGATGTACCTGACGGATGCGGGGTCATACCGAACAGACTCGGCACCGCCCCGGTCATGACTGTAAGGTTCCCTGAAGAAAGATTCGGGCACAAGGCTGTCCTTTATTCTCTGCCGGGAGTGCCTTTCGAAGCGGCAGGAGCCATGCCTGATGTAGTGAAAGACATACTTGACTCTTTCAGCCTGTCCAGGATTACCCACAAGACGATAATGACATTCGGAATCGCCGAATCGGCGCTTGCGGCGAAGATTTCCGGATGGGAGGATTCCCTGCCGCCTTCAGTGCATCTTGCATATCTTCCTGACCCTTTGAAGGGCGTCGCTTTGCGCATGTCCGTATATGGGGGAGACGAGGATGCTGATGCCCTGCTCGAAAAGGAAACAGTGCGTCTCCGTGCAATACTCGGTGATGCAGTATATGCCGAAGAGGAAAAGACACTCCAGCAGGTCATCGGAGAATTGCTGGACAATTCCGGAGAGACGATAAGTACGGCGGAATCGTGTACCGGAGGTATGGTGGCTTCGCTATTGACATCCGTACCCGGTGCATCCGGATATTTTCTCGGTTCCGTGGTTTCGTATGCTGTCAGTGTAAAGGAAAATGTACTCGGTGTCCCGGCCGAAATTGTAGAGAGGTACGGTGTCGTCAGTTCCCAGTGTGTAGCTGCCATGGCCGAGGGTGTCCGCAGACTTACGGGATCCGATTTTTCCGTAGCCACATCCGGTGTGGCCGGTCCGGGCGGAGGTACGGATGACACTCCGGTAGGTCTTGTCTGGGTCGGACTAAGCTCCGCAAAGAGGACAGAGACCGTGAAATTCAATTTCCGGAATGACAGGATACGCAATATGGAGCGTTTTGCTGCGTCTGCGTTGGATGCGATGAGAAAATTTATCTTGTCCGAGACAGTTTATTGATTATTATTTTGTTTAACAAAAATGTTTTAAACTATAACATTTTTGTTTCATAAAAATTGACCCGATTTACATCTGTAAACGGCTGCATGAATGCCCCGGACAGGTGCGGAAAGTCATCATGTCAGACGGAAAGAGTTTCGTACGGTGATTGTCAGCGGAGAAGATTCAGGAAATTAAGACCGGCAATCTTTTCTATGTCACTTTCCCTGTAGCCGCGGTGTCTCAGTTCGTCCAGAATGCGGCGGAAAAGCGAGACATCCTCCATTCCTTCAGGAGTCACTGCAATCCCGTCGAAATCCGAGCCGAGTCCTACATGGTCCGCTCCCGCTATTGAGACGGCATGGTCTATATGGTCCGCTATCCTTCGGTACGACGGACGTTCCAAGGCTTCCAACTCGTCCATGACCGCATACCACGCGGCCCGTTTGGCAGGGTCTGCCGGGTCTTTGATAAATTCGGCTTCCACGGAGTCTCCCCTGGTCTCTATTCCTGATGCATCAAGACGCGCCGCAAAACCGTCATCCAGGAAAACGGGATAGAAATTGATTTGTATGACTCCCCCGTTTGCGGCAAGCGCCTTTATCATTTCGTCCGACATGTTCCTTTTGTGGCCCGCCAATGCCCTGCAGCAGGAATGCGTGGCGACTACCGGAGCTTCCGAGCATTCAAGCACGTCGTAAAATGCCGCATCCGATATGTGTGAGACGTCCACAAGCATGCCCAGCCTGTTCATTTCTTTCACCACTTCTCTTCCGAAAGGGCTGAGTCCGCCCCACCGTGGTTTGTCAGGCGCGCAGGAGTCGCATATTTCATTGTGTGCGGAATGTGCCAGCGTCATGTATCTGACACCTGATCTGTAGAATTGTCTGAGCAGGGGAAGCGATTTCTGTATGGCGGAACCGTTCTCCAGCCCCAGGAAGACTGCAGTACGGCCATTTGACTTGGCAGCTTCCGCTTCAGCCCTGTTTCTGGCGAGTACGGCCATGTCGGGATATCTGTCAAGCGTGTCCATAGTGTCGGACAGGAGTTCCAGTGCGTAAGACGTGGATTCCGCCGGTCCCAGGCATGGAGGTACGTACAGGGCGAAAAAAGCCCCGTCCACTCCCCCTTTCTTCATTTTCGGGAAATCCACATGCGCATGGTCATTCCATATTCCCATGTCCCGGAGCCTGTGTATCTGGGAAGGGGTGTCGCAGTGTGAATCCAGTACGAACATGTCAGCGAGGATTTTATCTGGTTCTCTGGCGTACAGCTTCGTACAGGACTACTGAAGTGGCTACGGACACATTCAGGGACGCTATTCCGCCAGCCATAGGTATGGCCGCCTTTTCGTCCGACAAATCGAGCATGCCCTGGGATATGCCTTTTCCTTCGGAGCCCATGATGAAAGCACATGGCCCTGTCATGTCAGTGTCATATATCAGCCCGGAAGCCTTTTCCGAGACTGCTATCAGCTTGAATCCGCTCTGTTTCAGATAATAGGCGGCAAGCTTGAGATTGGGAACCTTGGCTACTGAAAGCCTCATCAGGGCTCCTGCCGAGGCCTTTATGGCGTCTGCATTGATTGCGGCCCCTCCTTTGGCAGGGACTATGATACCGCTGCCGCCGGCACATTCGAGAGTCCTGGCTATGGCGCCCAGATTCCTGACATCGCTCACTCCGTCGAGTATCACTATCATCGGATTTCCGGAAGTGGCGAGCGCCGTGTCGATCAGTTCCTCATACGGCACATAGTCTATTCGGGAAATATATGCGACCACACCCTGATGGGCGCCGCGGACGGCCTTGTTCAGTCTCTCCGCCGGTACGAACTGAAACGGAATCCCGTTCTGTTTCAGAAGTTCCATCAGTTCCCTGAACTGCACACCTTCAAGCCCTTGTTTCAGAAGGACCTTGTCAAACTTCTTTCCGGCTTTCACCGCTTCCGTCACGGGATGAATCCCGAACAGGTACTGAGTCTGCTGCTCTTCCATAAAATTAGTTCTTTATTTCAGGTCAATGCGGAATCCTGACAGGATCCGGCACTAGCCGATACTTTCCACGAGTTTACCCCATTCGTCGGTCTTCGCGTCCAGGTCCCGTTTCAGTTCCAGATATTGTCTTGTCAATTCCATTATGTCATCGGACGGGCCCGGCTGTGCCAGTACCTTTTCTATGTCCTTCATCTTTCCTTCCAATTCCTCGATTCCCTTCTCCAGAAAGGCTATCCTGTTCCTGACCTTCCGTTCCTCCTTCGATACGAACTTTTTCTGCATGTATTCCTCCCGGGACGGGGTCTCGGTCACGGTTTCCTTTTTCGCCCGGATATCCTGCTGCGGAACCGCCTTTCTCTCCAGTTCGTTCAGGCTTTCTATCCTCCGCTTTCTCAGGAACTCTTCCACACCGCCCAGATGCTCCGTCACTTTCCCGTCACGGAACTCATAGAGCTTGTCTGCAAGACCGGTGAGAAAGTCCCTGTCATGC
This sequence comes from Candidatus Cryptobacteroides intestinipullorum, assembly GCA_018711225.1. GTDB lineage: Bacteria > Bacteroidota > Bacteroidia > Bacteroidales > UBA932 > Cryptobacteroides > Cryptobacteroides intestinipullorum. The sequence goes on along the minus strand of DVIP01000125.1, from coordinate 1,691 downwards.
GATACGACAATCAGAGAGCCGTCGTATGCCTTCAATGCCTGCTTCAAAATATCCTTCGAGCGGATATCCATGTGGTTCGTAGGCTCGTCGAGCGCCAGAAGGTTGTACGGCTTCAGCATGAGTTTGGCCATGGCAAGACGGGCCCTCTCGCCTCCGCTCAGGACAGCTACTTTCTTGTCTATGTCTTCCCCCTTGAACAGGAAGGCCGCCAGGATGTCCCTGAGTCTGGTCCGGATGTCTCCTACTGCTATTTTGTCCAGGGTTCCGTACACGGTATCGTTCTTGTCCAGAATATCCTCCTGGTTCTGCGCGTAATAGCCGATATTTACATTATATCCTACTCTGGCTTCGCCGGCAAGCGGCTGCAGCTCCCCGGTTATGGCGCGCATAAGCGTGGTCTTTCCTTCTCCGTTGCGGCCCACGAGCGCCACTTTTTCACCTCTCCGGACTTCGATATCGGCACCTGAGAAAATCACCTTGTACCCTGTTCCGTCCTTTTCAGGATAGCCGAGGGAAAGGTTTTCCGCACGGAATACCACATCTCCGGAGCGCGGTGCCGGAGGGAATTTCACGGACAGGGCCGAATTGTCTTCCAGGTCTACGTCTATTCTCTCCAGCTTGTCCAGCTGTTTGATTCTGGACTGGACCTGATTCGACTTTGTGGGCTTGTACCTGAATCGTTCGATGAAGTCTTCCGTCTTCTCTATCATGCGCTGCTGGTTCAGATATGCGGCCTTCTGCTGGGCTATCCTTTCCTTGCGCAGTTCCTGATACTGGCTGTATGGGACCTTGTAATCGTGAATGTGCCCCAGCATTATCTCGACAGTCCTGTTCGTGATATTGTCCAGGAACTTCCTGTCGTGCGATATCAGGACGAGGGAGCCTTTATACGCTTTCAGATAGTCTTCAAGCCATTCTATGGACTCTATGTCCAGATGGTTTGTCGGCTCGTCCAGAAGCAGTACATCCGGTTTGGAAAGCAGTATCTTGGCCAGTTCTATACGCATGTTCCAGCCCTGGCTGAATGTTTCCGTAGGTCTGGACAGTTCCTCAGGTTTGAATCCGAGACCCAGAAGCGTCTTTTCAGCCTGGACTTCAGGAGACTCGGACCTGGAATAGGCCAGCCTGTCATTGACATCGTTCATCCGCTCGATAAGCTTCCTGTAATCATCGGAATCATAGTCCTGACGCTCTCCGAGCTGGGTCATGATGGAGTCAAGCTCGGCTTCCATGCCGAATATTTCGGAAAAGGCTGTCATGGCCTCGTCCAGGACGCTCTTGCCCTTATGGTGTTCCATGATTTGAGGAAGATAGCCTATCCGTATGTCAGACGGCATTTCTATTTTCCCTGATGTGGGTTTCTGGATGCCGCATATCAGCTTGAGTATGGTGGATTTACCGGCCCCGTTTTTCCCGACGAGACCGATTTTGTCATTTTCGCTTATGTGGAAGCTGATGTTGTCAAGCAGGGTAAACCCTCCGTATGCAACTGTCAATGAATTGATTGAAATCATATCTGACGCCTTCCGGCGGACTTGTTCGGTTTGTTAACGTCAGTTCGACGAATTATTCTGTTCAATATCAGAGATTCCGTCGAACTGACGTTACGATTTCTTCGAAATCCCTTTCCTTTTTCGTGTCACCCCTCTTAAATTCTCCCCTGCGTAGGGGAGAACTTACGCCGGACTTCG
>DVIP01000124.1 GCA_018711225.1 Candidatus Cryptobacteroides intestinipullorum | reverse complement strand
GTCTATACCCGTCATCACGGACTTTACAGATGCCGGCGGCAACGACCGCATGAAGGAGATGAACTAGGATAACTACAACCGTATCCGTGCCGAGGTCCGGCAGATTGTCGCCGACGAGTTGCAGCGCATACAGTCCGACCCCGAACTGCAATACCTCCTCAGCGGCAGATAACCGGATATACGGTCAGATGAAAAGAGAAAATCCGTAGCACGTACAGCCTTTCACTGTCGTGTTACGGATTTTCCTTTTTTGTCTGTTCCCGTTATAAATAAAGAACGCCCCCCAAGTATGCTGCCTTTCAGCTCGCCTGGGAGGCTTATTGTCTTTTTAGTCTGGTGATTGCCTTTTCTTATTCTTCCACTTCACCGACCAATCCAATGAGGTCAAAATACATCAGTCGGGTCCTCAGTTTCGTGTCTTTGTCAAATCCCGTATTCTCCGCTTCCTGACTTTCCGTTGAAAACAGAAATGTGAAGCCGTTCTTTAGATAATACCCCAATGGGATTTCTTCATTATAGGCATCCACGATAAGGAAACGGCATCCGGTCTTGTTACCTGTGTCGATAAACCATGATTTGATAAACTCCATCAGTTCGCTTCCTATCCCACGGTGGGCAAATTCCACATTGATGCCCAACCGTCCAATCAGGACACCGGGATAACGGCGCATCTGTTTGGAATAAGGAATGCTTTTCTGCACTTTTTTCTCCCGGCTGTTGGGCAGCATATCTACACGGATGCTGTCATTCGATAACGTAAAGGCACACACTATCACGGATGGGTTCTCGTCCAGCCTGAAGCAGTAACTCTTTCCCAGCATCTGCCTGCTGTAAAGCGGGGCATCATGCTGAAAGAACTCGTCCAGGTCTGCATTTCCGCATGAAAAAGGACTGCAATCTGCAATGACTTTTTCGTCCAATGGAGAGAAACTGCATTTATCTAACAGGAATCCCATACTTACAACATATTGGCTTTTTTCAATATGGCACGGGCTATTTTCACCTGTTTGCTGAAATCGGTCTTCTCCTTCTTCCGATAAGCCTTGTCCGCCTCTTTTACAAAGCGCTCGGCTTCCTTCCCTCTCAGCGTCGGGATTGCTTTAATTTCTAATGCCATAATATCTTATAATTACTGCTGCAAAGGTAGGTAATTTTCAACAAATTCCGTCCTGGTTACTCATTTAAAGCATTGAAAACGGATAACGGATATGTTCCGCAGATAAATAGTTATTTGACATCCGGATTGGCCATCGGCTATTTCTGTACGAAAGGCTCCAGCCCTTTCACGGCCTCTTCCGGCGTAATTCTCTTGCCGCCGTTGTCCAGGTCGATAAGGATGTAGCGGTCATTTCCCATGCCCAGTTCCTTCATATAGGACAACTGTCTAAGTCCGTGGCGGCTCTCTATCCTTTCCACCAGATCATGATGTTCCGCTTCCGTCATGGCATAGACCAGGTCAATACAAGCCTGGTCGAGGGCAAGGATATCGGTGGATGACAGGATTCCTACATTCGGAGTGACCACAGGTGCCGCATTTACACCCTCGCAGTCGCATGAAACCGACATGTTCCTCATGACGTTTACGAATGTGATATGCTTTCCGAAATGGTCGGTTACGGCTTTGGAGGACTCGGTCATGCGCTCCATGAATTCTTCCTGACTGATATCCCACTGGTTGTCCTGCCCCGGTGTGGTGTGAATCCAGGCCTTCCCTATACGGCCGTCGGCGCATCCGATACCTATATTCTTGTTGCTGCCGCCGAAACCTCCCTGTGAGTGTCCCTTGAAATGCGTAAGGACCACGAGGGAATTGTAGTCGAGTATATTCCTGCCCATGGACATCCGGCTGAACCATTTCCCTCCGTTGACGGGGAGTGTCGTGGTGTCATTTTCGTCCATTATGTCTACCGGGCAGAATGTCCATCCGTTCACCTTTATGGTTTCCCTGTGCTGCTCTGTAGTATAGCGGTCCCCGGTGTAATAGGTGTTGGTTTCGACTATGACGGCGTCAGGCAGTTCTTCCTGCACCAGTTCTTCCACCCATCCGCTCGGAATGATGTTGGGTCCGTTCTTTTCGCCCGTATGCAGCTTGATTCCCGTGCGGCCTTCAATATTGCCGCTGACCTGTCTGTATGCCCGGATAAGTCCTTCGGCGTCCAGATTTCTGGTGAAATACACGATGGATTCGTTTCCGGTCCGCTCTTCGTAAGGGACATATTTGTCACCGTCTTTCCCCGGAACGGGTTTTTCCGTCCCGTCCTGTGCCTGGCAGATTCCTGCTATAGTAAGGCAGCCCGTGACAACTGCTGCAAGCTGCCTTGTAAAATATTTGCTTATCATGATTTTGTACTGTTTTCCTGCAAAGATATGTATCTTCACCGGATTTTCTCCGAATATGTTGCGAAAGATTTTGCATTGCAGTAAATTTACCCGGATCTGAAACTGGACAGACCATGAAGACGGAAAAGGAAAAGGCAAGGGAAGGCATCCTTTACGATGCCAACAATGACGCGGAACTCTTGGCCGAAAGGCTGGCCGCGGCGGATATGACATACGAACTGAACCGGCTGCGCCCGTCGCAGGTGGCGGAAAGGGAGGCTGTTATCCGGCGTCTGCTCGGCAGGACCGGGAAAAATGTCTCGATCGTCTCCCCGTTTTTCTGCGATTACGGGTACAATATTGAAATAGGTGAGAATTTCTTCATGAACATGAACTGCGTCATCCTCGACGGGGCCAAAGTGACTTTCGGGGACAATGTTTTCGTCGCTCCGGGATGCGGTTTCTATACGGCAGGACACCCTCTCGATGCGGAAAGGAGAAATGCCGGGCTGGAATATGCCCTGCCCATAAGGATAGGGAACAATGTCTGGATAGGCGCACAGGTATGCGTACTTCCGGGAGTGACGATAGGGGACAATACCGTAATCGGCGCCGGAAGTGTCGTGACGAAAGATATTCCGTCCGGAGTGCTGGCCGCAGGCAATCCGTGTCGCGTAATCCGCCCGATCACGGAAGCCGATGCCGCCCGGTACAGGAAATAAAAATCTTTTTTATCTTTCTCCAGCCGAATTTTCCGTAAATTTGCATGATTAACGATTACGCAATGGCAGGAGAGAAAATAGCGGAAACCCCGCTGATGAAACAATATTTCCAGGTAAAGGCACAGTACCCCGAGGCTGTGCTTCTTTTTCGTGTAGGGGACTTCTACGAGACATTCGCCGATGACGCGCTTGTGGCGAGCAAGGTACTCGGCATTGTCCTGACCAAGAGGGCCAACGGGACCAATGCTTCAGTTCCGCTTGCCGGTTTTCCGCATCATTCCCTGGATGTGTACCTGCCGAAACTCGTCAGGGCCGGTTACAAGGTGGCGGTGTGCGACCAGCTGGAAGACCCGAAACTCACCAAAAAGATAGTGAAACGGGGTGTGACGGAGCTTGTCACACCGGGAGTGGCTTTCAACGACCAGCTTCTGACACAGAAGGAAAACAACTTCATCTGCGGACTTACTTTTGAAAAGGACAAATGCGGCGCCGCTTTCCTGGACGTGTCCACGGGAGAGTTCCAGATAGCCGAAGGCTCCCTTGACTATATAACCACTCTCCTGACATCGTTCGCCCCGAAAGAACTGCTGGTACCGAGAAGCTACAAGAGAGGTGTCGAAGAAAAGTTCGGCAGCCAGTATTACATTTCCACTCTGGATGAATGGGCATTTGTCTACGAAGCGGCGGTGGAAAAGCTCAAGAGACAGTTCAATGTGGATTCCCTGAAAGGCTTTGCCATAGACAGTTTTCCGCTGGGAACGACATCTGCAGGGGCATTGCTCGTGTATCTTGAACAGACACAGCATTCCGGACTGAAGAACATCTGTTCCGTTTCCCGTATCGACGAGAACAAGTTCGTGTGGATGGACAGGTTCACTTTCAGGAATCTCGAGATATTCACATCCGGAGCAGGCGGAGAGGGTGTCCCCCTGATAGACGTTATCGACAAATGTTCGTCACCCATGGGGGCGAGGCTGCTCAGAAGCTGGCTTGCAATGCCTGTGATGGATATTGCCGAACTGGAATCGAGATATTCCGTAGTCCAGTATTTCACGGACAATCAGGAAACTCTCGGACTTCTCCAGCAGCGTCTGGGCGATACGGGAGACCTGGAAAGGATTCTCGCCAGGGCTGCAGCCGGGAAAATCGGACCGAGGGAGGTTATGCAGCTTAAAAGGGGTCTTGAACAGACCGGACCTATTGCCGGACTGTGCGGAAACAAGGGTGTGGAGGCATTGGATGCCATGATAAACGGACTGGACAGCTGCTCCGGACTTCTGGAGATCTTGTCCAAAACCATGGCTCCGGACCCGGCTGCCGCTGTAGGAAAGGGTGATGTCATTGCCTCCGGTGTGGATGGGGAGCTGGATTCATTGCGGAATCTCGCCCGCCACGGAAAGGAAATTCTTGCGGGGATATTGCAGAGGGAAATAGAGCGCACAGGCATTTCCTCATTGAAGATAAATTACAATTCGGTATTCGGATATTATCTTGAGGTCAGGAACGCCCACAAGGACCGTGTGCCGGAGGACTGGATCAGGAAACAGACTCTCGTCAATGCGGAAAGGTACATTACGGCCGAACTGAAAGAATACGAGGAAAAGATACTGGGGGCGGAACAGAGGATATATGAAATAGAATCGAGGCTGTATGCCGACCTTGTCTCGAAAATCCAGCAGAACATAGCCGCAGTGCAGTCGAACAGCCGGATTCTCGCCCGCCTGGATGTGTTGGCGGGATTTGCCGAACTGGCGGTGACTCATCATTATTGCCGTCCGGTGGTGGATGACGGCCTGAAAATAGACATCAGGGCGGGAAGACACCCTGTCATCGAGACCCTCATGCCTGCAGGGGAGGAATTCATCCCGAACGACATCATGCTGGACAACAATTCGCAGCAGATAATAATACTGACAGGCCCGAACATGGCCGGAAAGTCGGCCCTGCTCAGACAGACCGCACTTATCGTGCTGATGGCTCAGATAGGCTCTTTCGTGCCGGCTACCGAGGCGAAAATCGGCTACTGCGACAAACTTTTCACTCGTGTCGGGGCTTCCGACAATATTTCCCGCGGGGAATCCACTTTCATGGTGGAGATGCTGGAAACTTCCATGATTCTGCACAATCTGTCTTCGCGCTCCCTGGTGCTTCTCGATGAAATCGGAAGAGGTACTTCCACGTATGACGGCATGTCCATAGCCAGGGCCATTGTGGAGTATATACATGAATACGGCCGCGGGGCCAAGACACTGTTTGCCACGCACTATCATGAGCTGAATGACCTGGAGACCATATATCCGCGGGTAAAGAATTTCCATATTGCAGTCAAGGAAGTGGACAAGAGGGTGATTTTCCTGCGGAAACTGAAGGAAGGCGGAGTCGCGCACAGTTTCGGTATTCATGTGGCCCGCATGGCCGGAATGCCGCGTCAGGTGATAGAGGCGGCAGAAAGGACTCTGGATGCCCTGGAGAAAGGTGAAGACAAGAAAGAGGCAGTGTCGCATGCCAAAATCAGACCTCATAATGTCAGGGAAGGTCGGGTCGAAAGTGACGGTTCCCTGCAGCTTTCCTTTTTCCAACTGGATGACCCTGTGCTTTCTTCGCTGAAGGAGGATCTCGAGTCCGCCGATCTCAACAATATGACTCCGCTCCAGGCCTTCGACCTGCTCCGCACCATGAAGGACAAACTGGGGATAGGATAGAATGGTCTATCAAGTGAAGCAAAACCGGATTCGTATTGCATAGCTTTTTGTTTCTTCATATCTTTGTGTGCGAACACGGCCGTCGCGTAAAAGGCGGCCATACCACATGATTTTATGACCAAGAACCTGATTTCTGCACTTGCTTTCCTGCTTCCGGCAGCTGCGATGGCCGTACAAAAGCCATATAGTATTTCATCTCCTGACGGAAATATTTCGGTCGAAGTGACCGTAGACGGGCAAGTCTCCTATTCCATGTACCATGACGGGGATTTGCTTCTGGACGAATCCTCCATATCCATGACCCTCGATGACGGCACGGTGTACGGACTTGATTCCGGAAGGCCGGTGTGCCGCACTGTTTCCGGAGACAGGACGATAGAGTCCCCTTTCTACAAAAAGTCCGAAATCAGGGACCGGTACAATGAGATGTCCCTGGAGTTCCGGAAATTCATCCTGCGTTTCAGGGTGTATGACGAAGGCATGGCCTACCGTTTCATTTCGAAATCCGGGGTTCCGTTCAAGGTCGTTTCCGAGCAGGCTGTTTTCAGTTTTCCCGAAGATTCCTATTCATACGTCCCGTATGTGAAGAAACCTGCCGGAGAAAGTTTTGAAAGCCAGTTTTACAATTCCTTCGAAAATACATATTCGCATGTCAGGCTGTCTGAATGGGACAGCCGGAGACTGGCATTCATGCCGGTGGCGGTGGAAGCGGCAGGAGGCAGGACACTCTGCATCACGGAAGCCGATCTCCTGGATTATCCGGGAATGTATCTGAACAATCCTGACGGAGGCACATCGCTTCGCGGTGTTTTCGCCCCTGTCCCGGACGAAGTCATTCAGGGCGGGCACAATATGCTCCAAGGGGTAGTCCGGTCGCGCAAGCCTTACATAGCCGAATGCGCTCCCGGAGAAGTGTTCCCGTGGAGGGTGATAGCCGTTTCGGAAGAAGACCGGGAGCTTGCGGACAATGACATGGTCTACAAGCTGGCGACACCGGCAGACGGAAACATGGATTTCAGCTGGGTAAAGCCGGGAAAAGTGGCCTGGGAATGGTGGAATGACTGGAATCTGTACGGAGTGGATTTCAAGACAGGGATCAACAACGAAACCTACATGCACTATATCGACTTCGCGGCGGAGAACGGTATCGGGTACGTGATTCTGGATGAAGGCTGGGCCGTACGCGGAAAGGCCGATCTGATGCAGGTCGTTCCGGAGATTGACCTGGAAATGCTGGTAAATTATGCCGGACGGAAGAATGTCGGCATCATACTTTGGGCCGGCTACTGGGCCTTCAACAAGGATATGGAAGGTGTCTGCCGGCATTTTTCGGAAATGGGGATAAAGGGTTTCAAGATAGACTTCATGGACAGGGACGACCAGCAGATGGTGAGATTTCACAGGCAGGCTGCGGAAACAGCGGCAAAATACCGTCTGATGGTGGATTTCCACGGCACGTACAAGCCTGTCGGACTGAACCGCACATGGCCGAATGTAGTCAATTACGAAGGCGTGCACGGACTCGAGCAGATGAAATGGTCTTCTCCGGAGACGGACCAGGTCACATACGATGTCACAATCCCGTTCATAAGGATGCTGGCCGGCCCGATGGATTATACCCAGGGAGCCATGCGGAATGCCACGCGCGGGAACTACCGTCCTGTGAACAGCGAGCCTATGAGCCAGGGGACCAGATGCAGGCAGCTTGCCGAATACATAGTTTTCGAATCACCTCTGAACATGCTCTGCGACTCCCCGTCGCGCTATGCCGGGGAGCCTGAATGTCTCGGCTTTATCTCACAAGTGCCGGAAACCTGGGACAATACGGTTTCTCTGGACGGGAAAATAGCGGAATATGTAGTCATGGCCAGGTGCAAGGATGATACATGGTATGTCGGAGGCATGACCGGCTGGACGGAAAAGACCGTCAGCCTGGATCTTTCTTTTCTGGGAGAAGGGGATTATGTGATGGAGATTTTCCGTGACGGCGAGAATGCGGACAGGGCAGCCAGGGATTACCGGAAAGATGTCATTCCGGTTTCTTCCGCCAGTGTTGTCCCGGTTAAAATGGCTCCGGGCGGCGGGTTTGCGGCCAGGATAAGCAAATTGAATACAACCAAATAAGTATTATGAAAAAGTTACTTTTGATCGGAATGTTGGCGTTTGCCGGACTGTCGGCAAATGCGAAGGTAGTACTGCCGGACATTATTTCCGACGGTATGATCCTGCAGAGAAATTCGGAGACCGGACTGTGGGGCAAGGCTGAACCGGGGGCCGTCGTGACCATAAGGCCGGGCTGGACGGAAGAAGAAATCGTCGTCAAGACAGACGCTACAGGCAAGTGGAGGACAATCGTGGAGACTCCGGATGCCGGAGGCCCGTACAATATCGAGTTCGATGACGGGGAGAAAGTCGTTGTGGACAATGTGCTTGTAGGAGAGGTATGGCTCTGTTCGGGCCAGTCGAACATGGAAATGCCGATGAAAGGCTTTCAGACTCAGCCTGTAGAGGGGGCCATAGAACATATTATATCAGCCAGGCCTGAAACTCCCATAAGGATATGCCATGTGTCGAGGGCGGCATCCGATACGCCTGCAGAGGAATGCAAGGTGCGCTGGATGGAGAATACACCGGAAAATGTGGCCGGAACCAGCGCCACAGCATATTTCTTCGCCAAAAAGCTCCAGCAGATACTGGATATCCCGATAGGGATAATTGTTTCGAGCTGGGGAGGTACACCTATCCGCGCATGGCTGGACAAGAAGACATTCTCCGCCCTGTCGGAAGAATTTGCCGTGCAGCCGGAGTCCTGGGCCAAGTCCACTACCCTGTTCAACGGTATGATACTTCCGCTGACATCGTATAATGTAAGAGGATTCCTCTGGTATCAGGGAGAGGCCGACATCCCGTACAACAAACTTTACCGTCAGGCGCTTCCTGCGTATGTCTCCATGATGAGAGGTTACTGGAAGGACGGGAACAAGCCGTTCTATTATGTCCAGCTTGCACCGCACTGGTATGGAGACCCTGATGCCACACAGGCAGCCGAAATGAGGGAGGCCCAGATGCTCTGTCTGGATATTATCCCCAACTCAGGCATGGCCACGACTCTGGACATAGGTGATTCCGGATGTATTCATCCGGCCCAAAAGGAACAGGTCGGAAACCGGCTGGCTTACCTCGCTCTGTCCGGTACATACGGTATGAAGGGTTTCGAGGCCGAGCCTCCCGTATATGAGTCCTGGAGCGTGGAGAACGGCAGGCTCCTGGTGAGATTCAAGGTAGGCCCTCAGGGAGTCGCTCCGAGAGACCATGTCCTGGAAGGGTTTGAAGTGGCCGGAGAAGACCATGTATTCCATCCTGCCACGGCCAAAGTCTACGGAAAGGACGCCAGGGCTGTCGAAGTCTTCTGTGATGAAGTGGAGAATCCGGTAGCAGTGCGTTACGGCTTCCACAATGTGGCTGAAGCTACTCTTTATAACTGTTTCGGCATCCCCGCATCCCCGTTCAGGACCGATATGGACTCCTATGAACCGGACGGGAAAGGCGAACTGAAGTGATTTTCGGAGGCAGCCTATTCGAATGAGAACCTCAGGCCCAGATTCATATTGAAATTGAGCGGATGTTCGTTATATACATTCGCAATGCCGGACTTGTTGTCGAAATGATATGTCACACCCGGTTCGAGATACAGTCCGACAAGCCTTGTGATATTGAACTGGAGTCCGGCGGAGGCAGAGACAGACCATTGGAGCGGCCTGACCGTTACATGGTCTGTCTTTTTTTCCCTTATGCTGTCATTGTAGACATAATTGTTCCGGACATTGCCGCCGATGCACTTTTCAAGCATGCCTCCTGCAGAGACATAGACATCCAGCCATCTGTTTTTCCAGATATTGTAGCTTGCGGTCAGAGGAATGCCCAGATAATGCAGAGTCTGTCTGGAGTCTATGAAATAGCTGTCGCTTCCGGTCCTGAAAGTGGAAAGAAGGTATGAATATACTATTCCGCTCTCTATGCTCCAGCGGTCAGTAAAGGCGTATGAAACTGATATTCCGGCCCTTATCGGGAGATAATGTCTGTTTTCCGTGAGGACTTCCTCGTCCCTGTTGTACATCAGGATTCCTGCCAGGGCATCCCGTCCGTACATCAGCGGCGATACAGAAGAAGCCATGGCATGCGAAACATCAGGGCTATATCCTGAATACGAATCGCTTCCTCCCGTGAGTCCGGCTGCATATACTCCGAACGAAGGTTTTCCGTGTCTTTTCCGGTCTCCTGCATCTGCCAGCAGAAGAAGGTCATCCTTCCAGCCGGAATATTCCCTGTCACGTATTGTCACGGATGTGTCATTCCTGTCCGTTTCCTGCTCCGACGGCCCTGAAGTCTCTGCTCCGCTGTCAGGGGCAATCACGTCTCCCTTGTCATCAGCTGCTGGCGCAATGCCGTTATCTTCGCCGTCATCTTTTGCTGGCGCAATGTCTGCTTCCGCAATACCGCTGTCTGCCGTGTCGTCCGGGACAATCCCGTTTCCTCCCCCGTTATCAGCTGGCGCAATGTCCGCTTCCGCAATACCGCTGTCTGCCCCGTACGGCCATTTATTGTTGTCCGGATCGACAATATTAACATCCGTGCCGCCGCTATTGTCTCCGGTAATGACGGCCTCGGTCCCGTATGGAAAATCCTGTTCTGCGGGATGCCACAGGAACACGCCGAGTCCGACGGCTGCCGCTGCAGCCAATCCTGCCACAACCGGGAATATGCGTTTCCGTCCGGCATTGTCTTTCTCCACGGCATCACAGGCTGTCATGATTTTGTCGAACAGTCCTTCCTGGGCCGGTTCCTGATAGTCTGACAACTTTTCCTTGTATTCGTCTTTCCAGTCTTTTCCCATAGCTTTCAGTGCGACAGATTTGTTTTGCTTCTGTATTCATTGATCCATTTGGCCAGCAGGGCCTTGGCATGATAAAGCTGCGATGCCGAGGAATTTTCCCGTATTCCGAGCAGTGCGGCTATTTCCTTGTGGCTTTTGTCCTCGAATACATACAGGTTGAAAACAGTCCTGTATCCGTCAGGCAGTCTTTTTATCATTTCGTGTATGACCGGAGCCGGAATATCCCCGATACCTGTATCGTCATCCCTTGTGTCCGGCATATCCTTCAGTTCTGCAGCATCGGCCAGAGGATCCTTTTTTACGTGTCTCTGAAGATATTTCAGGGCTTCGTTTATCACAATCCTTTTCATCCAAGCCTTCAGCGAACCTTCCCCGCGGAACCGGAATTTGTCCATCGACGTGAAAATCTTCACGAAACTGTCCTGCAGGATATCTTTGGCCTGTTCCGGATTTGCGATGTACCTGAGACATACGGCATTAAGATAACCGGAATAGAGACTGTACAGCTCTTTCATGGCTGCACGGTCCCTATTCCTTGCCTTGTCTGCCAGTATCTTTTCAGATAGTCTGTCCATCCGGAATCAGGTGATCTCCGTTTCAGTCGGCTGCGGTACTCCAGTCGTCGCGTGTGCGGTACTTGAACTTTACCGTCTTCGTCTGGCCGGAGAATGTATCGAATTTCAATGTCAGGTCCACTGTTTCTCCGCCGGTGTCAGGCAAATCCTTCAGGCAGAAAGCCACAAAGCCTTCACCCTGTTTTGATGGATTGTCCCCGTGGGCGTTATGCTTGAAATAGACCTCGTAAGGGTCATCAGGGTTCAGTCCCAGGAGCAGATTCAGTTCATGACTGATACCCGTGTTGTCGAAAAGCGTAAAGAAATGCAGTGTCAGATAGCCGTCTTCTACATTTGTCATCCAGTCGTTGAACAGGCTTACCGGATCGGTTCCGTATTTGTCAGAAGTGCTTATGTTACCGTCTTCGGCAGCCTGGCAGACTACAGGCGTTTTGGTAAGTATGCTGTCCATCCAGTTTATTTTCACGGCCTGGCTGTAAACCTCCCCGTCCACATCGTCAGGCATGTCGGTTTCCGTGTAGTTCACGAAAGCGCGGACTTCCTTTTCCCCGTAAGGATGGCTGCTGTTCCCGTCCGGCCACAGCTTCTCCTGCTCGTTCAGCTGCAGGTAGAAATATTCCTTTTCCCCGTCGGTCACGGGTTTCACAGTGACGATGGCATTGGGCATGACCAGGGAATAGTCATAATTGTCATCATTGTTGAGGCATGACTGCAATGACGTCAATGTCACGAGAGCAGCCGCTGCCAGCAAGGTTTTCTTGGCGTATTTTTTCATATAATCTCCGTTTTTAGTGATTTTTTCGGGTTTTCTATGAAAATAAATCCCTGTTCAAAAAAATCTTGCATCAGAAAAACGAAAATTTCCGATGCAAGATTGGAAAAGCTGAAAAATCCGTGCCTTTTATTTTCCTTTTCCCGGCTGCAGCCCTTTTGCCGCTTCTGCCACTTTTCCGGCCAGAAGCACGAAGGCTTCGCCGTCCGGTCCTGACGAAAGTGCTGCCGGCGCCCCGTCATCCCCGGATTCCCTGATTCCCTGTACGAGAGGAATCTGTCCCAGCAGCGGAATCCCGTATTTTTCGGCCATTTCGGCACCGCCGTCTTTCCCGAAAATATAATACCGGTTCTGCGGAAGTTCTGCAGGTGTGAACCAGGCCATATTTTCCACAAGACCGATTATCGGCTTGTCTATGCCTGGATTCCGGAACATGTTCACACCTTTTTCCACATCGGCCAGTGCCACCGCCTGCGGCGTGCTTACGATTACGGCTCCGGTTACAGGTATGTCGTGCATGAGGCTCAGGTGAATGTCCCCTGTCCCTGGCGGCATGTCGATGAGCAGAAAGTCCAGTTCTCCCCATCTCACCTGGAGAATCATCTGTTTCAATGCGTTGCATGCCATCGGACCTCTCCATATCAGGGCCTGTTCAGGCTTGGCGAAATAGCCGATGGACATCCATTTGACACCGTATTTCTCCAGCGGCACTATGACTTCCTTTTCCCCTTCCCTGAACGCCTGCGGCATTTCGTTTTCCGTTCCTGTCATCTTGGGTACGGAAGGGCCGTAGACATCGGCATCGGCGAGTCCGACCTTATATCCGAGCCGCGCAAGTGCCACGGCGAGGTTGACTGCGACAGTGGATTTGCCGACCCCTCCTTTCCCTGAGGCCACGCCTATGATGTATTTTACATTTTCAAGCTCTTCATAGCCCAGATCCAGCCCTATGTGTTTTTGGGCGCCTTCATCCCTGACTATGGTCTTCACTTCCACCTCGGCACCTGGAATGTGGCGTATGATTGCGGCTTTGGTGCTGCCTATGAGGTATTCCGCAAGCGGGTCACGGTGTTTCGGGAAGGAGAGGGTGACAGTCACTCTGCTGCCGTCTGTCTCCACCTTCTCCACCATACCCAGCTCCACGATGTTCCTGTCACCCTTGGCTGGATGCTGCACTTCGTAGAGCATTTTCATTATCTCGTTCTGCTTCATCTGTGTATCTTCTTGTGAAACTTATTTTCCCGAGTTTTCTCCGGCAGCGGACGGATACACGATATCCATTTCTTCAAGCAGCCATCCTGCTCCGCCGAACTTGTCTATTATGAAGAGCACGTAGCGTATGTCGACATTGATACAGCGCTGGAGATCCGGTTCGAACATCACATCGCTGCTCATTGACTCCCAGTTTCCGTCGAATGCGAGACCGAGAAGGTCGCCGTCGGCATTGAGAACGGGACTTCCGGAGTTTCCTCCCGTGATGTCATTGTTTGACAGGAAGGCTACCGGCATCTTCCCGTCAGGCATGGCGTAAGGGCCGAAGTCCCTGGCTTCATACAGTTCCTTGAGGCGGGCGGGAACGACGAACTCCCAGTTGTCCGGGTCTTCCTTTTCCATCACTCCGTCCAGGGTGGTATAGTACCTGTAGATGACTGCATCCTTTGGAGAATAGCCCCCCACGGTACCGTATGTCAGTCTCATTGTGAAGTTTGCGTCAGGATATGACGGTTCTCCCTTGTGCCATTCCAGCAGGCCCGCCGTGTAGGCTTTCCTTCCTTCGGCCAGTGTCTTGTCACTTTGTGCCAGTTTAGGATACTGTGATACTATGACCTTGTTCACCTGCCTTGCAAGAATGCTTGCCGGATCGTCTTTCACCGCATCCCAGCCTTTTTCCTCTATTGCGGCCTTCAGCTTCTCCGGAGAGACGAATATGCTTGTCCGGAACAGTGTGTCCACATATCCGGCAATATCCATGTTTCCAAAGTCTCCGGAGATGTCGGACAGGGCCATGTCTTCCGCCGCGTTGTCCCTGTAATACCCGATCATTGCGGCGGCGACTTTCCTGTCTGTCGGTGCGGAATAGTCCTTATATACCGGCAGCAGCTGTTCGTATGCTGTTCTGAGTGCTTCAAGCGTGTCCTTGTCTGTCTCTTTGCCGATGGTGGTCTTGAACAGATTGTTCATCTTGGCAGCCATCTGCTGCAGTTCGATACGGTATATGGATTCCGTGGCTATGGTATACTGCACATTTGCCGCCGTTCCTTCGCTGATGCCCTCCCTGATGGTATTCAGGGCGTTGCCATATTTCTCTGTCCGGCTCTTTTTCCCGGCTGCCCAGCTGCTGAACTCTTCCTCTTCCTGCTCTGCGCGTCCGATGACATCGAGTTTGCCGAAAGCGAGTTTCATTCCCTGCCATTTCTTCCATCCGTTTGAAGATGACGCATATTTATTGGCATACTTTATCCTTATAGCCGGGTCTGCAAGCATATCTTCCATCAGGATGTCCTGCCTTATGGTCCTTGCCGCTATCCTGATGTCGTTGAGCTTGAGCTGGAGCTCCAGTTCCGGAGATGTCTGGAAACGGGTAGTGCTGCCAGGGTAGCCCATTATCATTGTATAGTCACCTTCCTTGACGCCTCCGAGTGATATTTTCAGATGTTTTTTCGGAGAATAAGGGACATTGTCAGCCGAGTATTCCGCAGGGTTGTTGTCCTTGTCCGCATATACGCGGAAAATGGAGAAGTCTCCCGTATGTCTCGGCCACATCCAGTTGTCCGTATCGGCCCCGAACTTGCCTATGGAAGAAGGCGGTGCCCCTACGAAACGGATATCCTTGAAAACCTTGTAGACAATCAGATAGTAAACGTTATAGTCGTAGAACGGCACGATGTAGGCCTCGCAGTGAGGATTTTCCTCTTCGGCCTTGCCGATAAGCTTTTCGTACACGTTTTCATTGACATAGGCTTTGACGAGTTCTTCCTTGTCAGTGCTGTCACGGTACATTTTCTCCGCTTTTTTCATGGCGGCGTTGAACTGGTCCGTTACATCTGCCATGCTTTCCAGAAATGTCACCGTAAGTCCCTCTACCGGAAGTTCTTCCCCTCTGTTCATGGCCCAGTAGCCGTCTGTCAGATAGTCGTGATCTACGGTGCTGAGCTTCTGGATGCTCGCATAGCCGCAGTGATGGTTGGTCAGCAGCAGACCTTCATCCGATACTATTTCACCCGTGCACCCGCCTCCGAACTGTACTATCGCGTCTTTCAGTGACGAATGGTTGATACTGTAAATCTGGTCGGCAGAAAGTCTGCATCCGAGTTCCTGCATTGTGGCGATGTTCATTTTTTCAAGCAGAGGCAGCATCCACATCCCTTCGTCTGCCTTTGCCGGCATGAATGCGATAGCCAGCGCTGCTGCTATTGTCAAGATTTTTTTCATTACCGTGTGTCTTTTGTTTTGCTCTTATTATGATTGTCTGTCTTTTACGTGTTTTCCTTCAATCATTCCGCCTGGCCTGTGACAGTCCAGTCGTATGTCCCCGAATTGATGTCCAGACCTTCCAGTTTCAGGCTGTATTTCAACGTGTTCCCGACGGTTATCAAACAGTCCGAATACGTGGTGCTGGGACGGATGATCTTTGTGAAAATATGACGTGTTTGCATGAGTCTGACAGTCATTGATGGGTCGTTATTCCTGTTTTGTGTCTGCAAAGGTAGAAACACTTTATGATTAAACCAACA
Source organism: Candidatus Cryptobacteroides intestinipullorum (assembly GCA_018711225.1). Lineage (GTDB taxonomy): Bacteria > Bacteroidota > Bacteroidia > Bacteroidales > UBA932 > Cryptobacteroides > Cryptobacteroides intestinipullorum. The sequence continues at coordinate 7,197 of DVIP01000124.1, read as the reverse complement.
TCCGCCCCGGCTGGATTCCTTCTGCTCACCACAGGGTCGGATCCGGCTCTTTCAGACGGAAGCTTTTCCGGTGATAGGGTGAAAGCCCGTATTTCCTTATGGCCTCGACGTGTTCCCGCGTAGGATAGCCCATATTCCTGTCCCAGCCGTATTCCGGATATTCTGCGGCTATTTTCTTCATGTATTCGTCCCGGTGTGTCTTGGCGAGGACAGATGCCGCGGCAATCGGTGTGAATCTGGCATCGCCTTTGACGATGCAGCTGTACGGAATCCGGTCGTATGTTTCCGGTGTCTCTGTCCGCATGCCCCCTTCCGGGGCATGGCGGAATCCTGCTCTCCCGGCAAGCGACGCTATCCAGGAGAACGGTCTGAACCTGTTCCCGTCGATGAGAAGATATTCCGGCACCTGGTCCAGAGACATCACGGCTCTCTGCATTCCTGCAATGGAGGCGTTCAGTATGTTTATGGCATCTATTTCTTCCGGACAGACAGCAATGACGGAAAAAGATACCGCCTCGTCCTCTATTATATTGCGGAGCATATCCCTGTTTTTCCCGGACATTTTCTTGGAATCGTCCAGCAGGGGATGGGAAAATCCCGGAGGCAGTATTACTGCCGCCGCGAATACCGGACCCGCAAGCGGGCCTCTTCCGGCTTCATCGCATCCGGCTTCCAGTTTTCCTTCATTCAGGAATGGCAGCAATTCCGGTCTTTTTTTCATCTGTATTCGGTATTTATGCACAAATGTAGTACAAGAAATCCGATTTATACCGTTCCTGTCATTTCTGTTCCGGTCTGGACTCGAATTTTTTCATCATGGAGATGATTTCGTCTTTGGTTTTCAGCAGTTCCTCCAGGTCTTCGATACGGCGTGTGAGATACTGCAGATCTTTTTTCAGCCGGATGATTTCGGAAGACATTTCTTCGGTCTCCTTTTCGTGTGCGCGCTTCATTTCCGCCAGCTGTGCGGAAATGCTGCCGGGTCTCCTGTTCTTTTCTTTCTGTCCCGGTTCAGGTGAATAGCCCAGCACAAGATCTTCTGTCCTTATATGGAGGATATCTGCTATTCTGGATACGTTTTCGCTTATCAGTCGTGTTTCACCGGATTCGATATTCCTGTATGCCGTACGCGAAATTCCCAGCTTATCTGCCATTTCTGACTGGGTAAGCTTGTAAATTTTGCGGAAATTTCTTATGTTGTCTTTTACGGAGTCGTTGTCCATAGTGAGAACACAGATATTTCAGCAAAAATATATGTTTTGATACGGGATTGGAGACAATAAAATATTGCCAAAGGCAACCATTTATTGTCAAAAAAGGAAAAAAGTTAAAAAAAGAGAAAAATTATGGCATGGAAACGGCCGGACAGCCTTCCGGCTCTTGCTTTTATTCCAGGAATATTCCAGCTTTGTGCTGCTGGTTTGTCTCATGTCCCGGAATTTGTATGGGAAATGTGTGAACTTTAAAAGGAGGATGTTATGGAAAGTTTCGAAGAAATTTACGAAAAGTTCGGCAGAATGCTGGAAGAGGATAAGCCTTATTCCGACCCGTCATGCACATTCGGGTCTGTCTGCCGCAGGCTGGGTGCGGACCCTGCCGCATTCGGGGAATATGTGTTCTCACAGGTCGGAATGACAGGGGATGAAGTGCTGGAAATCTACAGGAAGTCGGAAGCGGCGGGAGAGTCCGGAGAATGACATTGTTCTATTGTTTTTGACGATTGATTTTATTAGATTTGCAAAGATAGTATTGCATAAGTTACACTTAATTAATACCAGTAAAATGAAATTTTATTCAACTCAAGACATCCGTAATGTGGTACTGATCGGAAGCGCAAGATCAGGTAAAACCACATTATCTGAAGCCATGCTTTACGAAGGTAAAGTCATAGACAGAAGAGGTACAGTGGAAGCGAAGAATACTGTTTCGGACAATTCTGAAATCGAACAGATGAACCAGCGCTCAATATACGCCACTCCATTGTATGCGGAGTTCATGGATACCAAGTTCAATATTATCGACGCTCCGGGTGCCGATGATTTCGTGGGAGGCGCCGTGTCTGCATTCAAGGTGTGCGAAACTGCTGTCCTTGTCATAAACGCACAGCAGGGAGTGGAAGTGGGGACGGAAATTTTCTCAAGGTATGCGGAAAAATACGGTATTCCGATGATTGTGGCCGTGAACCAGCTGGACGGGGAGAAGGCTTCATGGGAGAATACGCTTGACTCCATGAAAGAGGCTTTCGGAAAGAAGCCGGTGCTCATACAGTTCCCGGTGAATCCGGGCCCGTCATTCGACGGCTTCATAGATGTCCTGAAGATGAAGTATTATCATTTCAAGGATGAGAACGGTACCAGGGAAGATCTGGAGATTCCGGAACAGTACAGGGCCGAGGCCGAAGAGCTCCGTTCCGCCCTGATTGAAAGGGCTGCGGAATATGACGATACCCTCATGGAAAAGTTCTTTGATGCAGGAGTCCTTACCGAGGATGAAATCAGGAAGGGTATCGGTATCGGATGCAAGGCCGGAGAAGTGCTGCCGGTGTTCTGTCTTTCGGCCAAGAGGGACATAGGAGTGAAGCGTCTGATGGAGTTCACCATCAGGGTGGCTTCTTCACCTGCAGAGAGGAAGGCCGTGACCAAGTCCGGAGCCGAGATAGAGTGCAAGCAGGATGCCCCTACCACACTTTTCATATACAAGACTGCCATAGAGCAGCATTTGGGCGAGGTCGCCTATTTCAAGGTCATGTCGGGAGAGCTTACGGAAGGGCAGGATCTTGAGAATCCGGAAACAGGAGACAAGGAGAGGATAACTACCATATATGCGGTGGCAGGAAAGAAAAAGGAAAGGGTTACGGACCTTTTTGCCGGAGATATAGGATGTACGGTGAAGCTCCGCGCCGCCAGGACCAATGTGACACTTTCACAGCCGGGAACAGACATATCCTACGAACATATAAATTTCCCTCCTGCCAAATTCCGCACGGCGGTAAAGGCCAAGGACGCGAAGGACGAGGAAAAGATGAGCGATGCGCTGAACAAGATTTCGGCAGAGGACCCTACCATCATAGTGCAGTATTCCAAAGAGCTCAAGCAGACGATTCTGAGCGGGCAGGGAGAGCAGCACATAAACATCGTCAAGTGGAGACTACAGAACGAAAACAAGATAGACATAGAGCTGTTCGCTCCGAAAATATCGTACAGGGAGACCATCACTAAGGTGGCTGCCGCCAGCTACAGGCACAAGAAACAGTCCGGCGGTGCAGGGCAGTTCGGTGAAGTGCATCTGTTGGTTTGTCCGTATGTGGAAGGAGAGGAAGGTCCTAACAAATTCAAGATAGACGGCAAGGAACAGGTCCTCAACATAAAGGGAAAGGAGTCCTACAATCTGGAGTGGGGCGGAAAGCTGGAATTTTATAACTGTATTGTCGGCGGTGCCATTGATGCCAGGTTCATGCCTGCCATCCTGAAAGGTATCATGGACAAGATGAATGAAGGGCCTCTTACAGGCTCCCTTGCCAGGGACATCAGGGTCTATGTGTATGACGGCAAGATGCACCCGGTGGATTCCAATGAAATTTCATTCGTACTGGCTGCCAGGAATGCATTCAAGGAAGCGTTCCGAAATGCCGGGCCTAAGATCATGGAGCCGATATACAATGTCGAGGTCATGACTCCGAGTGCCTATATGGGTGCCTGCATGTCGGATCTGCAGAACCGCAGGGCTATCATAGAAGGCATGGGAAATGACAGGGGATTCGATACTATCAAGGCCCGCGTCCCTCTTGCCGAGCTTTACAAGTATTCTACTACATTGAGTTCCCTGACATCGGGAAGTGCGACATTCACCATGGATTTTGCAGATTACCAGCCTGTTCCGGGAGATGTCCAGGAGAAGCTCCTGAAAGCGTATATGGAACAGGAAAAGGACGAATAAGACCGCCTGAAAAGAAAATACCGGCAGTCTGTCGAGAAAATGTGTTGTATGATATGTACGGTCAGATTTGCAAATCTGACCGTACGTATTTTAAAGAGTACAAATCATTGTTCGATTTAGACCGGACGTATTATTTCGGGCGCACCTGACCGTTTCCGGTGATGACGTATTTGTAGGTATTCAGTTCAGGAAGAGCCATTGGTCCCCTGGCATGAAGTTTCTGTGTGCTGATTCCTATTTCCGCCCCGAAACCGAACTGGGCCCCGTCCGTAAAGGCCGTGGAGACGTTCTCATAGACACAGGCGGCATCCACTCTGCTAAGGAATACGGACGCCGTGCCGCTGTTTTCGGTGATGATGCATTCGCTGTGCCGGGAAGAATACCTGGCGATGTGTTCCAGAGCTTCATCCAGGCTGTCTACTGTTCTTACGGACATGCGGTATGAAAGAAATTCCGTCCCGAAACTGTCTTCATCGGCGTGAAGAAGCAGTTCCGGCGGATAATTCCCGTCCAGAGCCGCGTATGCCGCATCATCGGCATATATGACTACATCATGCTCCCGTACTCCGCTGCACAGGCCCGGAAGGTCGAAAAGACGGTCCTTGTGTATAATCAGGCAGTCCAGGGCATTGCAGACGCTCACTCTCCTGGTCTTGGCATTCGTGATGATGGCAGCCCCCTTGTCCAGATCCCCGTCCTTGTCGAAATAAGTGTGGCAGATGCCGGCTCCGGTCTCTATTACAGGAACGCGGGCATTCTGACGGACGAAATCTATCAGGCGCCTGCTGCCGCGCGGTATCACCAGGTCCACATCCCCTTCAGCTTCCAGAAGGGCTGTAGAGGAATCATGGCCTGCAGGCATGAGGACCACTGTATTTTCGTCGAATCCGCAGGATGAAAGGGTTTTCCGGATAAGCGATACTATGGCCGAATTGGTATTCTGCGCATCGCTTCCTCCTTTCAGTATGCATGCATTGCCGGATTTCACGCATAGGGAGAACACATCGAAACTCACATTCGGCCTGGCTTCGTATATTATGCCTATTACACCGAACGGAACACTTATTTTCCGGATTTTCATCCCGTTCGGACGTATGATTTCATCCAGGACCCTTCCTGCAGGCGACGGCAGTCCGGCCACATTCCTCATGTCGTCAGCAATACTGTCCAGCCTTTTCCCGTTCAGCACGAGCCTGTCATACATGGGATTGTCTGCAGGCATCCTTTCCAGGTCAGCCCTGTTGGCTTCCAGCAGGCTTTCCTTTTCTTCCCCTATCCTGTCCGCAAGCTCCATAAGCATGTCGCTGATTCTGCTGTCCCCGGCCTCCGCCAGTTCGGAAGCAGCTTTCCGCGCACTCCTGAACAATTCCTTGTAGCAAGTATTCATAAAGCAGTCACAGTTTATTCGATGTAAAGATAGTCATAATGTACCAATGCCCTCCTGCCTTTCTGTCCTATAAGTTCTGCCGCTCTTGCACTGCCTGCCGAAACCTTTCCGACACCGATGACCCTGCCGTCAGGGGATATGATTCTGACAATATCCCCTTTTTCGAAATTGCCTTCAATGGCAGTGACGCCGACAGGAAGCAGGCTTGAAGCCTTTTCTCCGGTAAGCACGGCATACGCCCCTTCGTTGATGCGAATGGAGCCTTTGGCGAAACCGTCGGAATGGGCTATCCACTTCTTGATATGGGAGATGGGTCTCTCCGACGGAAGAAACCGCGTGCAGCAAACGTCTTCACCCTCATCCTGCAGCAGTGCACGGAGAATGCCCGGCCTTTTCCCGTTTGCGATGATGACCTCTATCCCTTCGTCAGCCACTTTTGACGCTATCTTGTATTTGGTAAGCATCCCTCCGCGGCCGAAACTTGATTTTCCGGTCCCGATGAATCCTGATATGTTGTCCCCGTGTCTGACTTCGCGTATTACGGACGAGCCAGGTTCCGATGGATTGCCGTCATATATCCCGTCTACATTGCTCAGTATTACCAGACATCCGGCATCCATCATGGTGGCTATCATGCCGGAAAGCTCGTCATTGTCAGTGAACATGAGTTCCGTGACCGATATGGTGTCATTCTCGTTGACGACGGGAATCACTCCGTTTCCGAGCATTGCGGTCATGCAGTTCCTCTGGTTCAGATAATGGTCCCTTGTCGACAGGCTTTCCTTCGTGGTGAGCACCTGTCCGCATATCATCCCGTGCCTGGCGAAGAGTTCACAGTACCTGTTTATCAGCCTGGCCTGTCCGACAGAAGAGAACAGCTGACGGGCGGATACGGCATCGAGTTTCCGGGCATTCCTGACAATACTTCTTCCGCAGGCCACGGCGCCGGAGGACACGAGTATGACCTCGATGCCCGCATTCCGCAGCCCCGCTATCTGGTCTGCAATATTTTCCAGTGTGGAAGCATCCAGAGAAGCATCCTTGCCGGCAAGCACGTTGCTTCCCACTTTCACCACTATCCTTTTGTACCCGGTCTTCATGGCTAAAGCGATTTTTCCAGCCCGGAGAGAACCGCTTTGGAAAAGCCGGCGTCTTCCATGGCTTCCAGTCCCCTGAAAGTGTAGCCGCCCGGGGTCGTGACCTTGTCGATTTCCTGCTGCGGCATTGTCCCGCAGGCATCCAGCAGGGCCAGGGCGCCCTTCATGGTATTGAGCACTATTTTTCTGGATTCATTTTCTCCGAACCCTATCTCTACACCGCCTTTTATGGCAGCATCCAGATATTTGAGAGCGTAGGCTATTCCGCAGGAGGCCAGGGAAGTCCCCGCAGCCATCATTTCTTCCGGCACCTCTATGACTTCCCCCATTCTGGAGAAAAGTGCCACGACATCTTCGCGTACCGAATCATTCACATTGCAGCCGGATATGAAAGTCGTGCTTTTCCCGACAGCCACGGCTGTATTCGGAATGATTCTCATAAGTCCCGGACAGCTGGAGCCAGTGTCATCGCGGAACATTCCTTCGAGACTGCTGAAGGATATTCCCGCCACTACCGAGGCTACAGTGCATTTCCCGTAGTCCAGGACGGTTCTTATTTCCTTTATGACATCCTCGGCTTGCCACGGTTTGACGGCGATGATGACCAGACCGGCACCTTCTGCCGCACTCCTGTTATCCAGTGACGTGCGTATTCCAGGGCATGCGGAAGCCACTTTTTCAATGGTCTCGGCGGATCTGGCAGTGACGGTCAGGTTTCCTGCTTCGAAATCGGGATTTCCGGCAATGCCTCTCGCAATGGCTCCTCCCATGTTCCCC
>DVIP01000014.1 GCA_018711225.1 Candidatus Cryptobacteroides intestinipullorum | reverse complement strand
AGACCAGGTATGGTAGTCTGAAGATTGTAATCCACCCAGATGCCGCCCATTGTATAGTGGATAGCCGGATAAATCATCATAGGCTCCTTGTACGGGTCAGTATCGGTTATCTTCTGGTACATCTGGAAAAGGTTTCCGTACCTTTCGCGTATCTTGTCCACTCCGAGCCTTTCTATGGCTGTGCTGAAGTCGAGGAATACGGCAAGTCCCGTCTCGTTCACGCCGTAGCCGGCATCGCACCTTTCCTTGGCAGCACGTGAAGCCACGTCACGAGGAACGAGGTTTCCGAAAGCAGGATAGCGGCGCTCGAGATAGTAATCCCTGTCCTCTTCGGCTATATCCGACGGCTTGATCTCCTTCTTGCGGAGTTTCATCACGTCCTCTTTCTTCTTAGGCACCCAGATACGTCCGTCGTTTCTCAAAGACTCCGACATAAGGGTAAGCTTGGACTGCTGGTCCCCGTGTACCGGAATACAGGTAGGATGTATCTGCGCGAAACAAGGATTTGCGAAATATGCGCCTTTCTTGTAGCACTGCCATGCCGCAGAACCGTTGCTGTTCATGGCATTTGTAGAAAGGAAATATGTATTGCCATATCCACCTGAAGCGATGACTACGGCATGTGCGCCGAATCTTTCAATTTCTCCTGTAACAAGATTCCTTGCTATGATTCCTTTGGCCTCACCGTTTATAAGCACCAGGTCAAGCATTTCATGGCGCGGATAACTCTTCACCGTACCTGCAGCTATCTGCCTGTTCAGTGCAGCATATGCACCCAGAAGAAGCTGCTGTCCGGTTTGTCCGCGGGCATAGAATGTACGGCTCACCTGAGCACCGCCGAAAGAACGGTTTGCAAGCATTCCGCCGTATTCCCTTGCAAATGGAACTCCCTGCGCAACACACTGGTCAATGATGTTTCCGCTCACTTCGGCAAGACGGTAGACATTAGCCTCACGGCTGCGGTAGTCACCGCCCTTTATTGTCTCATAGAAAAGACGGTAAACAGAGTCATTGTCGTTCTGGTAGTTCTTGGCAGCATTGATACCTCCCTGTGCGGCTATGGAATGCGCACGGCGCGGAGAATCACTTATGCAGAAAACCTTGACATTATAACCGAGCTCACCGAGAGAAGCAGCTGCTGAAGCCCCTCCAAGACCGGTTCCGATGACAATGATCTCAATTTTCCTTTTGTTGCCCGGATTGACAACACGAAGCTGAGATTTATGCTTTGTCCATTTCTCGGACAAAGGACCCTCAGGAATCTTAGAAATTAATTTATCGGCCATTTTGTATCGTTTATTGGAATTTCGCCACAATTTTAATGATTTTTACGCAAATGAGCAATTAATTTGAGCAATATCATCACTCACTTTACGGACAACGGCCCGCGCCAGCGGATATAGTCGCCAAAGGCTGCTTCATAACAGTTCATGAAACCTGATGCAGCCTCGTCGTAAGCGTCAAGATATTCCTGAAGACTGATATCTCCGGAAACATAATCTTCATATATGTCCGAGAAAGCCTCCCTTATGGCTGACTCTGCCTTCCTGCAGCACGACAGTGTGGAATGACTGTATGCGGTATCACCGAGGACAAGCCTGAGGCGGGCGTATTTCCCGGAATTGCTCACTTCAGGTTCAGGAAACACATATAGCTTCAGATAAAGTGAGAGACCGCAGAACGTGTCCGTACCGGATTCCGGATAACAGGAGAGGGCTTCAGGCACATGATTGCAGGCCGAAACCGGGACAGGTACGGTTACAGCTACGGAAGGATATCCGAGAGCGGCCCAGAGCACAGCCCCTGACGGATCACCGCCGGAAGCCGTACCGTGTATGACGACAGCGGCGGAAGTGGATTTTCTGGGTATGAAATCAAGGTCAGGCACCACTGCATGCGTGGCAGAGAGGAACGAAGAAGAATCCCTCACCAGGTCTATCCCTATCACCTCATGCCTGTACGAGCGGGAAAGGCTGTCTATTATATCCAGTGGATGTATTCCGGACAGTTCTCCGCGGGAATCCATCTCCCTGAACACGGCCGATGCTGTCTGCCACCTCTCCACACCTTTCCATCCGGACTTGTCTCCGGACCACGAAAAATTGGTGACGACATCATACCCGCACGGCGATTCGTTCACATCCCTCTTGATATAGGTATAATTACCTGCCTCATACCAGGCTGCGCCTCCGAGGGCATCTATACAGCCGAAATTCGCTTCCACACACAACGGACGGGGCAATGTATCGAGAAAATGCTCGAAATCCTCCAGACTTCCGCAGATTTCCAGCGCCCTGTACATCAGTATTCCTTCCTTGTCCATCATTTCAGGGGGCACATCGTCATCGTTCAGACAGTACGAAGCAGTATTCATTATGGCGAAACCGGCAGTATTGATACCTGCCCACACCTCTCCGCCGGGAGATGAAGAGTTTACAAGACCTATAAACCGGTAACGCTCCCCGCAGAAATGCCTGATACTGTTGTCAAGACTGTCGGTATCCCTGTTCTTCCACATTAAAGGTCTTCCGTCCGCAGTCTTCCTTCCTGAAACAATCACTGAAGTACATGCGTCAGACGGAATCGCTGCAGCCGTCAATACTGCGGCCAATATGCAGGCCAATGTCTTTTTTCCCATTTTCCGGAATTTGCAATATCAGTCATACGACAAGGAAAGCTGGCCGTCTTCCACGTTTCCGGGATAATCCAGGCCGAGATGCCTGTATGCCAGTTCAGTCACTTCCCTGCCCCTCGGAGTGCGTATCAGAAAACCTTCCTTTATAAGGAAAGGCTCGTACACCTCTTCAAGCGTCCCCTGATCCTCCCCCACAGCCGTCGCTATGGTATTGGCCCCGACAGGTCCTCCCTTGAACTTGGTGATAATGGTCCGGAGTATCTTGTTGTCCACCGAATCAAGCCCGCGCTTGTCTATATTCAGGGCATCGAGGGCATATATTGCTATCTTGAGATCAATATATCCGTCCCCAATGACCTGGGCGAAGTCCCGGACCCTTCTCAGAAGTGAATTTGCGATACGAGGGGTTCCCCTGCTTCTGAGCGCCACTTCATTGGCCGCTTCGTCATCTATGCCTATGCCCAATATGGAGGCACTGCGCCTGACAATATGCACCAGATCCGAAGTATCATAATATTCAAGGGCGAAATTGATTCCGAAACGGGCCCTCAAAGGCGCCGTAAGCAGTCCGCTGCGGGTAGTGGCCCCCACGAGGGTGAACGGATTCAGGGAAATCCTGACAGAACGGGCTCCGGGACCCTTGTCTATCATAATGTCTATGACAAAATCCTCCATGGCCGAGTACAGATACTCTTCCACCACAGGAGAAAGCCTGTGTATCTCGTCAATGAAAAGTACATCCCCTTCATCCAGTGATGTAAGGAGACCGGCCAGATCGCCGGGCTTGTCCAGTACCGGACCGGATGTCACCTTAAGATTCGCGCCGAGTTCATTGGCTATGATATGTGCCAGAGTGGTTTTTCCCAGACCGGGAGGCCCGTGGAAAAGCACATGATCGAGGGACTCCCCTCTCATCCTGGCAGCCTTGACGAAAATCTTGAGATTTTTTATTATCTTGTCCTGTCCGGAAAAATCGCCGAGAGCCTGTGGCCTTATTATCTTGTCCAGCTCCTTGTCTTTTCCCTGGCCCGGATCGTGCGGGTCGAAGTGTTCAGCCATAATCATCAAAATTATAATACAAATATACTTTTAATTTTATTTAAAGAAATTATTTTGATTATATACCTGTCGATATGTTGATAACCGGAAAACATGCATTGAATGTCAGTGGGTTGCGTGAAAAAGTTATAGACAACGGCATTTCCCGGCACTGATGAAAACTTCTTGTGAAATTGTCGGAAAAATATTTTGAAATTAAAAATTAAGCCTGTTTATACGGATTATTCGGATTTAATAAATTATTTTTGAATTTTGTTTTAACAGGTTATTTACACGTTGTCTACATGTTTTGTCGGACATTTCAACAGGTTTTCAACAGAAATTTATAGCGGAATGTTAATAAACGGAAAATCCACAGGCCAGCTTCGCGGGGAATTGGAAAGAAGCGGTGAAGTATGCTGTTCAGGGCTTTTCCTGTCGGCCCGATGGTTTGTCTTTTCTTCTGTGGCTGAATCCGGAATGCATGTCATAGTGCTGCCGGACAAGGAGAGTGCGGAATACTGTGCGTCTGATCTTTATAATATGATAGAAGGTGACAGGGTGTTTTTCCTTCCTGATTCTGGGGTGAAGATAGAGCGCAGCAATTACAAGGCTTCTCTGGAAGTGCAGAGGACATCGGCTCTGGGAAAGATTATGGACAGGAATGATGACGGCCTGACGGTGGTGGTCACTTATCCTGATGCCCTGGAAGAGAAGGTACCTTCCGGGGACAGGATGAAGTCTTCGGTGATTACGGTGCGCAAGGGTGAGGAACTTGATTTCGGGGGATTCTGCGAAAGGCTTGCCTCGGAAGGGTTCCAGCGGGTGGATTTCGTTTCAGGCCCCGGTCAGTATGCTGTCAGGGGCGGTCTGGTGGACGTTTTTTCCTATTCGTTCAACAATCCTTTCAGGATATCATTTTTCGGGAACGAGGTGGAATATATAAGTGTGTTCAACTGCAATACCCAGCTGTCCGAGAGCCAGGAGGAACAGGCGGACATTTATCCCGAACTGGTTTCCGGAGACGGAGAAGGGGTGTCCTTGACAGGACTTCTCCCTGAAGGCACTGTCGTATGGCTGGATTCGCCGGACATGTACAGGGAAACGGACTTTTTCCCGTCCCTGCTGCAGTTCAGACACGTATATATAGACACTCCCCTTTCCATGCAGGATGCAGTGACTGTCCGTTTCGAAATATCTCCCCAGCCGGTATTCAACAAGAATTTCGAACTTCTGGTGGAGGATATACGGAAAAGGACAGAGGAAGGATGGAAAGTCATCATTTTCGGTGAAAAGGAGTCGCAGCTGGACAGGCTGAAGTCGATATTGTCCCAATATGGAGGGCTTATGCCTGAATTTTGTCCGGGAAAGAATATCCACAGCGGCTTCATTGACAATCAGGACAGGATATGCTGCTATTCCGACCATGAAATATTCGACAGGTTCCACAGGGTGACCATAAGGAGGACCGTGGAGAAAAGCGAGCAGCTCACCATCAACGATCTTACATCTTTCAATATAGGTGACTATATCGTGCATATAGACCACGGTGTGGGGATATTCGGAGGTCTGGTGCGTGTCCGTGACGACAAGGGAAGGATGCATGAGGTCGTCAAGCTTATCTACAAGGACAATGATACCGTGCTGGTGTCCGTCCATTCGCTCCACAAGATATCCAGATACAAGTCCAAGGATGCCGAACCTCCAAAGATATACAAGCTCGGCTCCAAGGTCTGGCAGAATCTCAAGACCAATACAAAGAAGAAGGTCAAGGATATCGCGAAGGAACTGATACAGCTGTATGCGAAGAGGAAGAGCATGAAAGGTTTCGCATTTTCCCCCGATTCCTACCTTCAGGAAGAGCTGGAGTCGTCTTTCATGTACGAAGATACTCCCGACCAGGAGAAGGCCGTCAAGGCTGTGAAGGCTGACATGGAGGCCGACTATCCTATGGACAGGCTGATATGCGGCGATGTGGGGTTCGGAAAGACCGAGGTGGCGGTAAGGGCCGCATTCAAGGCCGTGGCAGACAGCAAGCAGGTGGCTGTACTCGTCCCTACCACCATACTTGCATTGCAGCATTACAATACTTTCAAGGGAAGGCTCAAGGATTTCCCGTGCAATATAGAGTTCGTGAGCCGTCTCCGGACTGCAAAGGAAGTCTCGGACATACAGAAAAGGCTCAAATCCGGCAATATTGACATAGTGATAGGGACACACAAGCTTATCGGAAAGGGATTCGAGTTCAAGGATCTGGGACTGCTGATAATAGATGAGGAACAGAAGTTCGGAGTAAGCGCCAAGGAAAAACTCAGACAGCTCAAAAATTCCGTAGATACTCTCACCCTGACAGCCACCCCGATACCGAGGACGCTGCAGTTTTCCCTTCTGGGCGCACGCGACCTGTCCATAATCAACACTCCCCCGCCGAACAGGATTCCGGTGCAGACTGAAATAATGCTTTTCGACCATCATGAGGTGAAGAGAATCATAGACTATGAACTGAACCGCGGCGGACAGATATTTTTCGTGCACAACAGGGTGGAGGAACTCCAGTCCATATACGACATACTCATAAGGATAGAACCTGACATGAAGATATGTGTGGCGCACGGCCAGATGGAGCCTAAGATGCTTGAGGACAGAATACTTGAATTTATGGCAGGGGACTACGACCTGCTTCTGTGCACTACCATCATAGAAAACGGACTGGATATACCGAACGCGAATACCATTATAATAAACCAGGCCCAGAATATAGGTCTCAGCGACCTGCACCAGCTCAGGGGCAGGGTCGGAAGGTCCAACAGAAGGGCGTTCTGCTATCTGATAGTGCCCCCTCTCGTATCCATTACAGACGATGCGAGAAGAAGGCTCAAGGCCATAGAGTCTTTTTCGGATCTGGGCAGCGGTTTCAACATAGCCATGCAGGATCTGGACATAAGGGGTGCCGGAAATCTTCTCGGTGCGGAACAGAGCGGTTTCATATCCGATATGGGGCTTGAGACATATCAGAAAATATTGTCTGAAGCCATGGAGGAACTCGGCGTGGAAGCCTCCGGTGTTGCAGGACGTTCCGACGGGTCATACGTGTCCGACTGCACCATAGAGACCGACCAGCTGGCTCTTATACCGGACAGCTATATCGACGTGACGGCAGAGAAGATAAGGATATACAAGGAACTCGATTCCATTACGGATGAAAAGACACTTGAAAAATACAAGGACAAGCTCGAAGACCGTTTCGGAAGGATACCGGAAGAACTTGACAGGCTGTTCGACATAGTACGCATACGGCAGCTGGGTGAAAAGCTCGGATTCGAGAAGATAATAATCAAGAACGGTGTGATGATATGTTTCTTCATATCCAATCCCCTTTCCAAATATTACCGCTCCGACAGGTTTTCATCCATACTGGAGAGTGTGAGCAGGAATCCGAACATATTCGATCTCAAGCAGAATGACAGCAAATTGAGGATTTTCGTCAGGAATGCGGGCTCTCTTTCCAAATCATATTCGATTTTGAAGAAATTATAAGTAAATTTACGGGATTTAATTTACGGTAGATTATTATGGCGAATCTTGTTGTGGATATCGGCAACACTGCGCTCAAGGCGGCATGGGCTGATGGAGTCACATTGGGAAAGACATTCCGTTACCAGGGCGAAAGGATGACCGATTTCATTCTTTCCATTGCCGGCAAGAGCAGGCCCGATGTGCTGGTAGTGTCTTCTGTCAGGGAAATATCGCAGGAAGATTCTTTCAGGATGGCGGCAGTCTGCGGACGCCTTGTGACGATAGATTCGGCGAATAAGGACATATACAGGGAGAAAGGAGTTCCCGGATATGTTTCTCCGGACCGTCTGGCTTCAATCATTGCGGCAGGATATCTTTTCAAGGGAAAGGGATGCACCATATTCGATTTCGGGACCACACTTACGGTAGATTTTCTGGATCCGGACGGCCTTTACGAGGGCGGGAACATATCTCCTGGATGCAGGACAAGATTCAAGGCGCTCAACAGGTATTCACGTTCTCTCCCCCTTCTCGACACTCCGGATGTTGTCAGTGAAAAGGGTTCTTCCCTGGCAGGTTCCATAGAATCCGGAGTGATATCAGGTATAATGTTTGAAATAAAAGGATATTTTGACATGTACCCTGAAAATATTGTCATTTTTACGGGAGGGGATGCAATTTATTTTGCAAAAAGAGTTAAAAAAGCCATCTTTGTAGTTTGTAATTTAGTTTTGATGGGATTAGCTATACTGGCTGATGAATATGTCGGATAAGTTTTATTCTGTAATTTTATTGGGACTTCTGTTTGTCTGCCTGCCTCTTTCAGGGCAGACGGGCGGGTCTTATGGAGCGTATTCACCATATTCAGTTTTCGGTCTTGGTGAGTTGTCAAGGGGAGGTACCGCATATAACAGGAGCATGGGCGGCACCGGTATTGCATCGAACAACAGGAGGTTTCTGAATACCATGAACCCGGCAGCCGTTTCCGCCAGGGACAGCAGTTCTTTCATGGCCGATTTCGGCATATCCCAGAAAAATACCGTATTCAGGCAGAATGACCTCAGGTCGGGGAACAATACGTTCAACATGCATAATTTCGTGATCAGTTTCCCTGTCTACAAGTCTTCGGCCATGATGGTCGGAATAATGCCTTTCAGCGATATAGGTTATGATATAACGCTCAGGCAGACAGATCAGGATATAATAGGCAATACGGGACATATTACATACAACAGTTACGGGGAAGGCAGTGTCTACCAGATGTTCGTGGGAGGCGGAGTCACTTTCTGGAAAAGGCTGTCCGTGGGAGCCGAGGCAATATATTATTTCGGCAACATGGACAAGGTTTACAACCATAATTTCAGCAATACTTCCTATGCTTCCCTGAACAGCGGCTACGAACTTATGGTGAGGGGTTTTACTGGAAAGTTCGGCCTTCAGTACCAGCAGCCTCTCGGAAATGACCTTTTCATGGTCCTGGGCGCCACTTACAGGCTCGGTACCGGAATGAAAGGCCGTACGGTATATTATGAGAACAAAAACACTTCCGAAATAGTCGATACCCTCATTTACAGGGATATGGTAAACGGAAGGGACAATGATTTGAAGATAGCAGGAGAACTCGGCGTGGGTGTGTCTTTGAAGAAAGGCGAGAAATGGAGCGTGGAACTGGATTATATCAGATCCGACTGGCGTAACAGCGGTATGGATGTGTATGACGGGTACGGGGTGAACGGTGCTTCCGTATTCTCTTCCAGCGTATCGCAGTCTTTCAGGGCCGGATTCGAGATTGTACCCAACAGGAACGATATCAGATATTATCTGAGAAGGTGTGCCTACAGGGTCGGGGCCTATTACGAGCAGGCTTATTACAAGCTTGACGGGAATATGGTGAATTCCATGGGCCTTACTTTCGGTGTCACATTGCCTGTGTTCAGATGGTATAACGGTCTTACTTTGGGAGTAGATGTGGGGCAGAGGGGAAGTCTGAGGACCAATATGGTGAGGGAAAGGTACGTTTCCTTCGTCATAGGATTCAACATATTTGATATCTGGTTCCAGAAACCTCAATACAAATAATTGAATTGTCTGTATTTTAGGAACAAATTTATTGCAATATGAAAAAGAGTGTTTTACTGTTCTTTTCTGTCATTTTCATGATGACGGGAGCAAGCATTGCTTCTGCACAGGGAAAGTATGGTGCAGACAGTGCGGAATGTATCAAGTATCTGTCTTATTACAACGAGTATTACAAACAGAAGAATTACGATGATGCTCTTCCAAACTGGAGAAAGGCATACAGTCTCTGCCCTCCTACGGCAAACCAGACGATGCTCATCAACGGCACATCGCTTTACAGACGTCTTATAAACGAGAACCGCAACAATCCGGTGTATTTTGAAACCCTCGTGGACACCCTTCTGACCCTTCATGACATCAGGGCCGAATATTATCCCAAATATGCGGTGACTGCCCTGAACAACAAGGGTCTGGACATGATAAACTATGTGAAGGACGACCCTGAAAGACTCTATAAGGAATTTAATGAGATAATTTCGCTGAATAAGGCTGAAGTGAAGCCTCAGATTCTTCTTTTCCAGCTCAATACCGCTTGCGAACTCTACAAGAACGGGACAGTATTGGCTGAAGATGTCATAAACAATTACAATACAGTGATGGATCTGCTCGGCCAGATGAAGCAGACACCGGATATCGAGAAGATACGCACCGACTGCGAAAGTATTTTCATCGCAAGCAATGTGGCAAGCTGCGAGAACCTCATAGCGCTTTTCTCTCCGAGATACGAGGCCGCTCCTGATGACCTCCAGCTGGCTACCAATATCGTCAGAATGCTCGCTTCTTCTGAAAACTGTACCGACAATGACCTTTTCAAGAATGCTGCGACTACAATGCACAGGCTTGATCCTAATTACAGTTCGGCTCACTTCCTCTATCAGCTGTATTCTGCAGAGGGTGATACCGAAAATGCCTTCAAGTATATAGACGAGGCGATAGAATATCCTGAGTCAGACAGTGCTACGGATGCACAGTATGCGTATGAAGCCGCAACTTTCGCATTCAAGAGTTCCAAGAATGCCAAAGCCTTTGAATACGCCCTTCAGGCTGCCGGCCTGGATCCTTCATACGAGGGAAAGTCTTATATGCTTATAGGCACCATCTGGGGATCACTTGTATGCCAGGGCAATGAAATAGAAAGAAGGGCTCCTTACTGGGTGGCTGTGGACTATATGCAGAAGGCCAAGAAGGCTGATCCTTCACTGGCTGAAGAGG
>DVIP01000123.1 GCA_018711225.1 Candidatus Cryptobacteroides intestinipullorum | reverse complement strand
CCCCCCGCCGAACGCTCGCGCGAAATAGTCTGATACCCCGTCACGACCACCTCGTCTATGAACTTGGCATCCGGCAGCAAGAGTATGTCTATCCTGCTCCGCGCACCGATACGCTCTGCCCGTGTCTTCATACCGAAGAAATTGAATACAAGCTCTGTTTCAGGATCGTCCGGCACTTCTATCTCATATCGGCCTTCGCTGTCGGTGAATACACCGGTGGTAGTACCTTTGATGAACACGTCTGCTCCCACCAGCGGCAGGTCACTGTCATCAAGCACCTGTCCGCGTACTGTCCTGGTCCCTTTGGACGGAGTCTGCGCAGGCGTCTGCGGGACGGCATTTTCCGTACGCAGCGCGACCTGTCTTCCGACGATGGTATAGACTATGCCCGTATTTTTGAAGATACTGTCAAGGATGACATTGATATCGGAACTGCGCACAGACACATCAGTTTTCGCGGAAACGTCCACAGATGTATTGCTGTAGACAAAACTGTAACCCGTCATTTCCGTCACCTTTTTCAGGACATCTGACAAAGGAGTGTCTCGGCAGTCGATTTCATAGGTCTGCTGGGCCGATACCGCATAAGGAAACAGGAAAAACATCAGCGTTACCAGCAGGATTCGGGGAACATTTCTGGCAATCATATCAAGTCCGTTAACAATAAGGTTTCAGACTTAATACAATATTTCCGGTCTCTACCCTAAAAGAAAATGCAAAAATGAATTTATCCGAGAATAATTTCCCGGCCGTCCAAGACATAGACGATATCGCAGGTAATGGACAGGAGTTCCAGCACCTGGTTTATGGATTCCGAACGGAAATCAGCGGTAAAGGAATTGCGGTATACGGAATTGTCTCTGACTGTAATATTCACTCCATACCAGCGTTCTATGGATTCCAGGACTTCACGCATGGATGTATTGTCGAAATGAAGTGTCCCCCTCGTCCATGCAGTATCCCCTTCAATGTCGGCGGATTCATCGGTGCTGCTGTAATTTCCTTTCAGGGTAATCTTGGCTCCCTCCGCTACCGTAAGCACATCCTTTTCCGGAGTAAGAAGCTCCACGGAACCTTTCAGAAGCGTGAGCCGGACCTCTTTATGCGGCGAATAGCAGGAAAGGTTGAACTTCGTTCCTGTAACCTTCACCGTAGCTCCTGCAGGAGTGTGGATAAGGAAAGGATCGGAAGGGGACGACACGACTTCGAAATATCCTTCTCCCTGGAGAGACACTTCCCTTCTGCCATCGCCGAAACCGGCCGCCACTTTGAGCTCGCTCCCGGAATTAAGCCAGACCACGGTGGAGTCCGGCAGGGTCACACGGCTTCTCACACCTTCCGGCACAACATACAGATCAGCCGCCGCCGCTTCGGCTACAGGTTCCGGAACAGCCTCCTGATGCATCAGGGTCCACAGGAGCACCCCTGCCAGAATGACGGCGGCCGCCCGGAAGCACCAGTCCAGGACAGAGACCTTGCGGCTTGCGACAGGAGCCGGCACAGGCCCCAAATAAGGCTCGTCCGGCATGGTCGCGAATACTTTCTCGTTGAAACTCCGCAACTTCTCTTTGTCAAATCTTTCGTCAATGTCAGTCCTGTTCTGCATCGGTTTTCTGAAAATCAATCGTCGTTTATGGAATCGTCATCAAATATACAATATAAGGACCTTCTACCCTAAAAATATTTTACGATTTTTCTTTCTTTTCCTTCTGAAACATTAATATTTCTTGCCTTCCGGCAAATATTCTTTCAATTTTTTCCTGAAATGCCGCAACGAAATTTTAATGTGATATTCCACCGATTTCATGCTGATACCCTTTCTTTCGGCAATCTCCCTGTTTGTCAACCCTGCTATCCTGCTAAGCCTGAACGTATCTTCCGAAGTGTCAGGCAGTGTTTCGAAGGCTTTCCTGATGAGTGAGGTCAACTCGAGCGAATCTATAAAATGCTCCATGGAGGGGTCTTCAAGGGCTGCGACTCTTTCGTCGATAGTATCCCTGACGGAATTGTCCGAGAAAAGTTTCTTCTCTTTCAACGCGTTCAGCGTCCTGTTTCTGGCTATGGTGTAGACCCAGGAGCGCAAGTTGGAGTCCGGCTTGATCAAGGCCCGTTTCTCCCATAACAGGCACAGGACTTCCTGGGCAAGGTCCCTCGACCTCTCCCTGTCGGAAGTGTAACTGGCGATAAAATGTACGAGGTTGTTGAACTCCAGTCTGTAGAACATCTCGAACGCCCTGACGTCTCCGCTGCGTATGTCCTCGGCTATATTGGCCATGAATTCGGGGATAAATGCTGCAAATTTAGCATTTTTCCTTAAAAACTGCGGCCTGTCCTACAGGTTTGCGGACGGATTATTTTCCAACCACGTTCCAGTAGACGATGTAGCGCCGGTGATGGGTGTCGTACAGCGGTTTCAGGTCAATCCCTTCCCGAGTGCGGAATTCAAGACCGGACAGATGCTCGGACATCCTGTCCGGGTCGAAGAAATGTTCCTTGTCGCTGCAGCTTCCCGTAGCGAACGTATGCCTGCCCGTGACAGTCTCCCAGAAAAATTCCGAAAGGATCCGGCTGGTATCGGAAGCATCTCCGGTAGATGCGTACATCAGTGCGGCTGCGGAGAGGTAATGTCCCGTGATGTGCCCTCTCAGGTCGCAGTCCAGGGATTCCCAGCCTCCGAGTTTCTTCACGGTCATATATCCGCCCTCCTTGCCTGAAAACACTCCGGCAGTCGTACGGAAACTGTGAAGCAGCCTGATCCTGTCCAGGTCAAAACACTCCACTTCCGGTTCCGCCAGATCGCGTACCACCCTCTTCTCTGCATACTGTCCCGGATACAATGACTGTGCTCCGGACTGTAATGATGACAGCAGCGCAAATGCTGCAAGAATTGCCTTAATGTCCATAGCCGTTATTATTGTGTGTCTTTAATATAACGTCAGTTCGACGAATTATTTTACTCTGTATCAGAGATCCCGTCGAACTGACATTACGATTTCTTCGAAATCTCTTTCCATTTTCGTGTCACCCCTCTTAAATTCTCCCCTTCGTATGGGAGAACTTACGCCGGACTTCGTCCTCTATAGAGGTAATTCTCTGAAATTCATTTTCTTTCATTTCATCGAACTCACATTAATATACGGACACAGGCTTTCTTTTACTCAACGGAAAAGACGTTCCGGCAAATCTAACGTTCCGGCAGATTTGCAATCTGCCGGAAAAGTTCTGACGGATTGCAAATCCGTCAGAACGATAAACGATGAAAAAAAACAGCCGGATTTGTAATCCGGCTGTACTGTTTCGTCCCGTTCCGGGAGATTTGCAATCTCCCGGTCTATTTCGCGTTGGCATTGGTCAGAGTCTCACCCTGATATTGTCCCGTAAGGGCATTGAGGAAACTTACCACCTTGTCGGCGTCTTTGTCGGAAATCTTCTTTCCTACCTGGAAACGGGCCATCTTTCTGACAGCCTCGTCAAGAGTGGCTACACTTCCGTCATGATAATACGGCCATGTCAGCGCCACATTGCGGAGTCCCGGAGTCTTGAAACGGTAGCGGTCGCGCTCCACTCCAGTCTGCGCCCAGCGGCCGTTGTCTCCATCCGTAAGGCCGGACTTCAACGTCAGGTCGCGGTCCTCGAAATAATTGTCCCTCTGACCCATAAGTTCGTATGTCAGACCGCCCATATTCACACCTGCATGACATGTGGCGCAGCTATACTCCTTAAAGAGATCGTAGCCTTCTATCTGTTCGGCAGTCATGGCATTCTTGTCTCCTTTCAGATAAAGGTCAAAAGCGGAATCAGGAGTCACAAGTGTCTTTTCGAACTCTGCGATGGCATCGGTGATGGTCTCCTGGCTCAGTCCCTCCGGATAGACAGCCTTGAATTTCCTGACGAATGCCTTGTCCTGGGAAAGTTTCGCCACAATCTCGTCAAAAGACTTGTAACCCATCTCCACCGGGTTCAATGGCGGACCGCCGGCCTGTTCGGCAAGGGTGGCAGCACGTCCGTCCCAGAACTGGACGAAATTGAAGCAGGCGTTGTAGACTGTCGGGGCATTCACGCCTCCCAGCTGGCCTCCAATACCCTCCGAATAACGTTTGTTGTCCACACCGCCTGTCGCCAGGTCATGGCAGGTGGCACATGATACGGTACCGTCGGCGGACAGCCTGGTGTCATGATACAGGAGATCTCCCAGTTCGGCCTTGAGAGAGTCGTAAGGGACACTGTCAGGTACAGGCCGTACAGGTTCGTTCGCGAATGCAGGAGCTGCAAGTGTGTTGGGGTAGAATCTGGATCTCAGATCCCTGACGGCAGCCATGGCGATTTCTTCCTTGGCATTGGTCACTGAAGAGCCCCAATGTATCAGATAATACTGGGCCAGAGGCATGGAGCCGTCTGACAGGCTCTTCTCCACCTTGGCCAGATCCACCTCATTCGGTGCCGTCCCGTTTTCAAGCGCTTCCTCGAACGGGATCACATCGAAGACGGCGTATCCTTCATCGACATGCTTTCCTATGAGCGACTTGGCGACAGGCCAGCCGGCATAGAAAGGCAGCTCGGGATCAGCGGAATGGCATTCGGCACATCCGCCGTCCTCAAGAATCCGGAGCAATTGCTCCCCGGCCGTCAATTCAGCTGACGGCGCCGTGTTCACAGCCCTGTATATGACAGCGAGTACCGCTATCACTACCACAATGGCCAGAACGATTCCAGAACTTTTCTTCATATCCTTTCTGTTGTTTTGATTGATTGTATACCTAATACTGTATTTCACTTTCACCGGCCGTAGACATGCATGCTCTCCTGCGCAGACGGCAGCAAGTCCACACCGTACCAGCACATCTGCAGGCCGGCAAACACCAGCAGAAGCAGCAGATATGCGGCCGTACGGCTTCCGCGCGACATCAGACGCAGATGTATGTATGCAAGGCCCGACAGCCATGTGACTGCCGCCCATGTCTCCTTAGGGTCCCAGCTCCAGTACATTCCCCATGCGCCCTTGGCCCACAAGGCTCCGCTCAGCATCCCTAAAGTCAGGAAAGCCATGCCAGTGTACATAAGGGTGTCCGCAGTCTGGAGATATTTCCCGGTTTTCCCGGCCAGCCCCGCCACGGCGAGGATAGCGGCACATCCTATGACCGAGTAGGAAAACATGTAGACCGTGACATGCGGCACGAACCAGGCGCTCTGCAGCGCAGGCATCAGTGTCCTGTCATGTATTTCCGGCATGAGCAGGTTCATGGCGACGAATACTGTAGCCAGCACCGAAGAGAAGAAGAGAATCCACCGGTATTTCCACCTGGCATATACCAGCAGGCCCGAAACTATCATGAAAAACGAATACCAGAGCCTGGTCTCCCCCAGAGTGCGCATCGGCGGCCTGTGCAATCCTGTCCAGAACAGGGCTATGAAGGCTGCGTATACGGCCAGACCTGCAGAAACAAGCCACAGCGCAGTCCTGAAGCCGTTCTTCCATGCTGCCAGGGCCCCGGAGAACCACAGCAGGACCGCCGCAACGGCGAAGAAAACAAATTCAGCCCATGTCACTGTCATGACACACCTCCTTCCCGACTATTGTCAGCATTTCCGGATGACTTGACGGCAGGCCCCTGGACAAAAAGCATGAAGGCTCCTCCCAGAAGCATCAGGATTCCGGCGAGTTCCACATATTTCCACGGATGCCTTACCACCTGCAGTATGCAGCTGTCCGTACCTGTCTTCCCGGCATTGTCGGGAGTGAAACCGTACAGATACAGGTCATCCTGCCACGAAAGGCTGTGCGGATGATTCACTTTCAGCCGTACCGTTTCCCTTCCGTCCACCACCACGTCAGCCTCGAAGTTTCTCGCAGTGCCGTCCATGTATGAATCCATATAGAAGCCTGACAGTAGAAAGTCATGGTCGAGAGCCGCCGCATGCCCATCTTTGTCCGTCGCATTACGCACCGGGACATGGATATTGGCTACAGTCATCAATTCCGCATTGTCAGGACTTCCGAAGAATCCTCCGGAAAGGGCCAGGAAAAGGCCGGCATGATTCAGGAAAAACCGGAGCCTGTAGGGTCTGTGAAAACTCATTCCCCTGAGCAGGACGAGAAACAGGTTCGTAAGCAATGCGAATATCGCAGCCACGAACCACCATGTGCCTGTGCACGTCCTGCTGCTGAATCCCTGTATCAGAAAGGCTGCGAAAGCCGCAGTCGCGACAATATATGTCGTATGCCTCGAAAGCAGAAGTCTGTCCACTGTCCACGAGCCTCTTTTCTCCCGGAAAAGCACCCACAGAACGGCCATCCACAGCAGCATGAAGGCTGCATTCACGGGAAAAGCGAAGAAAGCGGACGGAAAATCACCTGTCAGAATCTGGCAGACAACCGCCGCCAGGAAATAAAGTGCCCAGAACACATATATGCCTCCGATACCAGCCATTCAGAATCCTCCAACTGGCGGCGAAATTATACATTATTTATGATTTATCCTATGAAAACAGCCGGAAATACGGTTTATCGGATTATCTTTGCCTGATATTAAGGACAATGCCATGAAAAAGAAAATATTGCTTGCAATACTCAACATAGCCGCTGCCGCACTGATAGGAATAATAATCGGAATCTACATCAAATACCTGCATCCGGGGGAAAAGTCCGGCGGCAGTTCCCTTACGGAAAAAATCGAGGCTCTGGCCGGAAATGCCGACGCACGTATCGGATTGGCGGCAGTATTCCCGGACGGCAGCATTATGACATATTCCAACAGCAGGGCGGCAGATACTGTCCCCGGCATGCCTGAAAGGGCGTATCCCATGCTCAGCGTGATGAAATTCCATCAGGCCCTGGCCGTATGCGGCTGGCTTAAAGCCAACGGTGCGGGACTGGACGACAAGATTACCGTAACGGCGGACGAACTGAAACGGAATACGTGGAGCCCACTGAGGGACGAACATCCTGAAGGCGGGGAATTTTCCTGGCGAGAACTGATGGAATATACCCTGGTCTGCAGCGACAACAATGCCTGCGACATCCTCTTCGACAGGACGGGAGGACCGCAATATACCGATTCATACATCAGGGCTTCGGGAGCACGGGGCTTCAGGATAGAATGTACAGAGGACATGATGCATGAAAACCCTGAAAACGCCTTCAGGAACTGGTCCACGCCGGAGTCTGCCGCCGTCCTGATGGACAGGTTCTATAAATGCAGGGACAATGATGCCTTTTCAAACTTCATCTGGAATACGATGGCCGGATGCAAGACAGGACTGAACAGGATTCCTCTCCACATCTCGGAAAAAGCCGCCGCCATAGCGCACAAGACCGGGACCGGAGATACGGGTCCGGACGGCAGAATCATGGCTGTGAATGACATCGGGACGGTAGTACTTCCTGACGGAAGACATTTCAGCCTCGCCGTATTCGTCAGCGATGCCGGATGCACCATGGAGGAATGCGAGGAAATCATAGCCGGAATCGCGGAAGCGGTCTTCGATTTCTGCTCGTAGGCTCTCCGGCGTTTGTCTAAAGGATTTGCGTTATCAAAGGAATGCTTATTATGGACAGGAGTGTGGAAATCAGGATTCCCTGAACCATGACACTCTCATCCTTTCCGTATTGCAGACAGAACATGGCGCCGTACGTGCCCACAGGCATGGCAGCAAGTACGGTATTGATGCCCAGGATATCGTCGTCGAATCCCATAAGCCGTGTAAGATAGAAGATGACGACAGGCAGCACCAGCAGGCGCAGCACCGATACGCCCCATACCAGTTTCCCGGAAAAGATTTTCCGGAGATCCATCTGTGCCATGGATGTACCTATGACCAGAAGGGCTGCCGGCACAGTGATATTGCCGAGCAGGGTAAGCGGTGTGACGACGAGATCAGGAAGCCAGTCAATGTCGAAAACCACGATAAGCACTGAAACATAGCAGGCTATCATGGCCGGACTGACGAATACCTTCCAGTTCAGGTCGAGACTTCCCTGCCCTCCCTGTATCATCTTCTTTCCCAGAGAAAAGGCCAGTATCGTGAAAGGTATGTTGAGAAGGCTCGCATAGAAAATGGCATATTGGCCGAAAATGGATGCGACTATCGGATATCCGATGAAGCCGACATTGCCGAAAGTAAGCATGAAGCCGTATATGCCCTGCATGTCCCTGTCTTTGGACATCAGCCGCGAAAGCAGCATTGCCACGGCTACGAAAAAAGCGTATGTCACACAGCCGATTCCCAGAACCGGAAGAATCAGGTTCTTGTCCGGTGAAATGTCTCCCAATACGGACGATACGATAAGGCACGGGCTGCTGATATTGATTACGAAAACAGACAACTGCTGGGAAAAGCGGCCGTCTATCATTTTGAGCTTTGCAGCTCCGAACCCCACAAGTATTAGGATGAAAAGCGAGG
>DVIP01000122.1 GCA_018711225.1 Candidatus Cryptobacteroides intestinipullorum | reverse complement strand
TAATATTGATGCTTATTTGAAAAGCTATTACGGATATGTAGAACAAATGTTCAATAAGGAAATAAGTCAAACCTTGTCGAATCACGTACGCAAGCCAAATGATATACAACGTTGTTTGTACACATTCGTCGCCATGGCGGAAAACCGCTGCCATCCGGTTCACGTCACGCAGAAAACGTCATTCCGGTTCCATATCCAGAAACAGAGCCATTACGACAAACTGAAAAAATACGACCCTGTCTTTTTCTGCATGAACGACTCGGAATATGCCGATGACGAGGACAGACGGAGGGTAAAGGAATTCCTGGCCGGACGCTTCCCGGAGAAATCAGGTTTCGAGAAGTAACCTCATCATGATTTTCCCTGTTATGATACACTAACCCTACAATTTGATATTCCATGTATAAATATGATTATCTGATAGTCGGCAGCGGACTGTTCGGCGCCACATTCGCTTACAGGGCAAAACTTGCCGATAAAAAATGTCTGGTAATAGACAAACGGCCTCATACGGGAGGCAATATCTACTGCGAGAATAAAGACGGAATCAATGTCCACAAATATGGAGCACATATTTTCCACACATCAAACAGGAAAGTGTGGGACTTCGTCAACAGTATCGTGGAATTCAACAGATATACCAACTCTCCTGTAGCAAACTATAAAGGAAGTCTGTATAACCTGCCTTTCAACATGAACACATTCTACCAGATGTGGGGAGTGACGACACCGGAACAGGCAATGGACAAAATAAACAGCCAGCGCAAGGAAATGCTGGAGAAAATCTCGTCGTCAGGAACAGGGGAACCGGCAAATCTTGAAGAACAAGCCATTTCCCTGGTCGGAACGGACATTTACGAGAAACTTGTCAAAGGCTATACCGAGAAGCAATGGGGAAGAAAATGTACGGAACTGCCGTCCTTCATCATAAAGAGGCTCCCGGTGAGATTCGTCTATGACAACAATTATTTCAACGACAAATACCAGGGCATACCTGTCGGAGGATATAACAAACTGACAGAGGGACTGCTGGAAGGCATCGAAACCATAACAGATACGGATTTTTTCCAAAACAGGGAATATTGGGAGCAGATTGCTGAAAAAATAGTCTTCACGGGGAAAATAGACGAGTTCTACGGCTACAGGTTCGGCAAACTGGAGTACCGGACGGTATATTTTGAGGAAGAAGAACTGGATTGCCCCAATTATCAGGGGAATGCGGTAGTAAATTACACAAGCAAGGATGTACCTTACACCAGGGTCATTGAACACAAGCATTTCGAGATGTTCGGAGATGAAGTATACCGCTGCGGAAAAACTGTCATTTCAAAAGAATATTCCATTGAATGGAATGACAGCCTTGAACCGTATTATCCGATAAACAATCCCGTAAACAACGGACTTTACATGAAATACAAACTTCTGGCAGACAAGGAAACCAGAGTGATATTCGGCGGAAGACTGGCAGAATACAAATATTACGACATGGCTCCGATTATAGAGAAAGTCCTTGATATGGATATAATTTAGCGGAGCCGGCAGCAAATATAATTTTGCTTCATTATTGGTTTTATTAAAAATATGCTTTAAGTGATATGCTCGGAAACACACAAAATATGGACATTGACTTTGTAGTCACATGGGTGGATATGAATGATCCTGAGTGGCAGAAGGAATTTGTAAAATATTCCAGCAAAGGCGGAACTATTAAAAACGGGGTCTCTGAAGCGCGTTTCCGCGATTACGGATTTCTGAAATACTGGTTCCGCGGGGTGGAGAAATTCGCTCCGTGGGTACGCAAGATTCATTTTGTCACCAGCGGACAGAAACCGGAATGGCTGGACGCAGACAATCCGAAAATACACCTGGTCTCTCATCGGGACTATATTCCGGAGCAATTCCTGCCGACCTTCAATTCGGTCGTCATTGAATATTACATGCATAAAATTCCGGGATTGTCCGAACATTTTGTCTATTTCAATGACGATTTCTATATTATAAACAAAATCGGCCCCGAGAGATTCTTCAGGAACGGCCTGCCGTGCGACATAGCTGTCTTCAAATACAATCCGTCATGGTCCCAATGGTACAGGACACTCGAAAACAGCATAAAAATCATAAACCGGCACTTCGACAAGAAAGAAGTCCTGGCCAGGGATCACGACAAATGGTTCTACAAGGACTACGGATCCAGGGCCCGCTGGAATTATATACTGAAACCATACGGCAAGTTCATTACCCTGCGCACGCCGCACAATGCGCAGCCATATTTGAAAAGCACGTTTGACGAGGTATGGGAGGCTGCAGGAAAAGAACTTACAGAAGTGTCCGTAAACAGATTCAGATCTTTCAATGACTACACTCCGGAACTGTTCAGGACATGGCAGATATGCAGAGGCAACTTCGAGCCGTACAATACTTACAGCGATACGAAGATGTTCCCGCTGATGGTAAAGCCCGGACAGGCGGTGAAGGCCATACGGAAACAGTCATACAAGCTGGTCTGCCTTAATGACAATGTCCACATCAGGAATTACGCACAGGTGATGGAGAACATCAGGGACGCTTTCGAATCCATTTTGCCGGAAAAGTCAAGTTTTGAGTGCCGCTAATCTTCTGAAATAAGATTCCGGCATTGCTTGTCTATCTTATGTTTAATAATCCTGTCGAAATACACGGCCGTATATATTCCGGTACCGGCATAAAACAGAAAATCCCGAAGTCGCAGGACTTCAGGATTTTGCTTCCCTTTCGGGTGGTGGGAGCAGAGGGAGTCGAACCCCCGACCCTCTGCTTGTAAGGCAGACGCTCTGAACCAACTGAGCTATGCTCCCGTTACTTTGAAGAACTCCCGTTTTCGTTTCGGGATTGCAAAGATAGTCAACAATTGTTATTCTGCAAACTTTTTCCGGTTTATTTATACGTTTTTTTCATTTTTCCCGTGTCCGGGTAAAGCGGCGGGGATATTCGGAGATACGCATGAAACAGAATAAAAATTCCGGAAAAGTGAAACATCCGCAGCTATAATTCGTATATTAAAATACAGATATATTACTAAACAATGGGGCTGTTCTGGTTTTGACAGCATAAGACATTGGACAGTAAGCACGCCGGGCGTCGGGAGTTTGCCCGTTAATCTCAGCTTCCGAACAATTAGTTGGCAACAACAATTACGCACTCGCTGCCTAGTCTACCAAGTAGTCGGGCTTAATCGCCGGCCGCCAAGGATGCGGCTGCGACGGGTATCCCTCCGGGCTTTAGGCCGGTTATGTCCGGAATACGGGGTATCATCCAAACCGGATGCACAGGAGGACTCCTTTAAATCCTGCCAAGAACCAAAGGATAAGCTGCCATTGGCCTGTCTTCCGGCAGATGTCAGACGAAAACCGAAGAAAGAATAAGCGTGTAGAAAGCTGGCCGGTGCTATGTTTGGACGGCGGTTCGAGTCCGCCCAGCTCCACAATGGTATAACGGAAACACTGAGACCGAACTATGGAAAAGGAGGACAAACGGCCTCCTTTTCGGTTATTATACCGAAGTCTTCCTGCTTGCATGGACAAGTCTTATGTCCGGCACGGCACACAAAAAGAAAGCAGGCTAAAGAACAATCCTGAGCCTGCCTGAAAAGAAAATATTAGAATTGAATGTGTGTGTGTCCTTAATGACTATGCAAAATTTGCAATTTTAAATTGAAAAACATATAACAGTTACCTTGGAATATATCAGAATTTACCTTTAATGAATATATTTTCGGGAAAAGCTGAAATAATGATGGAAAGTATTATAAAATTCTACGACAATTATTCCGGAATCGAGAAATTCGACCGGCCTGCATCAGATAAAGACAAATATTATTTTACGAACAAGATAATCGTCTTTATCTGTCTGGAAGGATATGCGGATTTCAATGTAAGGTCCAGGAATTACCACCTGCCAGAAAATTATTTTCTGGCAATCGGTGCAGGACTCCCCTTCTACTATACGGGAAAGAGTGAGACCTTCAAAGTGAACATACTTGCCATCGACGAATCCGTGCTGGGACATATATCGGACGGCATGGTGCTCTTTTATCTCAAGAAAATTCTCCATGAGAATCCCATGCACAAGATTCCTGAGGACAAGATAGACATGCTCACAAACATGCACTCTTATCTGAAGTCTTTCATCAGGCAGAACGACAACATTTTCAAACGGCACATAATAAAGAACTATATAGGCATACTCTTCTACGAGGCATGCAACCTGATGTTCCATGAATCCGACGAAATAAAATATGCCAACAAGAACAAAAGGCATGAGGAAACCACTGTAAAATTCATCAAAATGCTCGAAAGGGACATAATGACAAGCAGAAAAGTGGAATTTTATGCTGAAAAAATGAACCTGTCGGCAAAATACCTGTCAGCCATAATCAAGGAAACGACAGGACGCACCGCCTCTTCATGGATTGACGACTATACCATGATGGAAGCGCGGCAGATGCTCAGGTCATCGGGAAAGACCATACAGGAAATAAGCTACGACCTCGGATTCGCCACTCCGTCACACTTTGCAAAGTTCTTCAAAGACAAAACCGGAATCACGCCCAAAGAAGCGAGATCCCGGATGGAATGATATTCTTCGGCGGAGCCGGTGTCAGATACAAGCCGTAGACGCCGCCACTTTGGCCGCAGCCTTGGCAAAATTCTGCGTGGAGTCGGCATAAAGGATTCCACGGGAAGAATTGATCAGAAGTCCGCCCATATCATTTGCCCCGTGGCTTATCACCTCTTCTGCAGATCCTCCCTGGGCGCCTACTCCGGGAACAAGAAGGAAATTGTCAGGACAGAAAGACCTGATTTCCGAAAGCTTTTCCGCTTTTGTGGCACCGACCACGAACATCATGTTGTCAGGAGTGGAAATCGACATCATTTCTTCCATGACAGCCCGGTACAACGGTTTTCCTCCCTTTTCCGACATCTGGAACTGTTCCGCAGACGAGTTCGAGGTGAGTGCCAGGACTATCGCCCACTTGCCCTCATATTCCAGGAACGGAAGGATGCTGTCCTGCCCCATATAAGGAGACAGGGTCACCGCATCGAAATCCATCGCCTCGAAAAAAGCCTTGGCGTATTTTTTCGCAGTGTTGCCGATATCGCCACGTTTCGCGTCGGCTATAAGGAACATTTCAGGATATGTGGTCCTGATATATTCCACTGTCGCCTCCAGGGCACGGAGCCCGTCATCACCGTAGCACTCGTAAAATGCAAGATTAGGCTTGTATGCCACGCAATACGGTGCAGTAGCGTCTATTATGGCCTTGTTGAATTCGATTATCGACCTGGACTTCCCTCCAAAAAGCCGGCCCTTGATAGCGACTTCGGATGTCGCAAGGCCCTTGATATGTTCCGGCATCTTGTCATAATCGACATCAAGTCCGACGCAAAGCATCGTCTTCTTCGACTGAATCTGTTTGTATAACTGTTCTCTGTTCATATAATGTTTTTTTGACCCTGACTTCCTGTTCCGGAAACCGGTAACCGGCATCAATAATATTTATAGAACAATGCTATGGATTCCATTCCCTTGAAAAGCTGGCTCAAAAGATAGCTTTCGTTCGGGGAATGAATCGTATCGCGTTCCAGCCCGAATCCCATCAGGAGCGGATCTATCCCCAGGATTTTCTGCAGGTCCGCCAGAATCGGAATACTGCCTCCGCCACGGCTCGGGACAGGCTCGATTCCATAGACTTCACCCATGGCCCTGGAAGCAGCCTGGTAAGCATGGGAAGATATCGGTATGAGGAACCCGTTTCCACCGTGGTGGCGGGTCACCTCGACTTTCACATAATCCGGTGCTATGTCATATATGTGCTTTTCGAAAAGTCCCGCGATCTTTTCGCTGTCCTGGTTCGGGACCAGGCGCATGGAAATCTTCGCATGGGCTTCGGAAGGCAGTACTGTCTTGGCTCCTTCTCCGGTATATCCGCTCCAGATACCGTTCACGTCCAGACATGGCCTGATACCTGTACGCTCCAGTGTGGTATATCCTTTCTCCCCTTTCACTTCCTTTATGTTCAGGAACTTCTTGTATTCTTCCAGATCGAACGGAGCGCGCCCCAGTTTGGCCCGGTCTTCGTCAGAAAGCTCCACCACATCATCATAGAATCCACTGACCGTTATATGCCCGTCCTTGTCGATAAGGGAGGAAATGATATCGCAGAGCACATTGGCAGGATTTGCCACCGCACCTCCGTAATGGCCCGAATGAAGATCCTTGTCTGGACCGGTCACCTTTATTTCCAGATAGGCAAGCCCGCGCATGCCGCAGTTTATGGACGGCACCTGCTCCGAAATCATGGTGGTGTCAGACACCAGGATGATATCAGCCTTCAACAGGTCCTTGTGTTCCTCAGCCCAGGCTGCCAATGAAGGGCTTCCGATTTCCTCCTCGCCTTCAAAGATGAATTTGACATTGTGCCTGAGTCCGCCGGTGCGCACAAGATATTCAAATGCCTTTACGTGCATGAAAAGCTGGCCTTTGTCATCATTCGCACCTCTGGCATAGATGGCTCCGTCACGGATTTCAGGCTCGAACGGATCAGAGTGCCACAGTTCTACCGGGTCGACAGGCTGGACATCGTAATGGCCGTATACCAGGACTGTCCCGAATGACGGGTCTATGGTCTTCTGTCCGAATACGACCGGATGGCCCTGTGTAGGGTATACGTCAGCCGTATCTGCGCCGGCCTCCTTCAAGAGTTCCGCCAGACGCACTGCACACCTCTGCATGTCCGGCCTGTGACTTTCAAGGGAGCTTACCGACGGTATTCTTAGCAGGGAGAAAAGTTCATCGAAGAACCTGTCCCTGTTGGCTTCAATATATTGTTTCATTCTGTTAATGTCAGTTCGACGAATTATTATTCCAAGTACCAGAGATTTCGTCGAACTGACATTACGATTTCTGCGAAATCTCGTTCCTTTTACGTGTCACCCCTCTTAAAGAGGGTGACTCAAAAGTGACTTTTGGTCACCCTCAAACGTCTTTCTTCGAAAGACTGGACCCATCCTAACCCCCTCTGCTCGCTTTCGAATGTCCACAGGACATTCTCATAAACCGCTCTCGACCCCTATTAGGGGGATT
>DVIP01000121.1 GCA_018711225.1 Candidatus Cryptobacteroides intestinipullorum | reverse complement strand
GTTCGTCCGGAGACAAAAGAAGAGAAAAGCGGGAGACATGTCAATACCCGGGCATCATGATTTTCCGAATCCGCATGATGATTTTCTGTTTCTTGAAGAAATTTCTTTTTCTGACACTTTCGTCACTTTCTGCAATATACAATACTCAATGTCCGACTAACCGCAAAAACCGCCGGCATTGCAGCCGATGACAGCCGGGACGGCGATATTTTGTCTTGCCGTATTTTTCATTAAATTTGCGGAGCCGGACAACGAGCGGCGATATCATTCGAGAATGAAGACAGCGATTGTAATATTGAACTGGAACGGGAAGAAATATCTGGAGAAATTCATCCCTGGCGTGCTCCGTTCATTGGGCCCTGATGACAGGCTGATAGTGGCGGACAACGCCTCAAGCGACGGTTCGGTGGAACTTCTGAAAGAACGATTTCCGGAAGCCGGCACCATGCTGTTCAGCAGGAACTGGGGATATACCGGAGGCTACAACAGGGCCCTGATGGAACTCCAGGCGGAATATTTCATATTGCTGAACTCTGACATTGATGTTCCGGAAGGCTGGATAAGGCCGCTCGAACAATGGATGGACAGCCATCCCGAATGCGGAGTCTGCGCACCGAAGCTGCATTCATGTTCTGACAGGAACATGTTCGAATATGCGGGGGCGGCGGGAGGACTGATCGACAGATACGGATACCCTTACTGCCGAGGACGTGTCATGAAACGCGTGGAAGAAGACCGGGGACAGTACGACACCCCTGAAAATGTGTTCTGGGCCAGCGGAGCCTGCCTCATGATACGCTCGGAATTGTACAGAAAGCTCGGCGGACTTGACGAGAAATTCTTCGCGCACATGGAAGAAATAGACTTGTGCTGGAGGGTGCAGCTGCTCGGCTACAAGGTGACGGTGGTGCCTTCATCCACAGTCTACCATGTAGGAGGTGGCAGTCTGCCGAACGATTCGCCGAAAAAACTCTACCTCAACTACAGGAACAACCTTCTCATGCTCAGAAAGAATCTGGCGAAGACCCTGGCGCTGCAGTTCTACAAGGATGGAAAAAGCAGGCAGGAAAGCGTGACTCTGGGAATGAAGAAGGCGAGAAGGACCATATTCATAAGGATGCTCATGGACGGGGCCGCATGTATGGTCTATTTGTTCACGTTGAAATGGAGTTACTGCAAGTCCGTGATCAAGGCACATCATGATTTCAGGAAGACAAGAGACAGGGTTACGAAAGACGACATTGCCGCCTTCCTGAAAAGATCAGGCAAGTCGGTGTCGGTCACGGGAATGTCGGACCGCTGGATAGTCCCGGCGGCATTGTTTTACGGAAAGAATATTTTCCGCAGGCTGATGTCGGACGGCGACAACAGCACATAAGGACAACGCGAAAAGACAGCAATACGTAACTGGAGCAACTGCGGGAAGAGCCTTGAATGGACGTAAGTAAATGCAAAAAATTGTTCCTGGAAACAAAAGAACGAAGAATATGAAAATAGTCATAGCAGGAGCCGGTGAGGTCGGCACACATCTGGCCAAGATGTTGAGCAGCAACCAGAACAGCATAACGGTAATCGACGATAAAAAGGACAGACTGCTGTCTCTCTCGGAATACACCGATATCCTGACAGTGGAAGGCAGCCCATCATCCATTGCCGTGCTCAAGGAAGCAGGAGTGGAGGATGCTGACCTGTTCATCGCCGTCAGCCCGAACGATTCCCAGGAAGTGAACATAGTAAGTGCCATACTGGCCAAACAGATGGGGGCAAGAAAAGTCACGTCGAGGGTAGACAACGAAGAATACCTGTCATACGAGAACAAGCTGCTGTTCACGCAGATGGGAATAGACCTGATGTTCTACCCGGAGAGGATTGCCGCCAACGAAATCGTGGAACTGCTCAAGAGGACAGCCTCGGCGGAATCCATCGACTTCGCCAGGGGAAAGCTCCAGATTGCGGTATTCAAACTGGAGGAAGATTCGCCGATAATCGACATGAAGGTAGCCGAATTTGCCGCGGCTTTCCCTTCAGAGAGCCTGACTTTCAGGATTGTTGCCATTTCCAGAAACAATGAGACGATAATCCCCAAAGTCGATACGAAATTCAAGTATCACGACCTGGTCTTCATCATCGCCAAAAGGGAAGGCATGCCGGAGCTGATGAAATATATCGGGAAGAGCAATATAGAAGTAAACAAACTGATGATTCTCGGTGGAGGCCCTATAGGAGAAATGGTAGCCAGACAGCTCAGTAAGCAGCTTGACAGCATCAAAATCATAGAAATGAAGAAGGAAAGATGCATTGAGCTGTCCGAGATTCTCCCTGATAATGTCATGGTAGTCAACGGGGACGGGCGCAATTCCGACACGCTTGCCGAAGAATCCGTAAAAGACTACGACGCATTCGTCGCAGTGACAAGCAGCACCGAGACCAATATCCTGACATGCGCCGCCGCAAAGAAACTGGGTGTGGGAAGGACAATAGCGGAAGTGGAGAATCTGGAATACATAAAGCTGGCAGAAGGTATGGGCGTGGATGCTGTCATAAACAAGAAACTGATCACCGCAGGAAGGATATTCAAGTTCACACTGAGCGACAAGGTGCATTTCGTCAAATACATGAGCGGCACGAATGCCGAAATCCTGGAGTTCGTGGTGGCGCCTGGCAGCTGGATCACCAAAGGCAAGCTCAAGGACCTGAGCTTTCCGCAGAATGCCATTATCGGAGGTGTGATCAGAGGCAACGAATCATTCATTGCTGTCGGGGATTCGGAAATCGAGGCATATGACAGAGTGGCCGTATTCGCGCTGCCGGAAGTGGTGAAGGACGTGGACAAGTTCTTCAGATAAACTTTGCGGCAAAGGGATAGGGACAGGGACAGCAATACCGGCCCGTTCAGGGCCTGAGACATTTGAACGACATAAAGACCGATGGCAAGTTACCTGCAGATAGAGAACATCTCAAAATCATACGGACCGAAAATCCTGTTCGAAAACATAGGATTCAACATCAACGAAGGGGACAAGATAGCCCTGATCGCCCCGAACGGCACGGGCAAGACCTCCCTGCTGAGGATATTGGCAGGGAAAGACAAATCGGATTCGGGCGGCAAGATCATTTTCCTCAAGAACATAAGGATAGCCTTTCTGGAGCAGGAATACGACTATGACCCTGAAAAGGATATATTCAGCCAGATAATGGAGCACAGTTCGGGATTCGTTTCCGGACTGGACCAGGAAGGACTCTGGGAGTACGAGCTGAGGATAAAGCAGTTTCTGACCGGGTTCAATCTCCAGGACTTTTCCAAAAAGATGAAGGAACTCTCGGGAGGGGAAGTCAAGAGGGTGGCGCTTTCGGAAATGCTGGCATCGGAACCGGATTTCTTCATCATGGACGAACCGACCAACCATCTGGACATAGATGCCATAGAATTTCTGGAAAACTGGCTTTCACATGCCCGATGCACCCTGCTGATGGTGACTCATGACCGGTATTTTCTGGACAATGTGTGCAATATTGTCATGGAACTGGACCACGGAGCCGTATATACCTACAAGGGAGGCTATCAGAATTATCTGGAAAAACGCGCGGAGCGCATAGCCTCGTACAATGCGGAGACAGACAAGGTCAGGAATATACTCAGGAGGGAACTTGAATGGATGAGAAGCACTCCGCAGGCAAGGACCGGCAAGGCCAGATACCGGATAAACGCATTCCACGAACTGAAGGACAGGGCGGCACAGGTATACACCGAAAAATCCGTTTCCCTGGCTGATGTGACAGGTTCATCCAGGCTCGGCACCAAAATCATAAACTGCAGGGATGTATCATTCCGCTACGGCGACAAGTGCTATCTGGACCATTTCACATACAATTTCCAGCGATATGAGAAAGTCGGCATTGTGGGAAAGAACGGTGCAGGAAAGAGCACTTTCATAAACCTTCTGACCGGGAACTACACATCCGGACAGGTGTGCACCGACCCGGAAGAATACAAGTCCCGCGGAAAAGACGATACCAGGGGCCTGCTTACAGGAATAATCGAGAGAGGCGAATCCCTTAAAATAGGATATTACAGGCAGAGCGGGATGTCTTTCAACCCTGACGATACGGTCCTGGACATCGTGAACGACACTTATCTGCTCGGACGTTTCCTTTTTCCGCACGACATGCTGAACAATAGGATCGAGAAGCTCAGCGGAGGCGAAAAAAGGCGGCTGTATCTCCTGACAATATTGAAAGAAAAGCCGAATCTGCTCATACTCGACGAGCCGACAAATGACCTGGATATTGTCACATTGAACATATTGGAAGAATACCTGAAAGAATTTTCGGGAACTCTGATTATTGTCTCTCATGACAGGCATTTCCTGGACAGGCTTGTAGATCATCTTTTCGTGTTCTGCGGTGACGGTGCAGTCAAGGATTTTATCGGAAGTTACAGCGAATACAGGTCTTTCATAAAGGATTATGAGGCCGGACAGAAAAAAGTGAAAAAAAGTGCAGGGGACAATGAACGGAAGGATGCCGGGAAGCCGGAAAGACAGAAAAAGCCAAAACTGACTTACAAGGAGCAGAAAGAACTGGAACAGCTTGAGAAAGACATGCATAGCCTTGCCGAAGAGAAAGCCGGACTCGAAAAGCAGATAAACAGCGGCACACTTTCATACGAACAGCTTCAGAAGGTGTCCGAAAGAATAGGTGAAATCATTTCGCTCAACGAAGAGAAGGAAATGATGTGGCTGGAGCTTTCACTCAAGACGGAAGGATAGCCTGATTATCCTGTCATTTTCCAGGTTCCCGCAGACGTGCCCACGGAATGACACCGGCCGGGGCTTTTTTCTGGAGAAGGAGGCTCTTCATGTAGTCCATATACGGGGCTGCATGCGAATAAAATTTGTAGTAGCCTTCGCACAGTGCATTGAGTCCGGTCTCGCCGGATTCCGAAGTATTGAACCGGTGTTTCGGGCATTCACCGTGGCAGGCTGAATAGTAAGGACACCGTATACATTTGGTAGGCAGGCCGTTGCGCTTGTCTATCCCGAACTTCGACTGCATGGAGGACTCCATAAGTTCGCGCAGTGGTGTTTCCATGATGTTGCCCACCTTATACCGGGGATATACGAAATGATCGCAGGAGTAAAGGTCGCCGTTATGCTCTATTACGGAATTTCCTCCGCAGGTTTCTGCGTATGCACATGTTCCAGGCTGTGCACCGCACCAGTTCGCGAGAGTACAGTCAAACAGATTCACGAAATACTGCCCCACGTCATTCCTTACCCAGTAATCGAATATGGAGCACATGAATTTCCCGAATTCCAGTGAATCCACTGACCATGGCGCTATGCGTGCGCCATCCTCGGACGGATCCACTATATATGGCCTGGCTCTCTTGTCCGGCCTGCCGGATCCGGAAAGTGGATATTTGACGTGTTCTACGACGGGCATGAACTGCATGAAGCGGGTGCCCGTCTGCTTAAGGAAGGTGTATACCTCCAGTCCCCTGCCCTCTCCGGCCTTGCTCACAGTGGACATGGTATTGTATTGGACTCCATAGCGGTAAAGTATGTTTATCCCGCGCATTACTTTCGCGAATGTCGGCGCTCCGCCCTTGTCCTTGCGGTATTTGTCATGAATGTCCTGCGGTCCGTCGATGGAAACTCCTACCAGAAAATCATTGTCCCTGAAAAAGGATGCAAATTCCGGAGTAATCAGGGTTCCGTTTGTCTGTATTGTATTATGAATCAGCTTGTCCCCGCAATATTTCCGTTCCAATTCCAGGGCTTTTCTGTAAAAATCCAGGCCCAGGACCAGGGGTTCTCCGCCGTGCCAGTTGAAAGTCACGTCCCGGACATCGTTGGCGCTGATGTATTCGCTTATGCACTTTTCCAGGACTTCCAAAGACATTACAGGTTCATGTCCGCCGTATATTCCAGCCTTGTCCAGGTAATAACAGTAGTGGCAGTCAAGATTGCACAATGATCCCGCCGGTTTCAGCATTATGTTGAACTGCATCGGGCCGGCAAGTCTGGCTGCGTCTTCGAGGGTCAGTGTGTCTTTGAATGATTCCGGCATACGGGAAATTATTTGGAAACTGTACCGGAACTTATGTCGGTGCCTGAGTCGGTACCAGGATCCGTGCCGGTATCTGTATCTGAGCCGGTGTCTGTGTCAGTTCCAGGGTCGGTACCAGGATCCGTGCCGGTACCAGTGTCTGTACCGGGGTCTGTACCTGGATCTGTACCTGGATCTGTACCTGGGTCGGTACCTGGGTCGGTGCCTGGGTCTGTGCCTGGGTCTGTGCCTGGGTCTGTGCCTGTATCAGGAAGGACAACCGTTATTATTTCCGAACTGGCAAAATCCGAATATTCCATACCGTTAATGGCCCTTACACGGCAATAATATGAACCGGAATCGAGCCCTTCGAACAGCACGGCGGTATCGGCGAGGGAATCAGCCTCCGCTACAGTATTCCCGCTTTCGGATTCCTGCATTGCCACATAATAATGTGAAGCCTCGGCGACCGGCTCCCAGACAAGCAGGGCTGTAGTGTCATCCTGCAAAGTCAGAGTCACACCGGAAGGCGCAGGCAGGACCATACCGCTTTCCGGAGCATGTTCCGTACACGACAAAAGCAATATTGACGGAATGAGCGCAAGCGCCAGCCGTCGCACTTTCAAATCCGGTTTTCCTGTTCCAATCATAATTCCGTCCTGTAAAATACCTTTGGGCATGCAGCTCTCCACCACTCCCGTCTCAGCACAAGCCCATTCCATGCAAAGATATGAATAAACCGAAAGCAAAGCAAGCAAGCATTATTCCATATACGTCCATATTCGCAGCAGAGTCGGTCATATCCGCTATAAGCGCAGGGCAATATCAGTATGGAATTTTTTAATGACAATTTGTCATTCCGGATGTTTCGGCACCGATATTGCAGACGTTCTTATCCGGTTGCAGAAATCAATCAAAAAAACATACAATCATGATTACGGAAAAATTACAGAAAGCCATCAACGACCAGATTACCGCTGAACTCTGGTCATCAAATCTTTATCTTCAAATGTCTTTCTATATGGAGAAAGAAGGCTGGGATGGCGCAGCCCATTGGCTTGCAAAACAGTCTGAAGAAGAAAGGGAACATGCCACGGATATGGCACATTACCTTATTAAAAGGGGCGGAGAGGCCAAAGTATCGATGGTGGATGTCGTTCCTGAAGGCTGGGGCAGTTTCTCAGAAGTGTTCGAGCATGTCTACAAGCATGAATGCCATGTATCTGAGCTGATTGACAGTCTGGTGGATATCGCATCTTCCGAGAAGGACAAGGCTACTCAGGATTTCCTGTGGGGATATGTACGCGAACAGGTAGAGGAAGAAGCTACTGCCGCTTCTATCGTGGACAAGATAAAGAAGGCAGGCAATACGGGTCTGTTTTATCTGGATGCCGAACTCGGCAAGAGGTAGGGTTGGCTTTCAATTCATTTACGGACAGCAGGTCTGTCCTGCAGGTGGCCCGATTCTTTCGGGTCACTTTTTTTATATCCATTTCCTGTCAGACTAACGACAAAAAGCCACGAAAACGAAGTTAGTCGCGCACAAAATTGTCAGACTAACGACAAAAAGCCACGAAAATGCAGTTAGTCGCGCAGGAAGATGAGGGACAGGAGTAACCGGGCTAAGAGAGGATAGAAACAAGCAAAGAGGACAGAACGGACAGGAGCGGATAGGAGCGGAAAGAACGGAAACACGAAAAACCGGCCGGGGACAAACATCCGCAGCCGGTTTACAATTGTCTGATAAAAAATTACTCAGCCGGTGAAATAGCACCCATCGGGCAAGCATCGGCGCAAGTACCGCAATCAACGCAAACTGCAGGGTCGATCTTGTAAATGTCGCCCTCGCTGATTGCACCTGCAGGGCACTCAGAAAGGCAAGTACCGCAAGCTAC
The DNA here is from genome assembly GCA_018711225.1 of Candidatus Cryptobacteroides intestinipullorum. GTDB lineage: Bacteria > Bacteroidota > Bacteroidia > Bacteroidales > UBA932 > Cryptobacteroides > Cryptobacteroides intestinipullorum. Next base: position 678 of record DVIP01000121.1, on the reverse strand, counting down.
GCAATCACTGGAAATTTTGTAAGCCATATTACAATCCTTTTAAATAAAACAGTTAAAATGTTCAAAACAGACCACAAATTTATCTGAATATTTTTAAATTTGCAATGATATAACGGAAGTATTGACATGAAAAACATTATTGTCAGGAAAATCTGCCGGATGGCGGGTATTCTGGGAATAACAGTGGCGGTATCGGCGGTATCCGGGATTGCTTCGGCACAGGAGAAAGTCGGGAATATAGTGGAATTCGACAAGACCGTGCACAATTTCGGGGACGTGATGCTGAGCGACGGTCCTCTCAGCTGCACATTCACCATGAAGAATATCAGCGAAAAGCCGGTGGTAATATACAATGTCGTGACATCATGCGGCTGCACTGATGTCGAGTGGACGAGAGAACCGGTAATGCCAGGCAAGACAGGCACCATATCCACGACCTATACGAATGACGAGGGTCCATACCCTTTCGACAAGGCCCTGACAGCATACATTTCCGGCATAGGGAAGCCGGTAATACTTAGAATCAGAGGCATAGCGCATGAAAAACAGCTCAGCCTGGAGGAATTGTACCCTGAAAGGCTGCTTTCAGCCGGCATGAAAAGCCTCGAACTGAAATGCGGGAATCTGGAACAGGGCGAACAGCGGAGCGACGAGGCCAATATTGCCAATCTGTCAGAC
>DVIP01000120.1 GCA_018711225.1 Candidatus Cryptobacteroides intestinipullorum | reverse complement strand
TTCTCGGCCTCACCGTCATTTCCGTACATGGAGTAGTCATGTATGATATTGCCTTCGCCCTCATCGAATTTCCAGTAACCTATCAGGTCCGGATAATCCTCCGCTTCATAGTCCGGGAGACGGTACATGTTGGCCCATATCTCTTCCTGGGTCCTGGCCACTCTCCATACCCTCGCCTCGGCTATCTTGCCCTGCAGAGGTCTGTAATCATTATAAGACCAGCCTATGCAGAAACGATATGCTTCCTCCATCCCGAGGGCCTGCATCGCAAGAGTGATACGGTTCTCACCGCTCGATCCCGTCACCCCGGTATCCTTCACCTCGTCAGTCAGACTGCCGTTCACATAGATTCTTGCCGTTCTCGTTGCCTGGTCGTAGGTGCAGGCGACATGGTACCATACTCCTGAATCAAGTTTCTTTGCTGGGTCGGACTTGGAAGGAAGCTTGCCGAACTGCGAGCCGTTTCCGCTCCCGTCGAACTGCAGCTGCTGACGCTCGAAATTGGCATCTCCGATACGGAGGAGAAGGTACTGCTCCACACCCATGACGGTGGAGATGTTGCATTCCCCGAAGGAATTCTTCAGATCGAACTTGTCCACGTAGACAAGAGCCTCATAGGTCACTGCCGTCAGGTTATTGTACACATCCGCAATCTCTCCCGGCTGGTCGAGCAGCGGGAAGTTGATCCAGTTGTCGGTCAGCTGCGCCGCAGTGGTGATTGCCGAGGAACGCTTGACAAGGTAATATGCCACGGATGACCCTGCCATCACAGAAATGTCCTCAGAGGAAACTCTCACAGGAAGAAGCCATGTCCTGTCTATCTCAAGGGCATCCTTCTGCTCATCCCCTTCTCCGAGAAAACCTTTAAGTCCTATGGCCACGGTCTCTGATGTCGTCCTCCCGGCCTCTATGGTGACTGTAGCTCCGGAGAAATCGATATACATGTCCGGAAGCATGCTGTAGTCTGTCCCGTATTTGTGGTTATAATCATCCACAAGACTCCGGTCTATGGTGATTGATGCCGTGATATCCCTGTCCTCAGGATAGGAAAGCGCTGCGGCAAGCACTTGTGTACCGCCCTCGGCCTTGTTGCTGTAATTTGCTGAATGAGTCTGTTCCATTGCGCTCACATCCAGGTACAGCGAGTTCGGGAATACATGGTCCACCGGGTCGAACCTGTCGCAGGATGCAATCGCCATGACTGCCATCGCTGCCAGTATGTTGTTCTTTTTCATCATGTCTTTCATTTTCATGTTACTCCTCCTGATTTCCCGCTATGGATTCAACCGGGATATGGCCGAACGCACTGTAAGCCAGTTCCCGTCATAATGGTAATAGTCATCCTCGATACCGTACAGGGCAAGACCGGCAAGCGGCCCTTCACTGACGACATGGTCGGACATGGCCTCCAATACGTTCTGTTCGACATTGTCAATATCCTTGAAGGTGCCGGAAAGGGCCGCGGCAAGTATAATCCTGTCATTGTCGATTCCCATGTCACGTGCATCCTGCACCGAGTTCCTCAAGTCATAGCTGTTTTCAAGGTTCTCCGTAGCCAGCACGAAAAAATCTATCTCCGCAATATCCTCCGCCCCGATGAAAGCAGGATTTCCTTCGAATACAAGAAGCCCGTCCTCTCCAGCGGCATCAGAGAGCCTGCCGATTATTGACGAAGACAGAGTTGCAGTGACTCCGCCATCATCCCTCGGAAGCCCGGTGAATGAGAAGCCGTCGAGTCCATTGTCCTTAACTGTGGAAATCGCCCTGTCAAGTGCTGTTGCCAACTGTGCTTCATCATAGAGCATTTCAGGTCTGCCGGCGAAGTCAAGCTGATAGAGCACTCTCGTACCCATGCCGTGCATCCATTCCATATCCTCAGCGTCATACCCGGAAAAGTTCCCGGCATTGGTCAGCGAGACGATGTCAAGCGAGTCCGGAAGACACCTCATGAAGCCTCTCTCATTGGGTACATTCTCGGGAGAATTCTCGAAACGGACGTATGTCAGATAGTGATTCCGTCCCTTGTAGTCGCGTATCGCGGCCATATATTCCTGCCAATCTGCAGGATTCTGCTCCCACGGAAAGACTGTCCCGACACGCACGGGTTCCGTCGAAGTCCACTCCGAACAGGAATGGGACACTGCCACAATGGACAGCAGAAATATCGGTATAAATGTTCTGTATCTCATATTCTCTGTCATTTCTTTCATGTTCATTCGCTCAGCGACCAGTCCTTGCAGTCCCACCACACGCGTGTACCCATGGAATCTCCGCCCTTGTTCACGGATTCGGAATCAAGTATACCGACCGCTTCGGAGAGATTGGCAGCGTTGCTCTGGTACTCCTCTACAGGATACGGGAGCCTTCTGGCATGGTGGTCGAGATCGATGTTGTCCGATCCGAGGTTCTGCACGGCAGGCAGCAGTTTGGGATAGCCGGTACGACGGTATTCGCACCATGATTCGGTCCCGAGGGGGAAAATCGCTATCCATTTCTGGGTAATGATTTGCTCAAGGTTGGTTTCCTCATCCCCATCATCCTCCCATGCTATCCGGCACTCGCTCATACGGCCCTGATGGGAATATGTTCCCAGAGGGTCGGTATATATGGCGGGCATGCTCTCCGAATCAGCGATATAGTCATCCGCACTGCCTGCACCCCATTCCTCGAATGACAGGCGTATCCCGTTCTCATAGTATCCCTTCGCGGCGGCATTGTCCCTGGCGAACCTCAGGCTGTACTCCGCAAGGAGAAAATTCACTTCGGCGGCATTGAGCCACAGGATCGGGGTGTCGGAAGATATGGCCATGTTGGAATAATTATCCACGAAATCGGTCTTTTTCGCCACTGTAGAGCCTATCCGGACACCTGCATATTTCCCTGATGTATTCGGGAGGAACATCTTTTCGATACGGGGATCATTGTAGCCTGTCATGTAACAAAGGATATCCGCACCCACCCTGTGGTCCTGCCAGTCATTGTAGATGAGAGCCATCCTGTTTTCAGCAGGGTGCATATACGCATTGTCGGCATTGGCAAGGATGAGCCCTCCGGATATTGCCTCCGCCGCCTTTGAAGCGGCCTTCTCCGGATCTATGTAGCTGATGCGCATTGCAAGTCTCAGTTTTAGGGAATTGGCGTATTTCAACCATTTGGATATATCCCCATAGTAGACCCTGTCGTATTTGCTCCATGCATCCGGGGAGAGACTGGCATTGTCACCGAAGGCGGCTATGGCTGCATCAAGTTCGGCGAACATATAATCGTAAACATCCTTCTGGGAGTCGTACTTCACAGTGACACTCTCATTCTTCAGGGCGTCGCTGTATGGGATCGGTCCGTAGGAGTCCGTCACCCTGTTAAGCACTGCCACCCTGAAAAGATTGGCAAAAGCGTTTGCCACTTCATCGTCCGTCCCGTCCACTATGCCGCGATACGGGGCATAGAATTCAGTAATGACATTCGCAAACGGCCACTTGCGCCAGTCTGCCGAAGGATTGAAGGTCTCGAAACGCGTAAGCCACGTATCTACCGTGGAGCCTATGTAGCCGGCGAAAGGTCCTCCGGTAAGGCTCTCGTTGAACTGGTACATGTGTTCCTGAACAGGGATGACAAGGCTTTGCATTGAGACTACCTTGGTACCCACGCGGTAGTTGTTGGCCTCCATCTGGTCAGCCGTTACCTGATTCGGATTCGTATTCAGAATCTCGAATCTTTCAGTACAGGAAGTCAGAAAGACTGCGATACCGACAAGGAGGCTCAATATTACTGCATTGATTGAAGCAAAGTTATATGTAAGAGCGTGTTTCATAGTGACGAGCGATTTAGAAGTCAAGTTTGATATTGAAGCCCATACTCCGCAGGGACGGCATCATGAAATAGTCGATACCCTGATAGTTGTTCCCTGTCGAGGCCACAGCCTCAGGATCGAACGGAGCCTTGCACCATATCATCCACAGGTTGTTTCCCACGGCAGACACTGTCAGACGGCACATATTCCTGAACCATCTGGCCGGAAACGCATATCCTACGGTGAGTTCCTGAAGGCGGAAATTGGTCGCATCGTAAATGTAGTACTGAGGGAGACCGCTCTGTGCCCCTATCGCCTGGTACCACTTCTGCGCGTCTATCATCTCCCTGCCGTTGATGAGCACTCCTCCTGCAAGTCTCGCATCTGCCGTCGCCTTGGAAACACCGTACAGATCCAGGTTGGCCTGGGTCGCGGAATAGCAGATACCGCCGATACGGCCGCCGAACAGGAAACCCAGACGGATGCCTTTCCATGAGAACTCGTTGCGCCAGGACATGTTGTATTTCGGGAACACCGATCCCAGATACCTGTCCATCCCGTCGTCAACGACCGTCACCTGGCCGCTGTCGTCGGCTTCTATATATCCGTTCATGTTGAATTTCAGATCCGATGTCGTATACAGGTCCCCGAGTGTACCGCCCTTCTTCAGAACATACTTGACACGGCCGAGTCCCTTGATGTCGAGCTTGTCAAGATTGAGAGGTTCTCCAGTTACCGGATTGACGGCATTGGCGGCAAGTTCCGTGATTTCGTTCCTGTTCCAGGTCAGCGTGACGCTGCTGTTCCACGTGAACCCGTTCCAGGTATGGCCCTAGCCGACACTTGCCTCCACCCCGGTGTTCCTCACGCTGCCGGTCTGGAGATATATGGTCGTATAGGTAGATGACGGAGGAAGAGACGGGTCGAATGTCTGGTTGTACGTATCAGCAAGATACCAGGACAGGTTTATGCTCAAATCCTGCCACAGACTGGTTTCCAGTCCGACTTCGTATGTCAAAGTCCGTTCCGGCTTCAGGTCACCTATAGGATAATGCGTCTTGTCCTTCCATATCTTGTTTGTCGCATCATATTCATAAGTCGGGATGGTCAGGAAGCGCGGGAACGGCATGCCGACAGATGCAACTGAGCCCCTGATTTTAAGATAACTCAACGCCCCCATGTCCCATAGGGCTGTAGGCACCCATGAAAGTCCTCCGGAGGGATAGAAAAACGATGACTGGGATGAACCGGCAAGTTGTGAAGCCCAGTCGCTCCTGCCCGTAACGGTCAGGTACAGCATCTTTTTCCAGCCAATCTCCGCACTCGCGAAAACCGACTGCGTCTCATCATTCCATCCTTCTTTTGATGCCCTTTTTCTTACATCATCCAGGTCAAATACATTGAACACATTGGCCAGTCCATTCTCCTGGATCGGGCCTCCGTATGTAAAAGTATCTGTCTTGATATTATTGATTGAAGCACCGGCATTGGCCACAAGACTCCAGTCCCGTCCGAACTCTTTGTTGACATTCACCATTACGTCAGCGTATGTCTGCGAGTCGACGCCTCTGGCTTCAGTATAATGGCCGTTCTTTCCTCCCTCTGTAATGGTGGATTCCGATGAAGCGTACAGCTTCTGCGTGTAAAGATTGGTGGAATTGTCTATACGCACACGTCCCGACACATTGAGACAGTCCAGTATGTCGTATTGTGCACTCAATGTCAGCATGTAGCGTTTCTTGTCGTTGTTGCGCAGATTGCGGTAGTTGATCCAGTAAGGGTTCTGCATACGGAGGTCTCCAACAAGGTCATCGCCCCAGAACTGTTCCATCAGCTTGGAAGCCTCGTTGTAGCGTTCAAAACTGCGGTAAATTTCGAAATCATTGCCTCTGGGGAACAGGTATGCCGGTACGAGAGGATTCGAATACACTCCCTGGTTGGTCATATTCTGGTCTTTCTGGATGATATAGCTTGCTGACGCATCTATTTTCAATTTGTCTTTCAGGAAAAAGGTAGTGTTGCGGAATGTGAAATTGTAACGGTCATACCTGTTGTTCGGAATAATGCCGTCGGAGTTCACTGCGGCTGCCGAAAAGTAGGTCTGGTTCCTGTCAGTACCGCCGCTTACCGAAAACGAGTTCGTATACGTATGCCCGGTCTCGAAATAGTCACTTGGCGTATAGCCGTACCTTGCGCTCTCAGGCATGAACTGGCCCCAGCTGTAGATGCCGCTGCCGCTTGCTTTCCCGTTCAAGCCTGTACCGTACATGTTCTGGAACTCCGGCAGGACGAAAGGGGAAAGGAATTCGGTATTGCTGGAAAAAGACACCTTGAGTTTTCCGGCCTGTCCTGCCTTGGTTGTAATCATGATGGCCCCGTTCGCGGCTTCCGACCCGTACAGGGCAGCTGCAGCCGCTCCGGTCAGTACCGATATGGACTCTATATCTTCAGGGTTGATATCGGCAATGGATTCCGAAGCACCTTTCGAATCGAATTCCGTACCGCCCCCTCCGCCGAAATTATACATCGGGATGCCGTCTATGACATACAGTGCATTCGAAGACTGACTGATGGACTTGTTTCCTCTCAACACCACCTTCGCTGCTCCTCCGACTCCGGATGATGACGTATTGACAGTCACACCGGCCACCTTGCCGGCAAGAGCATTGATGAAGTTTGCATTCTTGACATCCGTCAGCATTTCGGAATCCACTTCCTGGACATTATAGCTGAGGGCTTTCTGATCCCTGCGGATACCGAGGGCCGTCACCACTGTTCCCTCAAGGGCCACAGCCTCTTCATGGAGTGTAATATTAAAAGTTGTCCGTGTGCCGACCGGCAGCACCTGCATATCATAACCAAGACTTGAGACCTCGATTTCCGCCCCCCTGTCTCCGACTGTCAACGAGAATTTCCCGTCAATGTCTGTCGTTGTCCCGTTCGTTGTCCCGGACTCCACCACTGCCGCCCCGGGTATGGGAAAGCCGTCCGGGTCCATGACTGTTCCCGATATTCTTACAAGGTTCTTGACAGGCTGATTGGAAATATAGATATGCCGGGCTTCTATACGGTAATCTACCTTTATGGGAGTGAAAAGAGCTTCGCAGACTTCCGCTATCTTCTGTCCGGATACCTTCAGGCTGACCACCTGGTCCATATCCACTCCACTGTTCATAAAAAGATACGGCGATTGCTCCTCGATCCGGTCTATGACCGTCTGCAGCGAAACTTTGTCAAGATTGAGCGTTATCAGCACATCTTCCTGCTGCGGCTTTGCAGAAATGCCTGCCGACAAAGCGAAGACTGCGATAAAACAGAGCAAACCGCGCACTTTTTCAGAGCACTTTGCTTTTTTATTCATATTTTTGTGGAATTATTGGTAATTAGTTCGGTGTATTCGGTGCATCGGCTCATTGCTTTTCCTGCGGATCCGGTACATCCGCAGGATTTTTTATGCCGGTGCCATGCGGTATGCGGTTTTCTATGTCATGGCAGTAGTATTTTTGGATTTTGGTTATCAGTCTCAATTCCTTCCGTTCAGTTTCCGGCATTGCCGGGGACAACTGTCTACCGTATATATATTGTTCCGGTACGGAAATCCTTTGTCCAGGCGAAGTCTGCCCCATGCTGGAGAACTTTCAAGGCATATTCTATCCCGTCACTTACACGGAGACGGCCGCCAGTGTACTTGAATTCAGGCAAAGTCTCGCGGTCTATCACAATATCCACTCCGAAAGCCATTTCCAGCTTGTCTATCAATTCATCAAAATCAAGCCCGTCAATGTCTATGATTCCGTCTTTCCAGCGGATCTCGTCCTTCACCTTTGTTCTCTTAACCATCAGTTTTCCGTCAGCCATATAGACCTTTTCATCAGGTTTCATCACTATGATACGGCCAGGATCAGCAAGAGATGAAACCTGCACCGAACCTTCGGCCAAAGTAACCGAGAATTCACCTGCGTTCCTGTCTGCATTCACATTGAATTTCGTCCCCAGGACTTTAATGTCACTGGCAAAAGTCTTTACAATAAACGGTTTTTTCGAGTCATGAGCCACTTCAAAGAAAGCCTCTCCTTCCAGACGCACTTCACGTTCCTTTCCCTTGAACATCGCCGGGTAATACATTGTCGCCCCAGAATTCAGCTGTACCGATGTCCCGTCCGGCAGTCCCATCGAAACTATCTGCCCAGGCAGGGCTGTAGCGGTAATCAGATTTCTTGAAAGATCTTTCTGCATTCTGTAGTCTGACAGCCATGTAGCCGTAAAGAATATTGCCACTGCCGCAGCAACGCCGATTGCCGCCTTGACTATTGTCCGGACAATTCCGGTCTTTCCTGAATGAGATACAGGCGCCATCTCCTTAAGTGCATCGACATCCCCGTTTATCAGCAGATATTCATACTCGACCAATGCTTCCTTATACATTCCTGCATTAGCCTCGTCCTCAGCGATCCACGCATCCAAGTCCGCTTTTTCCTTTTCAGACAGTTCGTTTCTGAAGCATTTGAATATGTATTCTTTTGTAATTTCCATCGTATTCTATTTCGCATGTTTATATATAATGCAATCCAGAAAGAAAAATGTTCCCGTAAAATTCAATTTTTTTTGTTTTTTTCAAAAAGGCTCAACAAAGGATGTCAGAATTCTCACGGCATTATCAGGAACTATCTCTATTGACTCCGTTGATGCAGGAATCAGCAATGTCTCGCCTCTATGGAATGGTTCATGATTTCCTTTATCATCTGATACAATTCCTTTCCCGTCAATACAGATGATAACAAGGAATGAGTCAAGGGTTGACAAGTCCTTGACAAAAGGCTTGTCTGCAATAAGAAGCGAGGTAGTAAAGTATCTGCAGTCCACAAGACAGACTTCCTTATTCGGTTCTTTCATGTAATGAGTCCTATAATCCTCATATACGGAATAGTCAATAGCCTCCTTTGCAAGTCCAGTATGGAGTTCTCTAGGTTTTCCATCAAGTCCGAGCCTCCCGAAATCATATATACGGTAAGTCAGATCTGATGTCTGCTGTATTTCAGTGATGAATGAACCGGCACCTATGCTGTGAATCCGTCCGGCAGGAATATAGAATACATCACCTGGCGATATCTTATAGTCATGTAATGCTTCAGTAATAGTATTGTCCGATACCATTGCTTCATATTCTTCCGGGGTTATACTCTTTGACAGTCCAGATGTCAAATGCGCATTGTCATCCGTACTTACAACATACCACATTTCTGTCTTGCCTTTCATTCCTGACTTATTTTTTGCCGCCAGATTATCATCAGGATGAACCTGTATCGACAGATCTTGTTTAGCATCAATGAATTTAATGAGAATAGGGAATTCTGTGCCCGTCTTCTCATAGTTCTTTTTTCCTATCAACTGGTCTTTGTATTCAATGACAAGTTCTGTGATGGTCTTGCCAGCCATCTTGCCGTTGGCCACGACAGATTCGTTTCCCTTTACTCCCGAAAGTTCCCAACTCTCGCCAATGTTGTGCTGATCCGTCTCGATGCCTTTGAACGGAGCTATTTTATCTCCTCCCCATACCAGAGTTTTGAGAATAGGTTTGAATTTCAGCGGATACATATTATTTTCTGTCTAATTGATCAAGTGCGAATGTATAAGCACCTATTGAAATAGCTTTGCTTGCTCCCAGTTTAGAAATGGCGACACCTATGCGTTTCTGCGGGTCATACACCACTTCGTCATTGAAACCGTAGACTTTCAGCTTACGCTGGCTTCCTTTTGCGAAAACTGCGAACTCTTCAGGCTCTGTCTCTTATACACATCT
>DVIP01000119.1 GCA_018711225.1 Candidatus Cryptobacteroides intestinipullorum | reverse complement strand
GTCTTCCGGTGGAGCAGTATCCTGACATCGCACCTCCTACCGTAAGGGTGAACACCACTTACAGCGGTGCCAATGCCGAGGCCGTGCAGAACAGTGTGATCGTGCCTCTGGAGGAAGCCATAAACGGTGTGGAGAACATGACATATATGGAGTCTTCCGCAAGTAACTCCGGAAGTGCATCCATCACCATATATTTCAAGCAGGGTACGGATCCTGACATGGCTGCCGTCAACGTGCAGAACAAGGTATCGCGTGCCACTTCGCTCCTTCCTGCCGAAGTCACGATGGTGGGTGTGGAAACGATGAAAAGGCAGAGCAGTACACTTAAGGTGTTCGCCCTCTACAGTCCGGACGGCACTTATGACGAGACCTTCCTCACCAATTACCTTTCCATAAACGTCAAGCCTGAAATCCAGCGTATTTCCGGTGTCGGCGAGGTGAATGTGATGGGTGGTGACTACTCCATGCGTATATGGATGAAGCCTGACATTATGGCACAGTACCAGCTGCAGCCGTCCGACATTATCTCTGCACTTTCAAGCCAGAACATCGAGGCGTCTACAGGTGCCATCGGCGAGAATTCCGACAATGTCTACCAGTATACGCTTAAATACCGCGGACGTCTGAGTACCGAGGAAGAATTCGGAAACATCGTGATATCCGCCCTTCAGAACGGAAGTGTCATAAGGCTCAAGGATGTGGCCGATATAGAACTCGGTGCGGTGAGCTATTCATATACCGGAAAGGTGCTCGGTGCTCCCGGTGTGACCTGTATGATCAACCAGACTGCGGGAAGTAACGCCAACGAGATCATCACTGCCATAGATGAATATCTTGCAGAGGTGTCCCAAAACCTCCCGAAAGGAGTGGAACTGGTGGACATCATGAGTACCAAGGACTTCCTCGATGCTTCCATACATGAGGTCATCAAGACCTTGCTTGAAGCCATCCTGCTTGTCGTGCTCGTGGTGTTCGTGTTCCTGCAGAACGTAAGGGCCACCATAATCCCGACCCTGGGTATTTTCGTCTCCCTTATCGGTACATTTGCCTTCCTGATTGTCGCTGACTTCAGTATCAACCTCCTTACCCTGTTCGCCCTTGTGCTGGCGATCGGTACCATAGTCGATGATGCGATCATCGTGGTGGAGGCGGTCCAGGCGAGGTTTGATGCCGGCTACAAATCTCCTTACAAGGCTACCATAGATGCCGTAAGCGGTATTTCTTCGGCCATCATCACCTCTACTCTGGTCTTCATGGCCGTGTTCATCCCGGTATCTTTCATGAGCGGTACATCCGGAATCTTCTATACGCAGTTCGGTCTGACTATGGCCGTCGCCGTGGGTCTTTCAGCTGTGAACGCCCTGACATTCTCTCCTGCCATGTGTGCCCTTATCCTTCATCCGAATGAAGAGGTGGCTCCGGGAGAGAAGCCTAAGAAGTTCACCACCAGATTCAGGCTGGCCTTCGATGCGGCATTCCAGAGCATGTCCAAGAAATACAAGCATGGAGTAGCCTTCTTCATCAGGAACAAGTGGGCCGGAGGTCTTGCCCTCATTGCTGCGGTAGGCGTATTGCTTTATCTGATGAGCACCACGAAGACATCCCTTGTGCCGAACGAGGATATGGGTAACCTTTTCGTGAGTGTGGATGCCGCTCCTGGAAGTTCGTTGAACGAGACCACCAAGATTCTCGACGAGATGGCCGAAAGCATCAAGGACCTGCCTCAGATCCAGACCTTCAACCAGGTGTCAGGCTTCAGTTTCAGCGGTTCCGGAGCTTCTCACGGTATGATGATGATCAGGCTGAAACCGTGGGATGAAAGACCTGGCAAGGAGAACAGCAATACGGCCGTGTCCGACATGATATATGCGAGAACGGCACATATCAAGAATGCTCAGATATTCGTGTTCGCTCCGCCTATGATTTCTGGTTACGGAACGGGTAACTCCTTCTTCGTCAGCCTGGAAGACAGGTCCGGAAAGGGTATGGCAACGCTTTTTGAAGTGACACAGCAGTTCATCGACGAGTTGAACAAGCGTCCTGAGGTGCAGATGGCATATACATCCTTCAGTGCGAATTTCCCTCAGTATACGGTGGATGTGGATGCCGCACAGTGTCTGCGCGCAGGTATCACTTCCGACCAGGTGCTGTCCGTGATGCAGGGTTATCTCGGAAGCTACTATGCATCCAACTTCAACCGTTTCACGAAGATGTACCGTGTCATGCTCCAGGCCAAGCCTGAGTACCGTGACGACATGCAGGCTCTGGACAATATCTATGTCAAGACTGCCAGCGGCATGGCTCCTGTAAGCCAGTTCGTGACGTTGACCAAGACATACGGTGCCGAGAACCTTGACCGTTTCAACATGTTCCCTGCAATTACCGTACAGGGTATGCCTGCAAGCGGTTACAGTTCAGGTGATATTATCGCGGCTATCCAGGAAGTGGCCAAGACATCGCTTCCTACAGGTTTCGGATATGAGTTCTCCAGCATGACCAGGGAAGAGGCCCAGCTGGCGGAATCCCACTCCACCACTATCATATATATCATAGCGATTGTCTTCATCTACCTGATACTCTGCGGTCTGTACGAGAGTCTCTTCCTTCCGTTCGCGGTCATCTGTTCCGTACCGTTCGGACTTATGGGCAGCTTCCTGTTCGCGAGGATGTGGGGGATAGAAAGCAACATCTACATGCAGATCGGTGTGATCATGCTTATCGGACTGCTCTCCAAGACCGCCATCCTTATCACCGAGTATGCTACGGAAAGGAGAAAACACGGCATGACATTGAGCCATGCGGCGATTTCCGCGGCAGGCGTCAGGCTGAGGCCTATCCTCATGACTGTGCTTACGATGATATTCGGTATGCTTCCGCTTGTCACCGCACACGGAGTAGGTGCCAACGGTAACCAGTCCCTTGGTGTCGGCGTCGTCGGAGGTATGATTATCGGAACAATAGCCCTGCTGTTCATAACCCCTATGTTCTTCGTGATATTCCAGTACATCGAAGAGAAGGTGATGGGCAAGAGAAGGGAAGACAGAGAATTGGAAGAAGTATGAGAAAGATAGTAATATTCGCATTGATAGCGGTAATGGCAAGCGGATGCTCCATCTACCGCAAGTACCAGAGGCCGGAGGAACTCACCGCGGACGTTGACAGTCTGTACAGGGCAGAGCTCATCGCGGATCCGGAAGATACCACATCGTTCGGCAGCATGCCGTGGGAGGAACTGTTCACCGACCCTTGCCTGAAAGACCTTATAGATTCAGGACTGGTGCACAACACCGATCTTCTGACGGCCATCCAGAGGGTGGAACAGGCGAAGGCTAGCCTTCATGCAGCCAAATGGGCTTATTCCCCGTCGCTCAACCTGTCTCCTCAGGGGACTCTGACCAGTATCGACGCCAACGAGCCAACCTATACGTACAATCTTGGTGGTGCAGTAAGCTGGGATATCGACCTGTTCGGCCAGCTCCTGAACGCCAAGCGCGGAGCACAGGCCACGCTCCTGCAGCAGCAGGCCTACCAGCAGGCTGTAAGGTCTCAGGTGATCAGTACCATAGCCACCAGCTACTATTCGCTTCTGATGATGGACGAGCAGGTAAGGATAAGCGACGAGAGCGTCATTATCTGGAAGGAACAGGTCAGGACGATGGAGGCGCAGCTTAAGGTCGGCACGATAAACGAGAATGCCGTTACTCAGGCGAGGGCCAATCTATACAGCCTGGAGGCTTCCAACGCCCAGCTCAAGCAGCAGCAGAAAGAGACGGAAAACGCTCTTTGCGCACTTCTGGGCCGTGTCTCCGGAACTATAGAAAGGACTACTCTTGCAGAGCAGACATTGCCGGAAACGGTAAGTACAGGTGTGCCTCTGTACCTGCTTTCGAACAGACCGGATGTCTACCAGGCAGAAATGGCTCTGGCGGCTGCATATTATACGACCAACCAGGCCCGTGCGGCATTCTATCCGCAGCTTACTCTCTCAGGAAGCGCAGGATGGACTAACAGTCTCGGCCAGGCGGTGTCAAACCCTGCCGGTGTGCTGATCAACGCGATGGCGCAGCTTGCTCAGCCTATATTCAACAAGGGGCAGCTCAAGGCCAATCTCAAATCTTCCAAGGCTGCAGAGGAAATCGCTAAGCTGAACTACAGACAGACCATTCTCAATGCCGGACAGGAAGTGAACAATGCCTTGTTTGCGATAGAGACTGCCGGAATAATGCTTGAGAAGCACCAGGCGCAGTGTACTGACCTCGAAAGGACTGTTAAGACGGCCGACCTGCTCTACAGGAAGTCTCAGTCCGGGTCTTATCTGGAGCTTCTTACCGCGCAGCAGTCGCTTCTCAACGCCCAGTTGAGCGTCGTTTCAGACAAGTACAATCAGCTGGCCTATACAGTGACTTTGTATCAGGCTTTGGGCGGCGGTGCCGAGTGAGGCAATTGAGGGCCGGAGCCGGATTGCAAATCCGGCTCAACGAAGACTCAACGAAAGCGTTTCGGCTCGACGAAGTTTGTTTAATACGTTGCGGCAGATTTGCAATTTGCCGCAATTTTTTATTATATATTTGCAAAATTTTTCTAAACAGATGACAGGCATATTTGACTCCGGTGTCGGCGGACTTTCCGTTTACAGGGAAATCAGGAAACTGCTCCCGGGGGAAGACTATATATATTTCTCGGACAATGCTCATTGCCCTTACGGAGAAAAACCTGTGGAGTATGTCGTGGACAGGGCCTTCCGAATCACTGAAATGCTTGTTTCCAGGGGAGCGGACATAATTGTGGTCGCCTGCAATACGGCTACGGCGGCGGCCATTTCTTCTCTGAGGCAGGCGTTTTCCGATCCTGAAGACCCGGCTGTGCGCCAACGGGTGCTTGCCTTGTCTGACGGCAGGCGTGATCATGTCAAATTCATCGGGATGGAGCCTGCGGTCAAGCCGGCTGTCTCGCTGACCCGCTCAGGTGTCGTAGGTGTACTCGCCACGGCTGGTACGCTGAAAGCGGAGAAATACAGGCATACGAGAGACCTTGCACATGACAGGATCACTGTAGTGGAACATGTCGGACAGGGATTTGTGGAACTTGTCGAAAGGGGAGAGCTTTCCGGCCCTGATGCCGAGAAGGTGGTGAGGGCGAGCGTACAGCCTCTGCTTGACAAGGGTGCTGATACGATAGTGCTGGGATGTACTCATTATCCCTTCCTTGCAGATACAATAAGAAAAGTGGCCGGTCCGGATGTGACTATCATTGATCCCGCCCCGGCTGTGGCAAGACATGTGGTGGAGGTCATGGAAGAGGACGGGGTGTTGTCTGCAGGACAGGTTGCGGAGCTTTCATCGGATCATAAGGGACACAGTGTTTTCCTTTCTTCCGGTCCCGATGATGTCCTTAAGAGGATGCTCTCCATGCTGTAGCCGTCAAACCGTTCCCCCGTTCTCGCCGATTTCCGAGAACATGCCGGTGCTCAGATACTTTTCCGCCCTGTCCGGAAATACGACCACGATATTGCCCTTGTCTATCTTTCTGGCTGTGCGTACTGCTGCAAGCATGGCCGCCCCACTGCTCATTCCTGCGAAAATCGCTTCTTCCGATATTATTCTCCGGGCCATGGTGATGGCTTCCTCGCTTTCTATCATCTCCTGGATGTCAATCTGTTCAGGATCGTATATTGCCGGGACGATAGCTTCCTCCATGTTTTTCAGCCCCTGGATATAGTGTCCCCTTACCGGGTGGGCACATACGACCTTGATGTCAGGTTTCATGACCTTCAGGAATCTGGACAGGCCCATGATGGTCCCTGATGTACCGAGGGCGCATACCAGGTAGTCGATTTTCCCGCCTGTCTGCTGCCATATTTCCAGAGCCGTGGACTGGTAGTGTGTGAGGTAGTTGGCCGCATTCTTGAACTGGTCCGGCATGAAGTATCTGTCAGGGTTCTCCGATACTTTCTTTCTTGCCAGCCTTATTGCCCCGTCGGTACCCTCTGCACCGGGAGTCAGTGTGACCGCAGCACCGTACGAACGGATGATTTTCCTCCGTTCCACTGACACTGCGTCACTCATGACTATTTCCACGGGGTAGCCTTTGATGATGCCTATTATTGCCAGTCCGATACCTGTATTGCCGGATGTCGGCTCTATTATGGTCTGTCCCGGTCTCAGGCGTCCGTCATTTTCTGCGTCTTCTATCATTTTGAGGGCTATCCTGTCCTTGATGCTTCCGGTCGGATTGAAACCTTCAAGCTTCGCGAAGATATTTACGTCGGGGTTCGGGTTCAGCCTGTTGATGCGGACCATGGGGGTATTGCCTATGGTGCCCAGAATGTTTTCCTTGATGTCCATTTCTGTCTGCTTTGGGGAGTTCGTTTTATCCTGCTAATATAGTGATTTTTATTGTATGCAATAAATCGGAGCAGAAATGGATTTTCATGTTTGGCTATCTGGAAAAATTGCCTAACTTAGTAGAGTTGCATGTTTCATGCGGCTTCTGTTCGTTTTTAGAATTCAGGAATATTGATGGCACTTACTGCTCTTATACTGGCAATATCCATGTTTATCGGCGCCGGCACTGCCGCAGCTTCGGATCACGGTTCATCCCGGACTGCGACAGACGGACTGTTGATAGGAAAAGACGAGACGGAGGATGTCCTCGACGAACTCGACAAGACCATAGACAGGCGGGAGCAGTTCAATAAGGCTAAGGAAAGGAGAATCGCCGACCTGAAGGCGGGGCTGGCAGGCATGGAAGACCCTGTACGCAAATTCCATATATACAATCAGCTTTTCGAGGAGTACAAGATATATCAGTA
>DVIP01000118.1 GCA_018711225.1 Candidatus Cryptobacteroides intestinipullorum | reverse complement strand
CAGAAAACCCCTAAAAGCGAGATAGACAAGGCAGTGAGACTAAAGAACGAGTATTATGAAAACAAATGAGATTTACGATGTCAGCGCAGAACTTGAAAAGGAGTTCGGAGCAAAAGGTACACCGCAAAGAGAAGCAGCGATAAACCATGCGTGGGAGGAATACAATGCGCAGATTCTCCTTGATGCCAGAAAAAATGCAGGACTTACACAAGCAGAACTTGCTAAGCGCATAGGTGCAGACAAAGGCTATATTTCCAGAGTAGAACGGGGACTTACAATTCCCACTGTCGCTACACTATACAAGATAGCAGCAGCAATGGGAATGACGGTCGAATTGCGCCCCCTGTAAAATACAAATATATAAATTCCAGCCGGCAACCTTTCGGAAAACCTCGGATTATACTTGCATTTTTTACTTCCCGAGGACAAAAAATCATCAATATCGACAGGTAAAAAATTCCCGGAAACAGACGAAGACAGAGGGGACTATTTGCATATCCGGGTCCCCTCTTTTTTCTTTACCGAAGAAGGGGAATCCCCCGCAATCAGCCTGAACATCCTGCTGAAATGCGACAAATCGCTGAATCCGCAGGAATAGCCCGCCTCGGATACCGTGCATCCCTCCTTTCCAAGCATCGAGGCTGCCTTTTTCACCCTGTATTCATTGAGGTAGCGTACAAATGTCTTCCCCGTATGCATGCGGAAGAAACGGCAGAATGCAGCCCTGTTCATCCCGACATACTCCGCTATTTCGGAAATACTTATACGGCGGCTGTAATTGCACGAAACGTATGTCCTCACCCTGTCAAGCCTGATTTCCTGCTGCCCGGGAAGCGGCTTCACCCTGATAATGCTCCTGTCGTCCATATGGCGGAGGGAATCGGCCAGACGGAGCAGAACGCTGACTGATGAAACGGTCCTTTCTGGCACCTCTTCCGAGCACATG
This sequence comes from Candidatus Cryptobacteroides intestinipullorum, assembly GCA_018711225.1. GTDB lineage: Bacteria > Bacteroidota > Bacteroidia > Bacteroidales > UBA932 > Cryptobacteroides > Cryptobacteroides intestinipullorum. Next base: position 4,236 of record DVIP01000118.1, on the reverse strand, counting down.
CGGCTCATTATACCGCATATTCCGGCCGAAACGGAGGGAGGAAGGGAAACTGCAGCCTCGGACGAGCGGACAATTTCCGCCTTCTCTGCCAGTTCAGGGAAAGCAGCGGCCACTCTGTCGAAATATTCGTCCTCGTACATCAGGGTCAGATTCTCGATATTGCCGTCAGCCGCAGTCCTCTCCGCATCGAAATGCCAGCAATGAGATATTCCTGGCGGTATGAACACAAGGCATCCGGACGAAAACGGGAACGAAACGTCTCCGACAAGACATGTCCCGCTGCCTTCCGCCACGTATGAAAGTTCCCAGGACTCCTGGGTATGACCGGGAATCTGTTTCTGCGGAGATATACGGACATGGTCGAAACTGTAGGCTGAAGCAATTTTCATTACAATTCACGTGTTTCATGCAAATATAAGTCAAATTTTTATTCCGAATATACAAGGACAATACATGGGAGCTGACTAACTTTGCCATCCGAAACAAAAACGGGTACAAAATGGCTCGAAAACAAATCTATCTGGCATCGAAACCGAGGTACGAAATACTCGACGGCCTCAGGGGAGTGGCATCGGTAATCGTGGTGATTTTCCATATATTCGAGTCCTATTCGGCAGGCCCTGCATATCAGTTCATAAACCACGGCTATCTGGCTGTGGATTTCTTCTTCGTCCTGTCCGGATTCGTCATAGGCTACGCCTACGATGACAGATGGGGGAAAATGGGGACATGGGGTTTCTTCAAGCGCAGGCTTGTCAGACTGCATCCGATGGTCGTATTCGGGACAGTCGTGGGGATATGTTTCTATTATCTCGGTCAGTGCGGCCTTTTCCCGCTCATAGGCAATATACCGGCATGGAAAGTCATACTCGCTTTCGTGATGGGCTGCCTGATGATTCCATGCGGACCGCGCATGGACATTAGGGGATGGGGAGAATTCAATACTTTCAACGGTCCGAACTGGTCTCTCACGTGGGAATATCTCGGCAACATACTTTATGCTTTCATATTTAGAAGATTACCGAATATAATACTGGGAATACTCGTGGCTGCGGCCGGTTTCCTGACACTGGACCTGTGCCTGAACCTGAATGTATTCGGACTGCTCACCGAGGCCAGGAACAGCCAGATGTACACTCCGATAGGCGGCTGGAGCCTGACTTCCGAACAGGTATACATAGGACTGACAAGGCTTTTCTATCCGTTTCTGGCGGGACTTCTTCTCTCACGGATAGGGAAAAGAATCAGGATTCAGGGAGGATTCTGGTGGTGTTCCGTAATACTTGCCGTTGTCCTGTCCATACCGTGCGTTGGGGGAGAGGGAAGTATTCTCAACGGAATATACAATGCCTTCTGCATCATCGTGATTTTCCCGCTGATAGTCATGATCGGCGCCGGAAGCGTGATAAACGGGGCGAAAGGAAACAGGATCTGCGACTTTCTGGGCCAGATATCCTATCCTCTGTATATCACGCACTATCCTCTGATGTACGTACAGATGTGCTGGGTATATTCCCATCCGGACGCACCTCTGTTCGCCCATCTGACCATGAACATCGGAGTAGTCGTTCTCTCGGTATTCATCGCCTGGGCGGCTCTCAAACTGTATGACATTCCATTGAGAGCCTGGCTCAAGGACAGGCTCTGGCAATAAACGGATTCTGCAATCATGAAAGACAATACTGACAGGCTGGAGCAGATAGTGGATTTCTGCAGGCTGACGGACAAGGAAAAATTCATCCGCAGAAGGACGTATCTCACGGACGGACAGAGACTCGAGAACGACGCCGAACATGCGTGGCATCTGGCTGTGATGGCTCTTCTGCTCTGCGAATATGCCAATGAAGAAGTGGACCTTCTGAAAGTGGTGAGTATGGTCCTTATCCACGACCTTGTGGAAATATACGCCGGCGACACCTTCGCATACGACAAAGAAGGTATCAAGACACAGAAAGCACGTGAAGAGGCGGCTGCAGACAGGCTCTTTCCCAGACTTCCGGAAGATCTCGCAGAGAAGTTCCGCGGACTGTGGGAGGAATTTGAGGCAGACGAGACGCCGGAGGCGCATTTTGCGCATACTCTGGACAATTTCCAGCCTCTTATGCTGCAGGCCGCCACTGACGGCAAGGCATGGCAGGAAGGTCACAGGAAACTGAGCGAAGTCCTGCACAGGAACAGACGCACGTCCGCCGGCTCGGAAATACTGTGGGCGTACGCGGAAAAACACTTCATAGAACCGCAGCTCAGAAACGGACACCTCGAAGACGACACCGTGAACGGATAATCGCCGCTGTCAGTCATTCCTGTCATTCAGCAGCCAGTTTCCAGCCTGAAATTCTTTCCTGGATTTTCCACAGACGGGAATAGAGTCCGCCTTTCCGGATGAGGTCGCCGTGCGTGCCCTCTTCCTGTATCCGTCCGTCATCCAGGACTATTATCCTGTCAGCATTTCTGACAGTCTTGAGCCTGTGCGCGATGACGATGACAGTACGTCCCTTGATGAGAGTGTCGATGGCTTTCTGCACTTCCACTTCATTCTCAGGGTCAAGAGAGGCGGTAGCCTCGTCCAGCAGGATGATTTGTGCGTCTTTCAGCATGGCGCGGGCTATGGATATGCGCTGCTTTTCCCCTCCTGACAAGGTGCAGCCACCTTCTCCCACCATCGTATCATAGCCCAGAGGCAGTCTCATGATAAAGTCATGGCAGCAGGCTTTCCTGGCGGCCGCAATGATTTCCTCATCCATCGCATCCGTTTTTCCGAAGCGGATATTGTTTCGTATAGTGTCCTGGAACAGATATACATCCTGGAAGACCATGGAAATATGGCTCATCAGGCTTTCGGGATTAATCTCGCTCATCGGGACACCGTTGAAAAGGATGCGTCCCTTCTGCGGGTCGTAAAAACGGGCACATAACTTCATTACAGTGCTTTTTCCGCTTCCCGAAGGACCTACAAGGGCTGTAAGCGAGTTTTCCGGGAGCGTGACCGTAATATCGTGCAGCACTTCCTTGTCCCTGTATGCGAACGATACATTTTCAAACCGGATGTCACCTGCCTCCGGAGACTGCCTTTCGCCCTCCATTTCAGGCTCGTTCATCAGAGAAAGTATGCGTCCGCCGGCAATGGAAAAATAGCGGAACTCCGTAAAATTTGTCAGGGCGGAAGTCAGCGGGTCGAACACGCGGGAACCGACCACGAGGAACATCACGAATACCAGCAGGGAAAGTTCCCCTCCAAGCAGAAAATATGTCCCGCACAGCACCATCAGGGTCAGTCCGGCTCGGACCAAAGTAATGCCCAGCAGTACGAAGGGCCCCAGCAGGGCTTCCTGTCGTATGCATGCGCGGCGAAGCCTGGCGAACGCATCACGCAGCCGTACGAACCGGTCGCCCAGCAGATTGTAGGCTTTCATCACCCTGATGCCCTGCAAATATTCTTCAAGCCTGTTGCCTGCGTTTATCTTGGCCTGTATCTGACTGCCGCTCAGTTTCCTTTGTACGCCTGTACTCGCCCACAATACGAACATGGCAAGTGGCAAGGCGGCAAACATGCTGACTGCCATTCTCCAGTCTATCCAGACCAGGGAGGCGAAAGCCAGCACAGGCATGACCACTGCACCCATCAGCTGAGGCAAATGGTGCGAAATCCCTGTTTCCGCCATCGTGAAATCCGTGATAATCATGGAAGACAAATCACCGGGATCGCGTCTGGACAGAAAACCGAGTGAAAGTTTCCGCAAGTGTTCCGCCAGTGACAGTCGTCCGGAGGCGCTCATTTCGTATGCACCCCTGAAATTGGCCCGGTATGAAGCCCGTTCCGCCAGAGCCATGACCAGCATGTAGACAGCCATGATACCGAAAATATACCACAGGCGGGTCGTGTCAAGCGGTTGTCCGCTCCCGTCGAAAGCACTGAAAATGATGCGTACGGCTTCTATGGAAAAACAGAACGGCACTATGTTCACCAGGTTGGCAAGCATGGTGTATCCCACAGGCTTGTAAAGTCTTTCCGTGTGACCTATTGTAATGTTCTTTATCGCATTCATGGATAATCCTCCTTTATCAGTTTTTGTTCAACGTCCAATGGTATGCACTCGTATAGGCATCCCACATATTCTTATATACGCCCTCCGTCACGGACAGTTGTTCATGCTTTCCGCATTGCACAATGCGTCCTTCTTTCATGACGACAATCTGATGCGCAGAAATAATGGAAGAAAGGCGATGGGCAATCAC